>CADARW010000045.1 GCA_902790405.1 uncultured Bacteroidia bacterium
GATGAAGCCTAAATTTTAGTATAGCCTGTTAATAAAAACATTAAAATATTGACACACAGAGTTTTATTATTAACAATCCTGTTAATAAATAAAAACCTCAAAAACCGCTTATGGCGTAAAAATAATGCACTTTTGCGCCGTCAAATTTTTAAAGTATTTTTAATATGAAGAAATTAACATTTTTGTGCGCAGCAGTAATGATTACCGCAGCACTAATTTTTAACTCTGAAAAAGCAATCTCTCAAGTTTACCAACTGGAAAATCCAGGCTTTGAAGAATGGGACGGCAACGGAGAACCAACCGGATGGAACTCTTTCCCATCAGCCAATTGTACTTTGGGAAATGCTCTATGCAGAACAGCCGCACAAACCAGACACGAACAATCGAATGATGTGCGTCCTGGCGCTACAGGTTCTTCTTGCAAGATTTTTTCCACATCCGTAAATCTTTTTATTACATCAATTACAGCTAATGGTGCTTTAACAAGCGGACAAATGCAACTCGCAAGTAGTACAGCATCAAATGTAAACAACTGCAACCAAACAAAAACATCAAGCGAAGAATTTAACCACAGGCTTAACGCCAAACCAGACTCTATAGTATTCTGGGCAAAGGTCGTAAATGCAAGTAATAATTCTAAGGCATGCTGCCACCTTTACATTCACGACAACTACGATCTAAAAGACCCGCTTGCAGCAAATCCTAGCGGATATCAAAGCCACATTGTAGGTGCCGTTCCATCGTACGACTTTCCAAACAATGGAAGCACATGGCAACGCCATTCTACACCGATAATATATGAGGGATATTCATGCAACGACCCGCAATTCGTATTAATTACTTTCTCTACCAACAAGGATGCAGGAGGAGGTTCTGGCGGGGACGCTCTTTACATTGACGATATCGAATTCATATATAATCCAATACACCACGAATTTTCGGAAACTGCTTGCGATTCTTTCGATTGGGACGGAACAACCTACACAACTTCCGGAGACTACACAAAAACCTACACAGTTGGTCCGCGTGACAGTATCGTAACATTGCATCTTACAATAAACGAGGCACCAACACGTGAAGAAACACGCATTGCATGCTCCAATTTCACATGGTACGGTCAGAACTACACACAAAGTGGCAACTACACGCATAATGTTGAAATGAATGAAGGTTGCGACAGTGTGGTAACATTGCACCTGACAATCAACCAGCCTGTCGCTTGGGAATTCGCACAGACAGCTTGCGAATCATACACATGGAACGGACAGGAATACACCCAAAGCGGAGACTACAATCAGACTTTCACCGCAGCAAACAATTGCGACAGCGTAGTTACATTGCACCTCACAATCAACCAGCCAGTTGCTTGGGAATTCGCACAGACAGCATGTGTATCTTACACTTGGAACAACGAAACTTACAACGCAAGCGGCGATTACCAGCAGACTTTCACTGCAGCTAACAATTGCGACAGCGTGGTAACTCTCCACCTCACAATCAACCAGCCAGTTGCTGGCGAATTCACACAAACAGCTTGCGGAATTTACGCATGGGGCGAAGAATCGTACACTACAAGTGGCGACTACAACCAGACATTCACTGCTGCTAACGGCTGCGACAGCGTGGTAACACTGCACCTCACAATCACCGAGGCTCCAACTCGCGAAGAATCGGCAATTGCATGCGGTTCTTACACTTGGTACGGCGAAGAATATACACAGAGCGGTGACCACACTCACATTGTTCCTTCGACCAATCCTGAAGTATGCGACAGCATAATAACATTGCACCTCACAATTAACCAGCCGACAGCTTACGAATTCTCTGAAACAGCTTGCAGTTCATACACATGGAACGGACAGGAATACACAACAAGCGGTGACCACATTCAGACATTCACTGCTGCAAATGGTTGCGACAGTGTGGTAACTTTACACTTGACTATCAACCAACCGCTGGCTGAACATGTCGAAGCCGAGGCTTGCGGTTCGTACACTTGGAACGAGCAGACCTACACCGTAAGCGACGACTACACTCAGACATTCACGGCAGCTAACGGTTGCGACAGCGTGGTAACTCTCCACCTCACAATCAACCAGCCAGTTGCTTACGAATTCAACGATACCGAATGTGGAATTTACACATGGAACAACGAAACCTACACAACAAGTGGTGATTACTCTCAGACATTCACTGCTGCTAACGGTTGCGACAGCGTAGTAACACTTCACCTTACTATTACCGAAGCTCCTACTCGCGATGAATATATTACCGCATGCGACAGCTACACTTGGTACGAACAGCCATACACAGAAAGCGGCGACTTCTATCATACAGTACCAATGGCAGAAGGTTGCGACAGTTTGATTACTCTTCATTTGACAATCAACCAATCAGCTGAAGAAGAATTTTATGCTACAGCATGCGAAAATTACACATGGAACAACCAAATATATTCTGCAAGCGGTGATTACACTCAGAATTTCAATACTGCAAATGGTTGCGACAGCATTGTAACATTGCACTTGACAATCAACCAAGCTGTTACAAATGAAATCAATGCTGCAGCTTGCGGTTCGTACACTTGGAACAACGAAACTTACAATGCTAGCGGTGATTACACTATCACATTAACTGCTGTTAACGGTTGCGACAGCGTGGTAACTCTCCACCTCACAATCAACGAAGCTGTTACCAATGAAATTAATGCGGCAGCTTGTGGTTCGTACACTTGGAACAACGAAACTTACAATGAAAGCGGTGATTACACTATCACATTAACTGCTGCTAACGGTTGCGACAGCGTGGTTACTCTCCACCTCACAATCAACACTCCTGCCAACAGCGAGGAATCGGCAACTGCTTGCGGCAGCTACACATGGTACGGTCAGGAATACACTCAAAGCGGTGACTTCACCCATACTATCCCTGCAGAAAATGAAGGTGAATGCGACAGTCAGGTTACTCTCCACCTCACAATCAACACTCCTGCCAACACCGAGGAATCGGTAACTACATGCGACAGCTTCACATGGTACGATCAGGAATACACTCAAAGCGGTGACTTCACACATACCATCCCTGCCGAAAATGAAGATGAATGTGACGGCCTGGCAACCTTGCACCTCACAATTAACAATTCGGTTACAAACGAAATCACCGAAGAAGCTGTTAATTCATTCACCTGGAATGGCGTAGAATACACTGTAAGCGGTGACTACGTTGATACTTTAGCAACAGCTGCTGGTTGCGATAGCATAGTAACTCTCCACCTCACTATCACTACAGTTGGCATCGACGAAAATGCAATGACCGAAATCAATGTTTATCCAGTTCCTGCAAAGGACGTAATCAACATCGAAGGCAATAGCATCGAATCGATTAGAATTTGTGATATCCTCGGCAAGGAAATAATGTCAATCGACAACATTGCTAGCGATTTCACAAGCATTTCTACCGAAAACATGCTGTCGGGACATTATATCCTGATAATACGCGATGCAAACGGCAACGTTACAAACAGAAGAATTTCTGTAATGAAGTAAACACTCCCAAATCTACATTTTTTTGAAAGGATAGCTTCGGCTATCCTTTTTTTGTTGCACATTGCAAAAAAAATTATCTTTGCACATTGCCTTGCTATATGGCTTGGCAACATGATTTTTATTTAACAATATTGTATATGAAAAGCTTAACAAAACTATTATTCGTTATGATTAGCGGAAGTTTAATCGTGTCATCGTGCACAGAAAAGAAAGAAGAGGCAAAACCTGCCGAGGAACAGGAATTCCAATGGCAGATTGACCAGTTCGATGACATCAATGTAATGCGCTACCAGGTACCAGACTGGGATTCGCTATCTCTACAGCAAAAGCAGTTCATCTATTATTTGGCCGAAGCTACCTACTGGGGACGCGACATTTTGTACGACCAGTTCTTCAAGTACAACCTTATGATTCGTAACACATTGGAAGGAATTTACACTACCTACGAAGGCGACAAGGAATGCGATAGCTGGAAAAACTTCGAGATATATCTTAAGAAGGTATGGTTCGCAAACGGCATTCACCACCACTACTCCAACGACAAGTTCTCGCCAAAGTTTTCTGAGGAATATTTCAGGATGTTGCTCGAACAGTCGAAGGACGGCTACATTGCAATGAACGCAACCGAAGGCATGGACAAAAATGAGTTCACCGACCTTCTCTGCGACATCATCTTCAATCCCGACAAGTACCAGAGCAAGAACAACACCGCAGAGGGAGTTGACATCATTGCTCAGTCGTGCAACAATTTCTACGAAAACCTTACAGCAAAGGAAGTTGAAGACTACTATAACAAAATGCAGGTTCCCGACACAGCAAGGCCTATTTCGAAAGGTCTGAACTCAAAGCTGATAAAGACTGCCGACTCGGGTGACATTATCGAGCGCACGTACAAAATTGGCGGAATGTACAGCGAAACCATCGAAAAGATTGTCGAAAACCTCGAAAAGGCAATCGAGTTTGCCGAAAGCGATGTGCAGAAAGCCGAACTGCGCAAGTTGATCGAATACTACAATACAGGCGACCTCACAACTTGGGACGAATACAATGTAATGTGGGCTGAAAATACCGACCCACGCGTGGATTATGTAAACGGTTTCATCGAAAACTACGGTGACCCTCTGGGACTTAAGGCAACTTGGGAAGCAATTGTTGACTTCAAGGACATCGAAGCCACCAAGATGACCAAGCTCATCAGCGAAAACGCACAGTGGTTCGAGGATAATAGCCCTGTTGACAAGCGTTTCAAGAAGGAAAAGGTAAAAGGTGTTTCGGCAAAGGCCATAAACGTTGTTGCTCTCGGTGGCGACTGCTTCCCTGCTCCGCCAATCGGAATCAACCTGCCAAACGCCGACTGGATTCGCAAGGACCACGGCTCGAAGTCTGTAACCATTACAAACCTCACTTATGCCTACGACCAGGCAGCTTTGCAGCGTGGCGGAAGCCTTGAGGAATTTGCAGCCAGCGAAGACGAAATCGCAAGAGCCAAGAAGTACAGCTCCATCACCGACAATCTTCACACCGACCTTCACGAATGCCTTGGACACGGCAGCGGTCAGCTTTTGCCCGACACCGACCCCAACGCACTCAAGGAACATTCATCAACATTGGAAGAAGCTCGTGCCGACCTCTTTGGACTTTACTACCTTGCCGACGACAAGATGGTTGAACTCGGTTTGTTGCCCGACAACGAAGCCTACAAGGCAGAATACGACGGCTATATCCGCAACGGACTCATCACCCAACTTACCAGAATATTGGAAGGCAAGAACATCGAGGAAGCCCACATGCGCAACCGTGCTCTCATTTCGCGCTGGTGCTACGAAAACGGCAAGGCCGACAATGTGATTGAAATGTTCAAGAAGGACGGCAAGACATACGTTAAAATTAATGATTACAAGAAGTTGCGTGAATTGTTCGGAACTTTGCTTGCCGAAATACAGCGTATCAAGTCGGAAGGCGACTATGCAGCAGGCGCAGCTATGGTCGAGAAATATGCCGTAAAGGTTGACCCCGAATTGCACAAGGAAGTGCTTGAACGCTACCGTGCATTGAATCTTGCACCTTACGGAGGCTTTGTAAATCCGAAACTTACGCAAGTATTCGATGACAAGGGCAACTTGAAGGACATTGAAATCTCCTACCCCGACAACTTTGCAGAACAGATGCTTTGGTTGAGTAAGAACTATTCGATTAAGCCGAAGTTCTAAACAAAACGTCATTCCGCAAAGCAGAACGAACCAACTAAGGAACGTGTTGCGTGAGTTCGCTTATGCGGAATCTCCAATTCTTACACCAAGGAGATTCCGCACAAACAGTCTCACAAGGCTCGAAACTACGCCTGTTCGCTTTGTTTTGCGGAATGACTACAAAAAAAAATTACAATGACAAAACTCATAATATTCGACCTCGACGGCACATTGCTCAACACCATCGGCGACTTGACAAACGCCTGCAACTACGTATTGCAGCAACACGGTTTTCCGCTTCACACACACGACGAATACCGCTATTTTATCGGTTCGGGGATACGCAGGCTCATAAGGCTTGCCCTGCCCGAAGAATACCGCACCGACGACGATTTCTGCCGTCAGATATTAGATGAGTTCATCGTCCGCTACAACGCCCATCTGCACGAAGAAACCTGTCCCTACGAAGGCATAATTCCGCTTCTGAAGCAACTGAATGCCAAAGGAATAAACATTGCCGTAGCATCTAACAAATACCAGGAAGGCGTCGATGCCGTTGTAAACTTCTACTTCCCCGACATAAAGTTTGTAGCGACTATTGGCACAGGACCGGAAGTTCCTACAAAACCCGACCCGACTATAGTCAACAAAATAATAGAATTGTGTCCCGTCGAAAAGAACGAAATCCTATATCTCGGTGATTCCAACGTCGATATGGTCACAGCGAAAAATGCAGATCTTACCGCAATAGGTGTGCTTTGGGGATTTAGAACCAAGAAGGAACTGATTGAATCGGGAGCGGACATCACAATTGAAAAGCCAGAGGAAATTTGGAATTATATCCAATAAAAAAAATGGCGGTTGCAATGCAATCGCCATTTTTTTGTTACATAACGGAATACAATTATTGAATTGCAATCTGCCGTGTTGCAGGAGCCTTGTTGACGACTTCCTTCTTTGGCAAGTCGATGTTCAGGACACCGTGTTCCATTTTTGCGCCAATCTTTTCAATTTCAACATCTTCGGGGATTACAAAACTCTGCGAGTACGAAGCGTATGAGAACTCACGGCGCAACCAAGTTCCGTGCTTTTCGTCCTTGTCGTTTTTCTCCTCTTTCTTGTCGTTCTTCTCCAGTGAGATTACGAGCTCGTAGTTCTCGTTGATACTCAACTTAAAGTCATCCTTTGTCATGCCCGGTGCGGCAATCTGGATATCGTAATTCTTTTCGGTTTCCTTGATGTTTACCGCAGGTGTTGCGAACTGCCTGCTGACAGGAACGCCCATAAAATCATCGGTGAAGAAGTCTTCGAAAATTGACGGAAGCCATACATTCTGGTTTCTTCTTGAATTTCTAACTGATGGTAACATAATTAAAACCTCCAATAATTTAATTCTTTTTACTTTGTTCCGCCTGCCACTTTTGCAGGTTCGATTTCGTAAATAGCAAATAGTGAGCCATGCCATAATTCAGCATATTATTACTGACTTTCAGTCAGTTAAGTGGACAATTTGTCCATTTTAATGAACTTTCGAAGACAAAATGACATAAATATTGGGGGACAAATTTGGGGTGCAAAATAAAAAAAACGCAAGACTAATCTTGCGTTTTAGCTTTGTTGCCCAATCAGGACTCGAACCCGAACTATCAGAGCCAGAATCTGGGATGCTACCATTACACCATTGGGCAATTGCGACTGCAAAAGTACTACATTTTTTTCAATCCTCAATCAAAAATTTTAAAAAATGTTTTAAAAATTATCTTTACATCAACCCACAGCGACATATCGTTGATATACTGCAAGTTAAGTTTCAACTTCGCAGGCATAACTTCGTCAATGTATGTTTGCTCGGGGTTATCTGATTTAGCTAAAATGTCGTTTTCGTTGCGATATTCAATCGATGCATAGTCGGTTATACCCGGACGAACCGACAAAACCTTGCGCTGCTCTTCGTTGTACATCTCGACATACTTTGGCACCTCGGGACGCGGTCCCACAAAACTCATATCTCCGACAAGTACATTTATCAGTTGCGGCAACTCATCAATCTTGTACTTACGGATAAAATATCCGACTTTTGTAACGCGATTGTCCTTCGAACCAACAGTTAGCAAGCCCTTTTTGTCGGAATCGGGACGCATGGAACGGAACTTCAGAATCTTAAAGTTGCGAAAATTTCGTCCCACCCTGACCTGGCGATAGAAAACTCCGCCCGGCGAAGTCGTTGCCACCAATATTGCCACGATGATGAACAAGGGCGACAATATAATCAGACCGAGAAAAGAACATAATATGTCGAATGTACGTTTGAGCACTATTTGTAAATTTGTTTTTGCAAAAATAATAAGTCTCAGCAACAATTTCAAAAAAAAGCGCCACATAAACTGTCGGGTATTTTTTTTTCTTAAATTTGCCCAAATTTCACGAAAAAGATGCTAAAGAAAACATTACTATACCTAATCTCAATAACGATTGCCAGCATCGCTCTTGCGCAGGACGACTTTACAATAGGTCACCTGCAAAACATGCGCGATGCCGACATATATTTCAAAGGTGTTAATACCGCCATAAGGCCTACGACCGGCGTCGAAAACGAAGTTTACGACAGCCTGATTTTTCCAAAAAACGACAAGGTTGAGAAAAACTGGTTCGTCCGCAAGTTGTTCCACGAACACCTATTTATTATAGGCAACGAAAAATACAAGGTCTATATCGACCCTGTATTCGACTTCCGCTACAACAGGCTAAACGACCTCTCCGACTATAAAAATCCTATAGGCATCAACGGCTACACCAACACTCGCGGTGCGATTGTCCACGCAAAACTGAGCGAATATGTTTACCTGAACACCAGTTTCTATGAAAATCAGGCTATGCTGCCAGCATATATGGCAGAAGTTTACCGAATAAAAGGCAATATTCCCGGATATGCCCGAGTGAAGAAACTAAACGGCTATACTGAATTCGACTATGCCAATGCCTACGGAAACATTTCGTTCCGCCCAATCAAATGCCTCAACTTCACACTAGGCTACGACCGCCTTTTCATCGGCGACGGACTTCACTCGATGATACTTTCCGACTACGCAGCGCCAATGCCATACGTAAAGACAAGCGTAAAGTTCGGCAAATGGGAATACGTGAACCTCGTCACGCGCCTTATGCAGTACAATACGATGCAAAATGTTGAAACAGCCGACAAAACCAGCAAGGTTGCGACATACAACTTCATGATTTACAACCCACAAAACGGCTGGCAGTTCACTTTCTTCGAGCAAAGCGTAATCGACCACAAGAACAAGACATTCTGGGAAGGGCTTGCACAGGGAATTCCTGTAGCAAGACTCTTCTACCCTATCTTTGCAGACAATACCAATGCACGATTCGGTGCAAATGTCATGTACGAAAATCCCAAAATTGGAATTTTTTACACACAAATGGCCATGAATATTGACAAGTATATAATGATAAACTCTGATTCGTCTTATACTTCATACACCGAACCCAACATAGACTTCCAGATTGGATATAAAAACCACAACCTACTAAATGTCAAAGGTCTGCATATACAATTGGAATACAATCTTGCCTACCAGTTCCGCACATTCTGGCGTAGCAACGTAAACGGCAACGGCAAACATTCAGACTGGCACTCACCAAATACACTCAACTCTAACTACGGACAGTCACTCACAATACCAAAGAACCAAAGAACATATTTATTTACAGCAATGCTTTCTTACCAAATAAAATGGTTCAAAGTGATGGCTATGTATAATATTTCTCCTCACACCACCTATCTTGAACCATATTATATTTCATACGCATATCCAGACAACTTCGTTCATCCTCGCGACCAGTTCGACTTCCAGTTCGTCTACGAGATGAACCACGTGAACCGAATGCAGTGGTTTGCAGGAATTTCAATGTACAACCTCGCGGACAAACCTCTCGACTACTACTTCAGCATTGGATTCAGGACAGCATTAAGGAACAACTATTAGAATCGACGCAAAATGAAACGAATAGCATTAATATCAATCATAATTCTCGCGTCGGTAACAGCCTTCGCACAGAACCTGCAGGTACGCGACTTCCGCATTGCTCGCGACATAGAAAAGTCGGCAAACGGCAAATTCTCGACCACCCACTCGTCGATGAAGCCGTACAGGACCACACCGCAGACCGAAATGTCGGATTCGATTGTCCCGATGAGCGACTTTGTTGCATACAAACTTCAAAAGCCAAAAGTATTCTTGAATATTGCACCATTATATAATCTATACGGAAATTTCAATGCGCTTAGAAGGCCTTACATGGAACGTTGCCAACTGAACGAAACGCTCGGATTCCTCGTTGATTTCTCGTTAATGGACAAGTTAAACATCAACTACTCCTTAACTGAAAGATTTTTAACTCACTCAAAATATGTATACTATTATGAGGATGGATTTAACTTTGACGAAGTCTGGGGCTTCTTCACAGAAAATCAGTTTTATCCATACTTGCTTTCATTCGAGCAGACTTTCAACATTAACTACACTCCTGCCGAATTTTTCAGCATAGAAGCCGGAAATGGAAAACAGTTCTACGGCGACGGCTACCGTTCGTTGCTACAGTCCGACTACAGCGGAAACCATCCATACATTAAGATTGAAAGCGAATTTCTAAACTTCAAGTATTCGTGCACGTGGTCTAGGTTTGGCAATCCGACCCATTACAATTCCTACAACATTCCCAAATACAATGTCACTCATTACCTCGACTGCCGCATAGGCAAACATGTCAATATAGGATTGTTCGAGTCGGTAATGTCAAGGAAATTCATGTCGTTCGAATTCTTCAACCCAGTTGTTTTCTTCCGCCCTGTCGACTATGCTCTTGGCAGCGACAACAACGCGCTTATGGGTGCAAATTTCAAAGTTTCGTTCAGCCAGAAGAACTGCGTATATGCACAGTTTGTCCTCGACGATGTAATTGTCGGACAACTGATGAACGACATTAGGCATAGGCTTAGCAGTTCTTATACAGGGCAGTACGGTTGGTTTGCCAACAAATGGGGCATCCAGGGAGGAATTAAGTTCTTCGATATGTTCAAGGTCAAGGGCTTGGATTGCTTTGTGGAAGGTAATATTGTCCGTCCATACGTCTATTCGCACAGCCAGCAAGAACTCACTTACACCCACGGATATAAGCCTCTCGCACACCCGCTTGGTGCAAATTTCGTTGAAGGCCTGTGTGGTATCAGCTATTTCAACGATTTTATAGAATGTGCATTAGAAATGTCTTATGCAATCGTTGGTTGTGACTCCTCTTTCAATTCGCACTTCGGACAAAATGTTTTCTACCCTACGATGGACGCCTATATGCCAAGCCAGAACAATATTCCTGTTTCGAGCTACTATAATGTACTCCTTCAGGGCATACGTACAAATGTTGCAACCGTGAAATTCGACATTGCATATTATCCGCTCAAAAATAAGGCATTGTCGGTTTTTGCAGAGATTGCTATGCGCTACAACAGCAACGAGTTGCGGAAAGACAAGTATATGGGAATAAGTGTTGGGGTAAGATCTAGGTTGATAAAATAAGGAGAACAGGTCTATTTCTTCCTAGTTCCTGAAATTATTTCGCTCAACTTTTCCGTTGTCGTTTGCCAGTTGTAATTCAGGCGGACGAATTCATATCCAGCCGCTGACAACTGTCTGTACTTTTCGGCATCGGTCATGAGCATTTTCACGGCATCGGCATAATCCTGCGGCGAATTGCATATAAGCAAATTCTTGCCGGCTTC
Source organism: uncultured Bacteroidia bacterium (assembly GCA_902790405.1). GTDB lineage: Bacteria > Bacteroidota > Bacteroidia > Bacteroidales > ML635J-15 > Bact-19. The sequence continues at coordinate 11,529 of CADARW010000045.1, forward strand.
TGCTTTTTCGAGAGGACGTCCAGCAAGCTGCGATGTTATGCATGGCAAACGTGTCGCCATGGCCTCGAGAAGTTTGTTCTGCAAACCTGTGCCAAGCCTCATCGGAGCAATGAAAATCTGCGACTTTGCATAATATTCGGCCATAGAATCAACCCAGCCTGTAACAATTACATTGTCGGCAGCCAAAGCCCTAACCCTAGCCGAAGGAGTAGCACCGCAAAGCACCAGTTTCGCCTTTGGGAAATCCTTGAGTACCAACGGAAAAATCTGTTTTACAAGATACTCGGCCGCATCGATATTGGGAGCATAATTCATATTGCCAGCAAAAATAAGGTCGAACTCCTTTTTTGTATCCACATTGGCGAACTGTTCCAAATCGACACCATTGGGTATTACATATATGCTTTTGTTGTCGTCGTGCGGAATCAAATCCCTATCTACAGCCGTAATAATCGTACAGTTGTCGAAAATAGACATTGCCTTCTTCTCGTACCTGCATAAGCGACGGTACTCCATTGCAAACAATGGGCGGCTATAAAACGGAGCCACATCCCTCCTGCGTGCCATTCCCTTCGACAGCACATCCTGATAGTCGAGCGTTTTTGATATATTCAGGTCTTTTACATACTCGACAACCCTAACTAGCTGGCAATAAATATGGTCGGGCTTTATCCTTTCGACTATAGCATCAAATTCGCGTTTTGCTTTCGAAGTATAGAAATAGCCGCATTGCATAGGAATTCCCTTGAAAAATGCCAGGAACAAATTCCATAACACCGAAGCCCTCCCAATTTTGATTATGTGAACCTCCTTGCAGAACTGCGACAATTTTTCGACAGCCTCAGGATGCACATCGCCGTCGCTGAGCGCGACAAGATATATTTCATGGCTTTGCGAAAGCACACGCAACTGGTGGTAAGCCCTAAGCTTATCACCCTTTTCCAGCGGAAAAGGCACTCTCGACAACAATGCCAATATCTTCATATCTTTATTTGGGATGCAAAAGTAAGAAATATTTACGATTTTAAATTGAGGATTTTAGATTGAATAGAAGTCTCGCAAGCCTTGGGCTATCATATCATTATCGTAATTTTCTCGAATAAAGCGTCTTGCATTTGCAGAAATATCGTCGTACGAAGCACGATTCCCAGCTATCTTTTCCATGCATTCGATAAACTTTGATACATCATCGGCAATGAGTATATTCCTACCATTCTCGGTTGCAATGCCTTCTGTCCCGACCGAAGTTGTTATAACGGCTTTCCCTGCAGCCATAGCCTCCACAACCTTCACACGCATTCCGCTTCCCGACAAGAGTGGCACAACGAAAATCGCCCCTGAAGCATAATAATTCACCACATTTTCCAATTCCCCAAGATAATCTACATTACTGGAAATCAAGAAAATTACAAATTCTTTATTTGCATTTCGCCCCGCAACGCGAAATTTCGCCCCACTATGTCTCTTGCGATATTCACACCAAACATTCCGCACAAACCATTCAACTCCTTCGATGTTAGGCTGCCAGTCGAGAGCTCCTAAAAACGAAAAAACTGGGAAGTCGACATTTGAATTGTCGATTGAAAACAACGGGGACATAGGTTCAAGCCCTAGTGGGACCACATGCACAGGCTTTGCATTTCCATTCTGCGCAAAGAAATCGGCATCGCGGTCTGTTATAGGCACAAGGTAGTCGTAAGAATTTATGTACGACAGTTCGAACCTGCGCATACGCCTAGCGATTATGCCCTTGTACAGTCTTTTTGGAAGCGACTTTTCGTTTTCGACCATACGTTGCCATATTTCGTGCTCGACATTATGAGCCCGCAAGGCGATTTTTGCACGAGAAATCTTTCTTATCGCTTGGATGTACGGACATAGATACAAGCCTTCGAGCTGCACGACATCATAACAGTTTTCGGTCAAGAGTTCGCTTAGCTTTTTTTCAAAATCCTTGTTTACAAACCTCTCTGCATTGTATGGCAACGATGAGAAAAGAAGGTTTTTCAAAGCCTTTGCTGGTCTGATTGTTGTATCAACCTCGACTGCTTGGAAGTTTATTTCCGATGAAATCTCGGCAGGAATATCATCCACCTTGCAATAATGCTTAGGTGTATTCATAGCCAGCAAGTCCACTTCGCAACCACACTTGCGCAACGAACGCGCAAGCGAAAGCGTAGCGATTGTCCCCCCATCCTTGGCTGGATAAGGCATCTTGTTGGCAACAATCAGAATCCTCATCGTGGAAACAGACTACTTGATGTTTTCTTCCAGAATCTTCAACAGCTTGTTTTCCAAATCCCTGTATGCTGCGTAAGCTGCCTCGTCGTAGCTTTTCAGGAAACTGCCTTTTATCGACAATTTTTTGTCGTAAACGGGCTTTTCTTCTGACTTTTTCTGCAAGGTTACATTTGCGTCAACATACGAATAATAGGTTGTCTGCGT
>CADARW010000046.1 GCA_902790405.1 uncultured Bacteroidia bacterium
CATCTATTGGAGTGATACCAATCCATAAGGATGCCGGGATGCAATATGAATCTCAATATTGTGTTTTCGATGAAGGATATTACAAAACTGATGGAATAGAAATTGATGTCCACTAAAGCCATTAGCATTTACAAAGCAATACATTTTACTAACGAAATGAATATCAAATAATTTAGGATTACAAATCCTTATATTCACACCGCCTGGATTGCAAATCCAGACGGACAACCTAAACTTGCCATAAATAACTATAACCACCGACTTATGGCAACTTATAAAACAATAAAAGTTGCCATATCTTAATATTAATACATAGTTATGGCAATTTATAAACATTCAAAAGTTGCCACAACTCAACAAAAAGGCATAGAAATGGCAACTTATAAGCAAGCTTTCAAGCCAAATGAAATCGACAGGAAACGCAGTCAAGATTTTTACCCTTCCGAGAGCCGAATTACCGATTATCCATTTATTCTCAGCAAATTAACATTGTGCATAAAAATATTTAATATAAGTATGCCTCTTTTTCAAAAATAAATACTAATTTTACGACCGTTTAAAAATTAAAATTTATTAACTGTAAATTAATAAAAACAAAAGATAATTATGGACTTTGGATTATCAAAAACAGAAGTATTATTTCAGCAGATGATTAGAAGTTTTGCAGAAAACGAAGTAAAACCTTTGGCTGCAGAAATAGACGAAGAAGAAAGATTTCCTATTGAAACCGTCGAGAAGATGGGAAAATTAGGAATTATGGGAATTCCGGTACCGACACAGTACGGCGGAGCCGGTGGAAATTACAAACTCTACGCAATGGCTGTCGAAGAGCTTTCGAGATGCTGCGCTACTACTGGTATCGTAGTTTCGGCTCACACTTCGCTTTGCATCGGCCCTATCTTGGAATACGGAACCGAAGAGCAGAAGATGAAGTACTTGCCAAAGCTTGCTAGCGGTCAGTGGATTGGCGCTTTCGGTCTTACCGAACCTAACGCTGGTACCGATGCTTCGGGACAGCAGACCACTGCAGTTCTCGACGGCGACCACTGGGTTCTCAACGGAACCAAGATCTTCATCACCAATGCAGGCAACGCAGATGTTTACATCGTTATCGCAATGACCGACAAGTCGTTGGGAACAAAGGGCATTTCGGCTTTCATAGTTGAAAAGGGCTTCAAGGGATTCTCAATCGGCAAGAAGGAAAAGAAAATGGGTATCCGCGGTTCGTCAACCTGCGAACTTATTTTCGAAAACTGCATTGTTCCTAAGGAAAACCAGCTTGGCGAACTCGGAAAGGGCTTCAAGGTTGCAATGACCACCCTCGACGGTGGACGTATCGGTGTTGCTTCTCAGGCTCTCGGTATTGCACAAGGTGCTATGGACGAAACTGTTAAGTACACAAAGGAACGCAAGCAGTTCGGAAAGTCGATTTCTCAGTTCCAGAACACCCAGTTCCAGCTCGCTGACCTCGAAACCAGAATCGAAGCTGCAAGATTGCTCGTTTACAGCGCAGCCGACAAGAAGGACAAACACGTTCCATTCTCGGCAGACGCAGCAATGGCTAAGTTGTTCGCAGCAGAAACTGCAATGGAAATGACAACCAAGGCTGTTCAGTTCCACGGCGGTTACGGATACACTCGCGAATATCCTGTTGAAAGAATGATGAGAGACGCAAAGATTACCGAAATCTACGAAGGAACTTCGGAAGTTCAGAGAATGGTTATTTCTGGTAAACTGTTAAAATAATTTTTCACTAACATTAAAATCAAGAAAATGAATATAGTAGTTTGTATAAAGCAAGTACCGGATACCACCGAGGTAAAACTTGACCCGAAAACCGGAACCCTTATCCGCGAAGGTATCCCCAGCATTATAAATCCCGACGACAAGGGAGCTCTCGAATTGGCTCTCCAGTTGAAAGACAAGTACAACGCAACTGTAACCGTCCTCACAATGGGTCTTCCGCAGGCTGATGCAGCTTTGCGCGAAGCTTTGGCAATGGGCGTTGACCGCGCCATCCTCCTCACCGACCGCAAGCTCGGTGGTGCCGACACCCTCGCTACATCAAGGGCTATCGCTGGTGCTCTCCGCCAGATCGACTTTGACCTCATCCTCGCTGGCCGTCAGGCTATCGACGGTGATACCGCACAGGTTGGTCCACAGATCGCAGAACACCTCGGTCTTCCTCAGGTTTCTTACCTCCTCGACCTCGAAGTCAACGGTAAGAACTGCCGCGTAAAGAAGTCAACCGAAGAAGGTTACCAAATCCTCGAAACCGAAATGCCATGCGTTTTCACAGTTCTCGCAACAGCTAACAAGGCAAGGTACATGACAGTAAACGGAATCGTTGAGGCTTACAACCGCGAAGTTGAAATCTGGAACGCCGACAAGACCGGAACAGATGAAAACCTCCTCGGTCTGAAGGGTTCTCCGACAAGAGTATTCAAGTCGTTCACTAAGGCTTTGAAGCCAGCCGGCGAAACCTACGAAGTTAGCCCTGAAGAAGCCGTTGACCTCATCATTAGCAAATTAAAAGAAAAATTCATCATTTAATAGGATACCAATATGGATAAATCAGAATATAAAAACGTATACGTTTTCATCGAACAGCGCGACAACGTAATACAGAAGGTTGCATTGGAACTGTTGGGCAAGGCTCACGACTTGGCAGGAGCACTCAACGAGAAGGTTTACGCAGTCCTCTTGGGACACAACATCGCCGATAAGGCTCAGGAACTCATCGCTTACGGTGCAGACCATGTACTGCTCGCTGAAGATGAATGCTTGAAGGACTATATCACCGAGCCTTACACTCAGGCTATCACCCAGATAATCCACGACTACAAGCCAAGCATCTTCCTCATTGGCGCAACTACAATCGGTCGTGACCTCGGTCCACGTCTGTCGGCTCGTATAACCACTGGTCTTACAGCAGACTGCACAAAGCTCGAAATTTCGGAAGACACCAAGGAACTTATGATGACCCGTCCTGCTTTCGGCGGAAACATCATGGCTACCATCATGTGTACAAATCACCGTCCACAGATGTCAACCGTTCGTCCGGGCGTTATGCAGAAGATGGCAAAGGACACCTCGAGAAAGGGTGAAGTTGAAAATGTAAAGATTAATTTCGACAAGTCGAAGTTCAAAGTAAAACTTCTTGAAAATGTAAAGGTTACCTCGAACAAGGTTGATATTGCTGACGCAAAGATTCTTGTATCTGGTGGTCGTGGCGTTGGAAAGAAGGAAGGTTTCGAAATGCTCGGCAAGTTGGCAGAAGTTCTTCACGGCGAAGTTTCATCGTCGAGAGCAATGGTTGACGCAGGCGTTATGCCTCACGACCGTCAGGTTGGCCAGACTGGTAAGACCGTTCGTCCTAACCTCTACATTGCAAACGGTATTTCGGGCGCAATCCAGCACCTTGCAGGTATGGAAGAGTCGGAATTCATCATTGCAATCAACAAGGACAAGTTTGCACCTATATTTAAAGTAGCAGACCTCGGTATTGTAGGCGACCTCTACAAGATTATCCCTCTGCTCACCGAAAGACTGAAATTCGAACTGGAAAACAGATAATTAACTAAAAAAAATTACGTATGATGGATAAAAATCAAATTAGAGAAACTATCGCAAAGAGAGTGGCTCTCGAACTCCACGACGGCGATGTTGTCAATTTGGGTATCGGATTGCCGACAATGGTTCCGAACTATCTGCCAAAAGGCGTAAAATTGTACCTCCAGAGCGAGAACGGTATCCTCGGAATGGGACCGAAACCCGCAGAAGGCGAACAGGATGAACATATAATCGATGCTGGCGGCGGATACGCTTCAGTTCTTCCCGACGGAGCAACATTCAGCTCGGCTCATTCGTTCGAAATCATCCGTGGCGGACACGTTGATGCTACCATCCTCGGCGCTATGCAGGTTGACGAAGAAGGAAACCTCGCAAACTGGATGATTCCTGGCAAACTTACCCCGGGTATGGGCGGCGCAATGGACCTCGTTGTTGGTGCTAAGCGCGTTATCGTTGCTATGGAACACACCCAGAAGGGCAACTTCAAGATATTGCACAAGTGCAACCTCCCGCTCACAGCTGCAAAGCAGGTTAACCTCATCGTTACCGAAATGGGCGTAATGGAAGTTACCGACAAGGGTATCGTACTGAAGGAATACAACACCGAATTCGGTGACAAGGATGCAGCAGTTGCAGCTATCCAGGCAGCAACCGAAGCTACCCTCATCATCGATCCGAACCTCAAGCCAATGGTTTTCTAAACAAGTTGACTATGAGCAAGATAAAATTGGGCGACACCTATACCGAAAAGGTAAGGTACACGCAGGCTAATGTTGACACTTTCGCTCAGATTAGCGGCGACAACAACCCCATACACATCAACCCCGAGTATGCTTCGAAGAGCATATTCGGGCGTTGCATTGTACACGGATTCTTCGCAGGTGCAGTATTCTCGAAGGTTTTCGGAACACAGTGGCCGGGCGAAGGCACTATCTACCTGTACCAGGAAATGAAATTCATGTCACCGGTATTTGTAGAGCAGGACTACGATGCAGTGTTCGAAGTTGTTGAACTCGACGAGGTAAAGCACCGCGGAACAATCAAGTGCACCCTTCAGGATGCCGACGGAAAGGTCGCAATAGCTGGAACAGCAAAATTATTAAATGCAGAAAGGTTTTAAAAAATTAACACAATGAAAAGATTGGAAAATAGAGTAGCTATCATCACTGGCGGAACCGCTGGTATTGGCGCAGCTACCGCCATCAGATTCGCACAGGAAGGCGCAAAGGTTATTCTTTGGGCTCGTAACGCAGAAAGAGGCAACGCTTTCATCGAAAAGATGAAGGGAATGGGCCTTGAAGCAGAATTCGACGCTATCGACTCGAGCAACTACGAGGCTGTTTGCGAAGCAGCAAAGAGAGTTAACGACAAGTACGGAAAGATTGATATCCTCATCAACAACGCAGGTATCACCAACGACAGCACCTTGAAGAAGATGACTATCGAACAGTGGCAGCAGGTTATCGACATCAACCTCAGCGGAAGCTTCTACTGCATCAAGGCTATCACTCCTTACATGCTCGAAAAGGGCTACGGCCGTATCGTAAACGCATCGTCGGTTGTTGCTTTGTACGGTAACTTCGGACAGACCAACTATGTAGCAACAAAGGCTGGTCTTATCGGTATGACCAAGACTTTGGCTCGCGAACTTGGCAAGAAGGGCATCACTGTAAACGCAGTTGCTCCAGGTTTCATCGAAACCGACATGGTTGCCAAGATGCCCGAAAATGTACTTGACGGCATGAGAGCAAAGGTTCCGGTTGGTCGTCTCGGACAGCCCGAAGAAATTGCATCTGCATACCTGTTCCTCGCTAGCGAAGAGGCTGCATACATCAACGGTGCTACCTTGAGCGTTGACGGCGGTATGACAATCTAATTGACAATTGATAATTGACAATTAACAATGGACAATTTGTAGGGTCGTTGCGAGCAACGACAACTGCAAAATGAACAAAAATATAGAAGCTCCCGATTAAATTCGGGGCTTCTTTTTTTGTATGTGAAGAATTAATCCATCGTAAAAAATCAAAGAAAAAAAAATCAAAAAAACTCTGCAAAGCCGAGGACACTTTTTAGGACTCCACATCCCTTTTTAACCCCTATTTTACACCTATAAATATATATGTTTAAAAACATTTATTTAGAATAGAATCGCAGTACAAATTTTAGCCTAAAACTATAATTATAAGCATATTACGCAAGTTTACAACAATTAACTTATTTAGAATATTTACAAATTAGCAAGTTTGCAAAAGTTGGGGCAAAAAAGCATTTTACGAAACATTAAATAAATTAACTTTGGACTTTCAATTTTTTAGGTTAGAAACTAGTTAAATAAATGTAATACAAATATTTCAAAATTAACTTTGGAGGATAAGTATGAATAAAATCAAGAATCTTGCAGAACTTAGGAAGATTAAGGAAGACATGCAAGGCAAAATGCAGCTCAGGGAAAACAGCAATTCTCCCGACGCTATCGTTCAGATTAAGGTAGGTATGGCTACCAGCGGCATCGCAGCAGGTGCAAAGGAAATCATGAACTACCTCATGGAAGAACTCGACAAGAGAGGCGTTAAGGCTTTGGTAATTCAGGTTGGCGATATGGGCTACTGCCACGCAGAACCGACTATCGAAGTAACTCGCCCAGGTAGCGACCCGGTGGTTTTCGGTTACGTTGACGTAAAGAAGGCCGACGAAATCATTGAAAAGTATATTAAGAACGGAGAATTGATCGAAGGAATTCTTCCTGCTAACTACAGATCAATCTAAATAAGGAGGATTAGAACTAATGGCACAATACAAAATGCACCTCTTGGTATGCGGCGGTACTGGCTGTTCCGCATCCAGAAGCCATGAAATTATGGCTCAGCTCGACAAGGAGCTCGAATCTCACGGTTTGAAAGAATTTGCAAAGGTTGTTCCGACTGGCTGCTTCGGTTTCTGCGAAAAAGGCCCAATCGTAAAGGTTATTCCTGACAACACTTTCTATACTCAGGTAACTCCTGAAGATGCAAAGGAAATCATCGAAGAACATATTATTAAAGGTAGAAAAGTAACCCGCTTACTTTACACCGATCCTGAAAACAAGGAACATGTAAGCGACTCGAAGCACATGGAATTCTACAAGAAGCAGATTCGTATCGCTTTGCGTAACTGCGGTTTCATCGATCCTGAAAACATCGACGAATGCATCGCTCGCGAAGGTTATGCTGCTTTGGGTAAGGTTCTTACCGAAATGACTCCAGCTGAGGCTATCGACGTAGTAAAGAAATCAGGTCTCCGCGGTCGTGGTGGCGCAGGCTTCCCGACTGGCGTTAAGTGGGAAATCGCTTCGAAGAGCCGTCCAGGTGTACAGAAGTACGTTACCTGCAACGCTGACGAAGGTGACCCGGGAGCATTCATGGACAGAAGCGTCCTCGAAGGTGACCCGCACTCGATTCTCGAAGCTATGGCAATCTGCGGTTACTGCATCGGCGCAACCAAAGGTTTGATCTACATCCGTGCTGAATACCCATTGGCAATCCACAGACTCCAGGTTGCTATCAAACAGGCTGAAGAATACGGTCTTTTGGGCAAGGACATCATGGGAACAGGCTTCGATTTCGAAATCGAACTCCGCTACGGTGCTGGCGCATTCGTTTGCGGTGAGGAAACCGCTCTTATCCACTCGATGGAAGGTAAGCGTGGCGAACCTACATTCAAGCCACCTTTCCCAGCACAGGCTGGTTATATGGAACTCCCGACCAATGTAAACAATGTTGAAACTTTCGCTAACATCCCAGTTATCTTCAACCGCGGATGGGAATGGTTCTCTTCAATCGGAACCGAAAAGTCGAAGGGTACCAAGGTATTCGCTTTGGCAGGAAAGATCAACAATGTAGGTCTTATCGAAGTTCCTATGGGTATCACCCTTCGCGAAATCATCTACGAAATCGGTGGTGGTATCAAGAACGGAAAGAAATTCAAAGCTGTACAGACCGGTGGTCCTTCGGGTGGCTGCTTGACAGAAAAGCACCTCGACACTCCAGTTGATTTCGATAACCTCGTAGCTGCTGGCTCAATGATGGGTTCGGGCGGTATGATCGTTATGGACGAAGACGACTGTATGGTTTCTATCGCTAAGTTCTTCCTCGAATTCACCTGCGAAGAATCTTGCGGTAAGTGTACTCCATGCCGCGTAGGTAACAAGCGTATGCTCGAAATCCTCACCAAGATTACCGAAGGCAAGGGCACAATGGAAGACCTCGAAAAGTTGAAGAACCTCGCAATGGTTATCAAGGATTCTGCTCTCTGCGGTTTAGGTCAGACATCACCAAACCCAGTATTGTCAACTTTGAACAACTTCTGGGACGAATATGTAGAGCACGTTACCGAAAAGAAGTGCCGCGCTGGTCAGTGCAAGGCTCTCAAGAAGTACATCATCGACAAGGAAGCTTGTATCGGTTGCGGAGCATGTGCTAAGGCTTGTCCAGTAAGCGCAATCACAAGGACCGATTACATTGCAAATGGTCACAAGTTGGCTTCGATGGAAATCGATCAAGAAAAGTGTATTAAGTGTGGTACCTGCATCGAAAAGTGTAAGTTTGGTGCTATATCAGTTAAGTAATTAAGATTCAAACCGTAAAAACAATTTAGAAATGGTAAAATTAACAATAGATAATAGGCCGATTGAAGTCGAAGCTGGAACCACCATATTGAAGGCAGCTCGTCAGAATGGCATCGATATTCCTACATTGTGCTACTTTGAACTTGCAGGAATGAATTTTGAAAACAAACCGGGTGGATGCCGTGTTTGCGTCGTAGAAGTTGAAGGAAGAAGAAACCTTGCTCCAGCATGCGTTACCGAATGCATGGAAGGAATGGTTGTTCACACTCACAATGCACGCGTTATCAACGCTCGCAAGACCGTCGTTGAACTTATCCTCTCCGACCACCCGAATGACTGCTTGCAGTGCGCTAAGTCGGGCGACTGCGAACTCCAGGCATTGGCAACAAAGCTTGGCATCCGCGAAATCCCGTTCAAGGGCGAACAGTCAACTTACCGCAAGGACACTACCAAGTCGGTTTACCGCGACATGGACAAGTGCGTTATGTGCCGTCGTTGCGAAACTATGTGTAACCAGATTCAGAGCGTTGGTGCTTTGTCAGCTATCAACCGTGGTTTCCCGGCAGTTGTATCACCAGCATTCGAAAGCGACCTCGGCGAAACTTCGTGCGTAAACTGCGGTCAGTGCGTTCAGGTATGCCCAGTTGGCGCTTTGACATTGGTTGACAATGTAAGCGATGTAATGAAGGCTCTTGCTGACCCGACCAAGACAGTTGTTGTTCAGACAGCTCCTGCAGTTCGTGTTGCTCTCGGCGAAGAATTCGGTATGGAACCTGGTACTATCGTTACCGGCAAGATGGCAGCTGCTCTCCGCCGCATCGGTTTCGACTATGTATTCGATACCGACTGGAGTGCCGACCTCACCATCATGGAAGAAGGTACAGAACTTCTCCACAGAGTTGCAAAGGTTCTCAATGGCGAAAAGGTTGCAATGCCTCAGTTCACTTCATGCTGCCCAGCATGGATCATGTTCATGGAAAAGAACTTCCCGGATCTTCTCGACAACCTCTCAACAGCTAAGTCACCGCAACAGATGTTCGGTCCTGTAGCTAAGAACTTCTTCGCAAAGAAGATTGGTGTTAAGCGCGAAGACATGGTAGTAGTTTCTGTAATGCCTTGCTTGGCAAAGAAGAGCGAAGTTGCACGCGATGAATTCAAGGTAAACGGCGATCCTGATGTTAACTTCTCGATTTCGACCCGCGAACTTGCACACCTCATCAAGCAATTCAACATCGACCTCAGCCAGCTTCCAGAAGAAGACTTCGACAGCCCGCTCGGTGAATCGACAGGTGCTGCAGTTATCTTCGGTGCAACAGGTGGTGTTATGGAGGCAGCTCTCCGTACAGCTTACGAAGTTCACACAAAGAAGACCCTCCCAAGAATCGACTTCGAAGAAGTTCGTGGATTGGACGGTGTTAAGACCGCTACAGTTGATTTCGACGGATTGCCAGTTAAGGTAGCTGTATGCCACACTCTTTCGAATGCACGCGCAATGATGGAAGAAGTTCGCAACGGCAACCCAAGAGGCTTCCACTTCATCGAAGTTATGGCATGCCCAGGCGGATGTATCGGTGGCGCAGGTCAGCCTTATCACCACGGTAACAGCGACATCATACGCAAGCGTATGGAAGCTACTTACCGCGAAGATGCAGGCAAGCCGATTCGTAAGTCACACGAAAATCCGGACATCATAGCAATCTACAAGGAATACTATGGTGAACCATGCGGACATCTGTCACACGAACAGTTGCATACTCACTACATCGACAGATCAACTAAGGTAGAAATTGAAGGTTAAACTTAAAGAAAGTAAATAATTATGGCTACAATAAAATTGTCAGAATGCAATATGAAGGTTATCAAGGACATTTGCGATTCCTTTGGTAACAAAGAGGGAGAATTGATCAACGTTCTCCACAAGACTCAGGGTCATTTCGGATACTTGCCAGCAGAAGTACAGGAATACATCGCAGAATGCCTGCATATTCCAGTAGCAAAGGTTTACGGTGTTGTTAGCTTCTACAGCTTCTTCACTATGAACCCGAAGGGCGAACATCCAATCAATGTATGCCTTGGTACTGCTTGCTATGTAAGAGGTGCAGAAAAGGTTCTCGACGCATTGAAGAACGAACTCAAGATTGAAGTCGGACAGGTAACTCCAGACGGAAAGTTCTCGTTGAACTGCCTCCGTTGCGTTGGTGCTTGCGGTTTGGCTCCAGTTATGAGCATTGGCGACAAGACCTATGGTCGTATGACACCTGAAAAGGTAAAGGAAGTTTTGGCTGAATACAAAAACTAATTTCAGTCACAACTATAACAAAAAAGCCACTCAAAAGGGTGGCTTTTTTTGTACATGATGCCGAATTAAAAGGTTTATGAAAAGATTTTTGTTTAACTTTGTTGCCAGAATAAAAAATATCGAATTCTTTAAATAAACACAACAAGTTACCATGTCAAACAAGATATTTTTCCTCGATGCCTACGCCTTGATATTCAGAGCTTACTATGCTTTTATCAAGAATCCGCGCATAAATTCCAAGAAGATAAACACTTCGGCTGTGTTCGGTTTTGTGAATACATTGGAAGATGTGCTCAAACGCGAGCAACCGACTCATATTGCAGTGGCATTCGACCCGTCGGGACCGAATTTCCGCCACGAGATGTTTCCCGAATACAAGGCCAACCGTGAGGCTACGCCCGAGGACATTAAGGTTGCTGTGCCGTACATAAAGCAGATTCTTGAAGCATATCGTATTCCGATAATCCAGATTTCGGGTTACGAGGCGGATGATGTGATAGGTACGCTTGCGAAAAAGTTCGCAAGTGCAGACAGCCAAGTCTATATGATGACTCCCGACAAGGACTACGGTCAGCTCGTCGATGAAAATATCTTCATGTACAAGCCACCACACTCAGGCAATGTGCCCGAGGTGCTTGGCGTAAAAGAGGTAAACGAGAAATTTGGCATTGACAATCCGAAAAAAGTAATTGACATACTTGCGTTGTGGGGCGATAGCATTGACAATATTCCGGGCGTGCCAGGTGTAGGTCAGAAAACCGCAGCCAACCTCATTGCTAAGTATGGCGACATTGAAAACATTATCAAGAACATTCCGCAGTTGAAAGGCAAGCAGAAGGAGTCGTTTGAAAATAACATCGAGCAGTTGCGTATGTCGTACAGGCTTGCAACCATAAAGACCGATGTGCCTGTGGATGTTACGCTCGACGAAATGAAATTGGAAACACCCGATTTTGATGCCTTGGCAAGCGTTTTCGACGATTTGGAATTCTTTACGCTGAAGCAGAGGATTATAGGAAGCAAAGCCTTTGCCGAACCTATGCCCGAAAATAAGACTCTGAAAGTTGCTCAGCCGCAGTTGCAACTCGACTTGTTCAGCCAGCCTGCGCAGGAAATTGTTATGCAGACGGTTCCAGAAAAGAGTTTTTCAAACGAAAATGTATCATATACTCTTTTGGAAACGCCTTTCGAGGCAAAGCAGCTTGCCGAAAAACTTGCCGCGCTTGACGAATATTGCTTCGATACCGAAACCACTGGCACCGATGCACTTACAGCCGAACTTGTCGGAATGGCTTTTGCGTTGGAAAAGGGCGTGGCGTATTATGTGGCTTGCCCTGCTGACAGAAATGCTGTCTTGTCAATTCTGAAGTTTTTCGCTCCCATTTTCTCCGACAAGTCAAAAACAATGGTTGGACAGAACCTTAAATACGACTTGGAAATCCTTGAAAATTATGATGTTGAGGTAGAAAACAAGCTTTTCGACACTATGTTGGCTCACTATATTCTTGAGCCGGAGGAAAAGCATAACCTTGATTTTCTTGCGAATAAGTATCTGGGTTACAGGATGATTCCAATCGAGGAACTCATCGGTGAGAAAAGCAAGAACCAGCGCACAATGCGTAGCGTAGAGCCTCGTATCGTAAGCAACTATTCGTGCGAGGATGCCGACATAACTTTCCAGCTGAAGGATATTCTGTTGTCGAAAATCAAGGAGCAGGGAATTGAGAAACTTCTCTACGACATTGAAATTCCGCTTATTAAGGTTTTGATGTCGATGGAAAGGACTGGCGTAAGAATTGATTCGGCGAGAATGAAGGAATATTCTGCCGAATTGCAGAAGGAACTTGTTGGAATAGAGGAAAGTATCTACGAACATGCTGGTGAAAAGTTTAATATTTCGTCGCCGAAGCAGTTGGGGGTGATTTTGTTTGAGAAGCTCAAGGTTGACCCGAAGCCAAAGATGACCAAGACCAAGCAGTACAGCACGAGCGAGGAGGAACTTATGAAGCTTATTGACAAGCACCCGATTGTGAACGAAATTTTGGAATGGCGTTCGGTCAACAAGTTGATTAGCACATACGTTGATGTTCTGCCGACGCTTGTAAATCCCACGACAGGAATGCTGCACACAAGTTTCAATCAGGCGGTTACGGCTACAGGTCGTTTGAGTTCCGCAAATCCCAACCTGCAGAACATTCCTATTCGCGACGAGCGAGGAAAGGTTATTCGTAGTGCCTTTGTCGCTTCAGATGACGAGCATATATTTTTCTCTGCCGACTATTCGCAGATTGAACTTCGCGTGATGGCGCACCTTAGTCAAGACCATGCCATGCTTGATGCATTCAATAAGTATAGTCTTGATATTCATACCGCTACTGCAGCCAAAATCTTCAAGGTCGATGAAAGCGAAGTTACGCGTGAAATGCGTTCGAAGGCAAAGACAGCCAACTTCGGTATTATATATGGTATCTCGGCATTTGGCTTGGGACAGCGCTTGAATATTTCGCCGAAGGAAGGCAAAGCTTTGATTGACAGTTATTTTGAGACTTTTAGTGGCGTTAAGGAATACATAGAACGCAGTATTGCCGATGCACGCGAGAAGGAATATGTGGAGACTATGTTTGGTCGTCGTCGTTACCTGCCCGACATCAACAGCCGTAACGCCATTGTTCGCGGATTTGCCGAGCGCAACGCCGTGAACGCGCCAATCCAAGGTTCTGCCGCCGACATTGTTAAGATTGCCATGATTAACATTTTCCGCCGTTTCAACGAAAACAACCTAAAGGCGCGTATGATTTTGCAGGTTCACGACGAATTGAACTTCAATGTGCCAGTTTCGGAAATGGAAATTGTAAAGCAGATTGTTGTTGAAGAAATGCAGAATTGCGTGAAATTGAGCGTTCCGCTGATTGTTGATGCAAGGTTTGGCAAAAACTGGTTGGAGGCACACTAGGGCTACGCCCGTTTCTGTGGGCTAACGCCCGTTTGAAGGTTTAGCTTACGCTGAGCTAAAGGTTAACTTCGTTGAGGGCTCCGCCGTTCTAGGTTTGAATGGCTTCGCCGTTCTATGCCTTCGGCGTTTATCGCTGCGCTGTTTTATGGCTAAAGCCGTTTGAATGCTTCGCGTTTCTAAAAAAGCGGAATGTCATACTGAACTTGTTTCAGCATCTGATTCCGCTTTTTTTGTTTCTAGGTTTAATTTCGTTGAAGGTTACGCTGTTCAAGTTGTTTGAAATATTCTCCTATACGCTTCTGCTTTCTTTTCCAGTTTCATTGGAAAAGCCCGCGAACTTGACGCTTTTCCAGTTTCATTGGAAATGCCCGCGAACTTGACGGCATACGATAGAATCTGTATTCTTTTCCATCAAGGGTAAAGGTTGCAAATCCGCCAACTGCTGGCACTTTGCACCCAAGTTGTTCTGCAATGGTTTCGGTAGATTTTCCTCCAGTGGAAACAACCGTGCGGCATTGTGGAATCTTGCGCAAAAGAGCAGGAATATCGGTAGGCTCTACAATTTCCAAGTGGGCATCCGAGGCATTGTCCATCAGCCGTCGCACCGAACTGGCTGCATCAAAGATTGCAATGTGCTTCTCGGTGCAGAACTTTACGACCTTGTCGTAGCAGAATCGGAACTTCTTCCCGTCGGCTTCTACAAAGTAGTCCTTGTCGTTGAAGAAAATAAGTCCCATGATGCGCCACATGTCGTTCTGTATGTTAGGGTAGTAGAAGTCCATCGACCAGCGCTCGCGCTTAGGAGGAAAGCTCCCAAGCATAAGTATTTCGGCCCCATCGGGCAGAAAAGGCTTCAGCGGATGCTTCTCTATCGGGATGTATTCTTGTTCGGTGGCTGACATGTGGATGCCTTATATTACAAGGTCTTCATACTTAACCTTTGGGACATAATGTATTCCGTCCTTGCGGTAATAGGCGTGGCTGTCTGATTCGGAAATCGGAACCATTTCAATCTTTTCGTCGCCCTTTCCGATTGCAACGATTGCCAGAGGTTCGTATGGCAACGAAAATTCGCGTTTGATTTCCTCTTTGTTGAAGGCGCAGATGATAATGCCGTTAAGTCCCATTTCCACTGCCTTCAGCAGCATCGACTGCATTGAAATGCCAAGGTCGATGTCAACAATCTTGTTTTCTGCAGCGGTTGAGCAGATGATAACAAAAGCTTCTGGCTCAGTGCCTTCGAAAGGCAAATGCAGTTCTGGCAATGCACCGCCGAGATGGATGTTTTTCAGAACTTTTTCCGCGCCTGTTTCCTTGGTTACAATCTTGAACCTAAGCACCTGCTGGTTGCGTCCCGACGGAATTTTCGTATTAACAGCAACAATGCGTTCCATCATTTCGGGGCGAACAATGTAGTCCTTCTTATAGCCACGGTAGCTGCGGTTTTTCGCAATAAGCGAATCGATTGAATTTATGTGTTTCAGGTGCGACTTTACGCTCCCCTGTCCGAAAACTTCCTCGTATCTGTTTTCCAAATAATTGTCTGCCATAGTGCGTAAGTTTTATTGTGCAAAGTTAACGTTTTTAATGTTTTCTATGTATTTCAAAATTTATTTTTACATTTGCGAATATTTGTATAGCATAATTTTATGTATGTTTGTAAATGAAATACAGTTTAGATGGAAAGGTCAAAAGTTATCGAAAATATAAAGCAAGTGGCAATGAAAGCTTTACCGCCACATAGTTCATTGATTTTGTATGGTTCAAGGGCAAGGGGCGACTATAATGCTGACAGCGATTGGGACTTGCTTATTTTGCTTGACAAACCAGAGCTTTCAGATAAAGATTACGATGACGTGTCTTTCCCTTTTGTAATGCTCGGATGGAATATAGGTGAGCTTATCAGTCCGCAGATGTACACAAAAAAGGAATGGGATTCTATTTCATTTCTGCCATTCTACAAAAATGTTGAACAAGACAAAATCATTTTGGTATGAGTTTAACTGATGAAGAACGAAGAACGACAGTGCGTTTGCAAATTGAGAAAGCGCATAAGAACTTCGCTCAGATAGAGCTGTTATCGAAGGCTGGTTATTGGGACAATGTGGCCAACAGGCTTTACTATTCTTTGTTCCATGCTGTTTCTGCAATGCTTATTCGTGACGGCTACAATGTTTCGACTCATCGTGGCGCGGTGGGCGCATTCGGAATGCATTATGTAACAACAGGAATTTTTTCTATTGAAGAAGGCAAACACTATTCGCGTCTTCAGGGATTACGTGAGAAGTCGGACTATAACTGTGCGTATAATGCAGAAGAAAAGGAAATCGCTCCGATGATTGAACCTACGCGACTGATGATTGAGAAAATTGAGGAATATATAGAAAACTAAATCAGATGTTGTTCGGCGACTATACGCTATTTTTTGACATATTTCTTTTCGTGCTGATTTTTTCGGCATGCAAGTTCATATTCAAGAAAAATTGGATGAACAATATTCTTATTCTGCTTGGTAACGCTCTCATTCTCACAAAAATCGTATCTCCTAGGTCGGTATTCATATTATTTATGGTATCGCTCATCATATACGGTGCCGGAATAGTACTGCGGAAACGCAAATTCAAGTGGTTGCTGGCAATAATGCTCAGTTTGCTGATTGCCGTGTTCTCCGTTAGAAACTATCCGCTTGTGCAGTCATGGTTCGGCGAGAGGTGGGATGCTTTCATGCAGAAACATTTCTTCTCGGTCGAAAAACTTGGCTTGTCGTACATTTTCTTTCGTATGATTCACTGGCTTGTGGAGTGTTATCGGCAGAACATCCGCAGTATAAACGTGTTGTCGTATGTGAACTATCTGTTTTTCTTCCCTACTTTCCCTGCCGGACCTATCGATACATTCAATAATTTCCACTATTGGGTCAATAAAACACATCTGAGGTTCAATTTGAGGATGCTTCTGGCAGGCGTTGGACGGATTTTTGTCGGGGCAGTAAAGCTTTTGCTCATTGTACCTTTGATAAAGGAGTATGCTGTTGACTATAATGCCTTGCTACCATATATGGGCGCGTGGTCGGCTGTCTGTCTTGCCGCTTTGCTGTATTCAATTTACATCTACATCGATTTTTCGGGCTATTGCGATGTGGCAATAGGCACCGCGTATATGCTTGGAATTCGGACTCCCGAGAATTTCAGGTTGCCGTATTTTTCTTCAAATATTGCCGAATTCTGGAAAAGGTGGCACATAACGTTCTCAACTTTCTTGAAAATGTATGTTTTCAAGCCCGTAATATCACTGATTAATCGCACGCCGATTGTAAAGTACAGGCTGCTGGTGTCGGTGATTGCGTATTTGGTAACGTTTTTCGTATGCGGACTATGGCACGGCAGCACCTTGAATTTCGTTTTCTGGGGCTTGTGGCATGGAATAGGCTTGTCAATATACAAGGTTGCTACGAACAAGAGTGCCGACAGAAGTAATGGTTCGTTGAGTAAAATTATAGGAGTTGTAATTACGTTTGTTTTTGTGACAGTTGGTTGGATTTTTTTCAATTATCCTGTCGAACAGTTGGTCGAAATGTTTAATCTGCTTTTCTGATGAAGATGTACCGGTTGAAAAATATGGCATTTGTTGGAGTTGTCGCTTTGGTGGCGGTGGCGGCATGGATGCTGGCGTCGCTATGCATTCCGACTTTCCGCTATTCGGCAACCGATAGGCAGCTTTATACTATCCGTCATCAGGAGTTGCACGACAACAATACGCTTTATACCGACTTGCTTATACAAAGCATCAAGGCAAACAACGGATACCTTGTTCTGGGAACATCGGAGAGCGACTATATGAACGGTGAGAATTATTACGATTTCCTTAATGCCGACACAACACTGAAATGCCGTTTTTCTCTAATTGCTGGGGCAGGAAGAACCGCTTGCACATATTTTCCGTTGATACAAAGCAACAAAAACATCGGAGGGCTGAAGATTATTTATTTCGTAAATCCTGCATACTGGTGCAACAAATTGGTGCGTAGCAATGCCGACTATTTTTTCAGGTACACTTCATTTGCAAACTATTGCAAAGCAAACAAACCGGAGAACAAAGCCGTGAGTAAAATTTTAAAAGCCAATTTGAGCAGTACGCGACTGGATGATGTTATGTCGGACTTTTTTTCATACTACATCGACAGGGCAAGGCGCAAATACTACCAGGATTTGGTATTCAACATTGATACTGCAAAATTTGAAAATACGCTTGCTTGGATTAAACCGCAACACGAATTGACGATGCCTTCCACCTATGAGCCGCCCGACAGCAGTACACATAACTATGACCTTAATGTTGATGCATCGTTTGACATAAACTCGTACTCGCTCGATGCACATCCCGAGGCAACATACCGTTACGATGAACTGCATGCCATGATACAGGTTTGCCGTGAAAACAATGTTGATATAACATTCGTTGTCGGACCATACAACAGTATTGCATTTGGCAAGGCACATCCGACAGAAGTTCCGGAAATGCAATCGATTTGCGACAGTATAACAAACCTTCTTGAGTCCGAAAACGCCAACTATATAGATGCTACAGACATTTCGTCTACTGCTGGTGCGTTCCGCGATTGGCAGCATCATTCCAGTTATGGAGCTTATCTGTTATATAAAAAAATTAGGAGTTATGTCGTGGAAAAGGAAAATAGGTAAGGCGTTGGCTGTGATTGCAATTTTTGCGCTTGTGCTGCTGCTGTTCATGCTGCGAACCGATGGCGACATATCCTGTTTGTACACTACGTTTTGAAAACTTCAGCCTTCAGCTCTGCGCAGCCAAATCTTCAAATTATCAAATTTTCAAATCATCGAATCCAAATTATTATTACCTTTGCAGAGCAATTTTGTTGGCGCAACTTTTTTGGCGCAATAAAGTTGCTGCAAAATTTATGTGTTTAAACGAAAAAGAAACTTTATGACAAAGAAAATGCCTAATAATCCGTTTCTTATCAGCGGGTATGTCTCAAAAGACTATTTTTGTGACAGGGAAAATGACACAAAAAATCTTCGTTCTGCATTGTATAATGAACGAAATGTGGTTCTAATTAGTCCGCGTAGAATTGGGAAAACAGGTCTGATAAATCATTTATTTGCGGAAGTGCCGACAAGCGAAGCTTATTGCATTTATGTTGATTTATATCGCACTACGAATATGCGCGACTTTGTCGAGTCTCTTGGAAAGTCGATTATGGGCAATTGCGGTTCTGCTTCTGCTCGTGAACGGCTGATGAAAGCCATTCAGTCGCTTAGGTTTTCGTTTTCTGCCGATGCAATCACGGGGCTTCCAGAAATTGGTGTCAATATGGTCGGTAGCGAGCCAGAATTGTCACTGTCGCAGATATTTGCCTATATGGAAAATTCAAACAAGCTGGTTTATGTGGCTTTGGACGAGTTTCAGCAGATAAAAAATTATCCCGAGAAGAATGTTGAGGAGACATTGCGCAGTTATATACAGCATCTTAGGAATGTTCATTTCATATTTTCGGGAAGTCAGAAGCACATAATTGTGGATATGTTTTCGTCGGCAAAAAGGGCTTTCTACCAGAGCGCACAGACTATGCATATAGGTGTCATCCCCGAAGATTCGTATTTCGAGTTTTGTTCGAGGCATTTCGGCAAACATAAGCAGAAATTGTCGCGGGAGGCCTTCCATTTTATGTACGACTCGTTGTTTGCACACACATGGTACATACAGTCGGTTGCCAACAGACTATATGAGTGGGGAACAAAGGAAATTACTATCGAGGAAGTTCAGCGTGCAATCCGCACATTGGTTGAAGAAAACAGTTTTAGTTATCAGAATTATTGCAGATTATTTACAACAAATCAGTTAAATGTGTTGAAAGCGATTGCTAAGGAGCGCATTGTGACCGAACCGTCTGGACAAGAATTTATTGCGAAATACAATCTTGGCGCAGGCAGTAGCGTGAGAAATGCCGTAAAGAATTTGTTCGAAAACGAATTTGTCTATGAAGACGACGGCAAATATTCTGTGTATGACCGCTTCTTTGGAATTTGGCTTGCAATGTAGTGTGATTTTTTTTATTCATCCTTCACCACCTCCACCTCTATTGTTCCCCTAACTTCGCGCGGTTCTATTTCCTCCTTGCATTTCGGACAGACATACGGAGTCCATCTCTCTGCTTTTTCGAACCAACCGCCACATTCGCACGAAGGATATTCGGGGAAAAGCGATTCTTCATCATCGGGATACAGCAACTCCTTGCCACAAATATCGCAGTGCAGATAAATCTTGTCGCCAACTTTACCATCGTGCCATTCAAATTTG
>CADARW010000047.1 GCA_902790405.1 uncultured Bacteroidia bacterium
GCGCATAATTTTGAAAATCATTACGTTGAACAGCAATACCTTCCCGATAAGCTGAACGATATAAAGTTCTACGAACCTGCCCCGAATGCCAAGGAGGAGCAGATTCGCAAATGGATGGATTTCATAAAGAAAAAGTAAGGTATGTATTCAAAGGCAGAGGCATCTCAGATAAGACGACAGTTCTGGGTCAAGTTCGACGATTTTTCGCGACCATATCTCGGAAAAAACGGTAAGTGGATGACCTATAACACTGGCATCAAGGACTTGGTGCTAAAGTTCGACATAAATCGTTCGTATGCAAGGGTTATGCTTGCTGTAGAATGCAAGAACGAGGATATTCGCTTCGATGTGTTCTGCAAGTTGCACGAATGCGAGCTAGTGCTCAACAACTATCTCGGCGAGGGTTGGATCTGGGACGAGATGCTTGTGCTTGAAAACGGTAAACCAGTTTGTGCGCTATATAAGCAGATTGACAATGTTGATATTTACCGCAATGAGTGTTGGGGGACAGTACATAAGTTCTTCGCAGAAGAAATGACCAAGCTTGAAAAGGCAATTGTTGAGATTCGACCTTTCTTCGAGGATTATGTGAAGAAGCTTATGAAAATGTAGTATACTTTGTCGTGTCCCCGCAATATAACTTTTAGCATTATTGTAACAATTTGCTAACTGACAATCCTTTTTTGTTTGCCGACAATTCCTTATATTTGCAATCAAAAAATTGTTGATATGAATATTCAGAAATTTTACTTGCCCGTGATTTTGCTGCTAGTTGTGGCTTTTACGGCAAATGCACAGAAGGAAATCACTGTAGATGACCTTTACTACTATGGAACGTTCAGACAGAACGGCGTTTACGGAATCGAATCGATGAAGGATGGCGAACACTACACCAACCTTACTATTCGTCGCAACGGTATCGAGAAGTATAGCTACAAGACTGGCGAAAAGGAAGAAACATTGATGATGGTTGCCGACCTTAAGCTTGGCGACAACTTCGATTTTATTTTCGACTATGTTTTCAGTCCCGACGAATCGAAGATTATGTTTTCAACCAAGTACGAGCCTATTTACCGCCACTCGTTTACTGCCGAGTATTATATTTACGACTTGAAAACCAAAGAGGTAACTCGTCTTTCTGAAAACGGTAAACAGCAGTTGGCTTCGTTCTCGCCCGATGGCAAGAAGGTGGCTTTTGTGCGTAAGAACAATCTGTATGTGAAGGACATAACCGACAAGAATGCCAAGGAAGTACAGCTTACAACCGACGGCGAATGGAACAAAATCATAAATGGTGCGCCAGACTGGGTTTATGAGGAGGAATTCAGCTACAACAAGGCATACGACTGGTCAGTCGATGGCAAGAAGATTGCTTTCCTGCGTACTGACGAATCGAATGTTAAGATGTTCGGCATGACAATGTATGGCGAGCTTTATCCTGAAAACTACGAATATAAGTACCCGAAAGCAGGTGAAGAAAATTCAAAGGTTTCGCTTCATATCGTTGATATTGAGAGTGGAAAAATCACTGTTGCCGACATGGGCGATCTCAATGATATGTATATTCCTCGTTTGAAATTCACAAACGACCCCAATACGCTTTCTGCAGTGAAACTCAACCGCTTGCAGAACAAGTACGAACTTTTCCTCATCAATGCAACCAATGGTTCTTCTAAGATAATCCAGACATTGACAGACAAGTACTACTTGGAAATCAACGATGACCTGACTTTCCTTCCTGACAACAAGCATTTCATAACCTCGCACGAGTCAAATGGTTACCGCCATATATATATGTACGATATGAGTGGAAATCTGGTTCGTCAGCTTACCGACGGTCAGTGGGAGGTAACAGAGGTTTATGGTGTTGACGACAATGGTGTTGTTTATTTCCAGGCAGCAAAGAATTCACCGCTTCGTCGCGAAATTTATTGCGTTGATGCAGAAAAAGGAAAAATCAAGGAATTGAGCAAAGGCAAGGGAACTAACTCGGCAACTTTCAGCAATGGCTTCAAGTATTTCATTAATGAATTCAGCGATGCTAACACTCCAACCGTGATTACACTTTGCAACAATAGCGGCAAGGTTATTCGTGAACTCGAAAACAACAAGAATCTTGCAGAAAAGATAAACGGTGAATACAAGTTTACAAAGAAGGAGTTTTTCACTTTCAAGACCGAAAATGGTGACGAGCTGAACGGTTGGATGATAAAGCCGCAGAATTTCGATGCAAAGAAGAAATATCCGGTCTTCATGTATGTTTATGGCGGTCCCGGTTCACAGACGGTTGCCGATGTTTGGGACGGTTCAATGCCTTGGTATCAGATTTTTGCTCAGAAGGGCTACATAATCGTTTCGGTTGACAATCGTGGCACTGGCTTCCGAGGACGCGATTTCCGTCAGGTAACATACGGACAATTAGGTAAGTACGAAGTTCAAGACCAGATTTCTGCCGCTAAGTATCTAGGTTCGCTCGATTATGTTGACAAGGATAGAATTGGTATTTTCGGTTGGAGCTACGGCGGATATATGTCGAGCCTCTGCATGACTGTCGGTGCCGAATATTTCAAGGTCGGAATCGCTGTTGCACCTGTAACCACCTGGAGATACTACGATTCGGTTTACACCGAGCGTTACAATGGTTTGCCAAAGGACAATGCTGCTGGTTACGATGAAAATTCTCCAATTAACCACGCCAAGAAGTTGAAAGGCAAATATTTGTTGGTTCACGGTACTGCCGACGATAATGTTCATTTCCAGAACTCTGTTGATTGGGTTGACAAGCTCATTGAAGCTGATGTGCAGTTCGATCTGATGTATTATCCAAACAAGGATCATAGCATCTACGGAGGAAATACTCGCCATCACTTGTACACCAAGATGACCAACTATATTTTGAACAACTTGTAGAATTTTTAGTATTTATATTTTATAAATCCTTTTAATCGGTTTACGATGAGTCGCTTCTAATAGGAGCGACTTTTTTTTGACGCATTATATGCTATATAGCATATTGTTCATATTATAACTCAAATCCCGATTGTTTGTTTGATAATAAAACTTTATCTTTGCACGCATTAAAGAAAATAATTAAACGAAATGATAAACAATAAATTATTAAATCCTAAAAGCGTTGTAATCGTTGGTGGTTCCGACGATGTTCATAAGCCTGGTGGAAAGGTGCTAAAGAATTTGCTTTCAAGTCCTTTCAAAGGTCAGGTGTATGTTGTTAATCCCAAGATGGATGTAGTTCAGGGCGTAAAAAGTTACCATACGGTAGAGGAATTGCCGGAAGTTGACTGCGCTGTGCTTGCCATTGCTGCAAAGTTCTGTGCTCATGCTGTCGATGTTCTTGCTAACACCAAGAAGACTGGCGGTTTCATTATTCTGTCGGCTGGTTTCGGCGAGGAGAACGAAGAAGGCGCAAAGATTGAACGCCAGATTGTTGAATATATCAACAATGTAGGCGGCAGCCTGATTGGTCCTAACTGCACAGGTTTCCTCAACAGCAACTACTGCGGTGCTTTCGATACTCCAATTCCGCAACTCGACCCACATGGTGTTGATTTCATCACTGGTTCGGGTGCAACTGCTGTGTTCATCAAGGAATATGGTATCTCCAACGGTTTGAAATTCAATAGTGTATGGGCAGTAGGTAACTCGGCTCAGATTGGTATCGAGGATGTTCTCGAACACCTTGACAACACTTTCGACCCAGTTAAGAGTTCGCGCGTAATCATGCTCTATATGGAAAAGATTGGCGACCCGCAGAAGATGCTCAAGCATTCACGCTCGCTCATCAACAAGGGATGCCACATTGCCGCCATTAAGTCGGGTGGTTCTGCCGCTGGTAGCCGTGCTGCTTCGTCGCACACTGGCGCTTTGGCAACCAACGATGCTGCTGTCGATGCTCTTTTCCGCAAGGCTGGTATAGTTCGTTGTAGTAACCGTCAGGAACTGACCACCGTTTGCGCTGTGTTTATGCATCCTGAAATTAAGGGTAACCGTTGCGCTGTTATCACACACGCTGGTGGTCCTGCCGTAATGCTTACCGATGTTTTGTCGAATGGCGGTATGGAAGTTCCTCCTCTGAAGGATCATCCGGCAAGTGCACCGCTGCTTGCAAAGCTCTTTGGCGGTTCATCGGTTGGTAATCCAATCGACTTCCTCGCAACTGGTACTGCAGAACAACTTGGCTATATCATCGACACCGTTGAAAACGAATATGAAGACATCGATTTCTCGGTAGTTATTTTCGGTTCGCCAGGATTGTTCAGCAACAGAGAGGTTTACGACCTACTTGGCGAAAAGATGAAGACCTGCAAGAAACCTATCTTCCCAGTATTGCCTTCTATCATCAATGTTAAGGACGATATTGACGATTTCATTGCAAAGGGACATATCAACTTCCCGGAGGAATGCGTACTTGGTAATGCATTGTGCAAGATTTACCACACTCCGAAGCCGCAGCCCGAAAACGTTGAACTTCCGAAGATTGATGTTGCCCGTATCCGCAAGACCATCGACCGCGTACAGGACGGTTACATGGAAATTGCCGACTACAACGAGCTTCTCGATGCGGCAGGAATCAACCGCAAGAAATCGGTAGAAGTTGACAAGAAGGAAGATGCGCTTGCTTTCGCAAAGGAAGTCGGTTGCAGCAAGGATGTTCCGCTGGTAATGAAGGTTGTAGGTCCGTTGCATAAGTCTGATGTTGGTGGTGTTGTACTTGGCGTAAAGGATATGGACACCGTTGCAAAGGAATTCGACCGTCTTATTAAGATTCAGGATACCTACGCAGTGGAAATGTATCCGATGCTTGATGGTACCGATGTATATATAGGTGCAATCCGTGACCCGAAGTTCGGACATCAGGTATTCTTCGGACTTGGAGGTATCTTCATCGAGGTGCTGAAGGATGTACAGAGCGCACTTGCTCCAATCACCGCTGCTGAAGCAAAGGAGATGCTCACCAAGTTGCGTGGCTACAAGATTTTGCAGGGTGTTCGCGGACAGGAACCTGTTAATATCGACATCTATGCCGACCAGGTTGCACGCGTAAGCGCATTGGTGATGGCAGCTCCCGAAATTGCCGAGATGGACTTGAACCCGTTGCTTGGCAATCCGCGCAATGTCGTTGCCGTTGACGCTCGTATCAGAATCGAAAAGTAATATTTTCAAGGTATATAGGCACAGGGACTTTCGTAGGGAAGTTCTTGTGCTTTTTTGATAAAAATTGGAAGTCGCATTTTGCGACATCCAACTGGTCGCAAAATGCGACCGGTTCAAAAACGAAATTTTATTATAATGAAAAAACAAGATTTCATATTTATCATCTGTGTGATTGTGGTGCTAACGCCGTTTTTCATTCCGCAGACAAATTTTCTCGAATACTTTAACTTGTGGACTGCCACACATCCGTTCATAATGAGCTTCTTCAAGTTCGCGATATTGGCGACGGTAGGTGAGATGCTCGGTTTGCGCATATCAAAGGGAGTGTACAATCAGAAAGGTTTCGGCGTACTGCCACGCGCAATTGTGTGGGGAATACTCGGTATGGGAATCTGCATGGCAATGATAATCTTCAAGTCGGGGGTCCCAACATTCCTTGACATTGTCGGTGGATGCGAAAAAGGCACGATGGCTGGTCTGCTTGCTGGCGAACTGTCGTGGGGTAAGGTAGGCGTAGCTTTTGCTGTCAGTGTGGCGATGAACTCGATTTTCGCTCCAGTATTTATGACTTTGCACAAGATTACTGATACTCACATCCTTAACAACGGCGGAACTCTCCGTGGTTTCTTCCGTCCCATAAAGATGGAGCAGATTATTGTCGGACTGAACTGGAAAGCGCAATGGAGCTTGGTTTTCAAGAAGTACATACCTCTGTTCTGGTTCCCAGCGCATACGATAACCTTCCTGCTTCCCGCCAACTTGCAGGTGCTTTTTGCAGCCTTGCTCGGCGTGGTATTGGGAGTTATGCTGTCGATTGCAAATTTGAGAAAAGGGTAGAAGGCAAACAGACGAACAGGCTTACAGGCGAACAGTCTAGCGGTCTTTTCGCCCCCTCGCTTGTCATAGGCTCTTGCCTACTACGAAGTAACCGGAAATAATCAACTTGGCAGTTACGTATGTGGCTGCCGAGTTTTTTGTTTTCTCATTTCAAAATCAAATATCCAACAGCGTTAAATAAATTTATTACCTTTGCGAAAAAGAAAGTATGTGCAGGCTAATGCAGTCTGTCAGACTGTTAGACTTAATAGGTATGGTAGAAATTGTAAAAAATATCGAAGGAATCCGCTCCCGTCTGCCGATGTCGGTGGAACTGGTGGCGGTATCGAAGACTCATCCTGCTGATTATGTTGTTGAAGCATATAGTTGCGGACAACGTATTTTCGGAGAAAACAAGGTGCAGGAAATGTGTGAGAAGCATGAAGCATTGAAGGATTCTTGCCCCGATATACGGTGGCATCTTATCGGCCATTTGCAGACCAATAAGGTAAAATACATAACCTCGTTCGTGGATATGATTCAGAGCGTTGATAGTTTGAAACTGCTTGCCGAAATAGACAAGCACGCCAAGAAAGACGGTCGCGTGGTGAAATGCCTGTTTGAGATGCATATAGCTTCTGAGGAGACAAAGTTCGGACTTGATAGGGAAGAACTTGTGCAGATTCTGGAGTCGGACGAATTCAAGGCAATGCAGAATGTAAAGATTTGCGGTCTTATGGGAATGGCTACCAATACTGATGATACAGAGAAAGTCCGTGCCGATATGCGCTCGCTTAAAGAGACTTTCGATTTTGTGAAGAAGAATTATTTTGCCAAGGACTTGGATTTCCGCGAGATAAGCATGGGCATGAGCAGCGACTGGAAGATTGCCATTCAGGAAGGTTCGACTATGGTAAGGATTGGAAGTACAATCTTCGGGAAGAGAAATTATAATGTTCAGTAGGCAATGAAGAAACGCCTGCTCATTGCAATATTTCTTCTTACTTCTGTACTACTTTCATCTGGTTGTTCACAGGTTCTAATGTTTTTTTTGTTCATGTCAACACCTCATGCAATAAGCGAACAAAAACTTGAACACAAAAAGAAAAAGTACAAACTCAATGAGTTTCCACATTGCAATGTAACAGAAGATGGCTTTTGGAATTGTTTGCTTAAGATTGGTGATATTAATTCTGTACAGGTGTTCAAGGACGGTAAGCAGATAGTCCCAAAAGCCGACAATAAATCATGTTCGGCTGTAGTTGGAAAGTTTATTGATTTTATCCAAGATACCACCACATACGAAGTTGTGGACAGCGTGAAGCTTTCCGACTATTTCAACTCTAAATATATTGCCGATTATGAGAGTGTAAAGTTCTCCGATTCTACCCGATATGCAATTCTTGTCTATTGGGCATCGTATGCGGGATTCTTGAATAGGCAGAATACGAAAAAGGAGTATGCTTCGTCAATAAGCCGTTTGCTCGAAAGTGGATTTGCTGCCGAAGTGCGCTATGTGAACTGCGATGTAAAGGATGGCTGGTCGTTTCGGAAGTTGACGAAGAAAATGTTAGAGGAAAGTTTTGGAAAATAACACAGAAAATTATTTTTTTGCACTCAAAATATGCAGACATGAAATTTGGAATTAATATTATTGTACTTTGTTTGCTGACTATGGCAATTTCATCCTGTCACAAGCAGAAATACGAATATGGAGCATTGACCGACACCCGCGATGGAAAGACTTACAAGACAGTGGAATTTGCCAACCACGAATGGATGGCGGAGAATCTTCGCTACGAAGGAAATATAGAAATGGGCACTGAATACGATTCCGTTGCACCTCGTCGTTATTGTCCAAACGGTTCGCAGTCGGCAGTCGAGGAGAGAGGATATCTTTACAATTGGAAAGCTGCAATGAATGGAGCGGAGGCATCGGACGAAAAGCCAAGCGGAGTGCAGGGTGTTTGTCCCGATGGCTGGCATTTGCCTTCTATGTCGGAATGGAAATCGTTGAAAGACGAACTTGGCGACGATTCGGAATACATGAAGGAGTTTACCTTGCCGACAGCAGGCGCCTACAACGGAGCTTTCATAAATTATGGAAACAGGTTGTATTTCTGGTCATCGTCGGAAGCGGATTCTGCAAATGCATATTTTTGCACTATGTACGAACTTGATTACAATGTGACTAATGTGGCAGAAAAAGGAATTGGCGTGTCGGTAAGGTGCGTGAAGAATTGAATTGTTTCTGACAGGACGTCTATAAGGTAAAAAAAATCCACGAAAATAATATTTTCATATATTTGCCGTTGCTTATGGTAAATAGTAATTGTTATGAAACGTGAAATCGTATTTTTGATTTTTGTTAGTCTGTTTCTGGCTAATGTAACCATGAGTTTTGCTGGCGGTCATTTTCCGCCTAATGGCAAGAAGTGTGAAGTTGGTGGCAAGGTGATTTATGTTGACAAAACTTGTATGACTAATCTTGGCTGGCGCGAAATGCTTTGGACTTTTGAAAATCAGCCCAAAGAATTTTCTGGCTTGGTCTCTGAAAATTCCGTTTCTGAAAATTGTGTTGATTCAACAGTTTGGAAGCGTGTGTATGGCGAGGGGATTGGTGGAAAAAACTCCCATAAAGCGGGAAAGGCGTATAACGAAACTGACGGGTTGCCTGTTGTCGGTTTTTCATTGAAGCAATGCAGGAACTATATGGATTTCCGAGCTGCCGCTGTAATGGATGTTTATAATTACATCAATTCGGAGCGTTACAAGGGTGTGAAGCTGGAATACTTTATGCTCTCGTCTGAGCAATATGCCGAACTGCTGAAACAGAAATGGTTTGCCAAGTCGTTTGTTGATGGTTATGCCGAAATCACCTCTGATGGCAAGTTTGTGAAGAACGGCAAGATATTGGATTTGGTGGATGATGACAAGGTCACTTTCAGAATGTATGCGGTGATAGTAAATAATTGATAATTAACAATTGACAATGTACAATTGATATAATTAATCTGTAGCGGTGCAATGCATTGCGCCGCTACATTTCATTTTTCATAGCGTTATGCCTTCTTTTGCATAAAATCGGATTATTTTTTTGTTTTCGTATTCTCTGCAACACCAATAAGAAATTTTGTGTAATTTTGTGGCACGAAATTTTTAACGTATATGAAGAGAACTAAGATTAGTGAAGTGCTGAACTCCACGGAATTTGGAAAAGAAACAACCGTAATGGGTTGGGTTAGGACTAAGCGTGTTAGCAAGAACGTATGTTTCATCGCATTGAACGATGGCTCTACTATAAATAACCTTCAGGTGGTGCTGGATGTAAATCCCGAGTTGGAACAGAAACTGGCTGGTGTTCACACTGGTGCGGCTCTGTCGGTTGACGGAAAGACCGTCGAGTCGATGGGTAGCGGACAGAAGGTGGAACTGCAGGCAAAGGACATTACCGTTTTCGGCGATGCAAATCCCGACGAATATCCTCTGCAGCCAAAGCGTCACAGCCTTGAATTCCTCCGCGAAATCGCCCACTTGCGTTTCCGTACAAATACTTTCGGAGCAATTTTCCGCATCCGTCATGCAATGACTTTTGCAATTCACAACTTCTTCAATAGCAAGGGGTTCTACAATGTTCACACTCCGCTTATCACTGGTTCCGACTGCGAGGGTGCTGGCGAAATGTTCCAAGTTACGACTTTGGATTTGAACAACTTGCCACGTACCGAAGAAGGTAAGATCGACTATTCGCAGGATTTCTTCGGCAAGTCGACAAACTTGACGGTTTCGGGTCAGCTCGAAGGCGAACTTGCAGCAACAGCATTGTCGCAGATTTACACTTTCGGACCTACCTTCCGTGCTGAGAACTCAAACACTCCGCGTCACCTTGCAGAATTCTGGATGATTGAGCCCGAAGTTGCTTTCTTCGACCTCGAGGACAACATGAACCTCGCCGAGGAAATGTTGAAATATTTGGTTAAGTATGCTCTCGACAACTGCCGCGACGATATCGAATTCCTCAGCAAGCGCCGCGAGGAAGAACAGAAGCAGAAACCTGCAAACGAACGCGACGAGATGAATCTTATTGAACGTCTCGAATTTGTTCTGCACAACGATTTCGCCCGTGTAACTTACACCGAGGCTATCGACATACTTATGAACTCGAAGCCAAACAAGACCGGCAAGTTCGTATATCCGGTTGACAAGTGGGGCGTTGACCTGCAGAGCGAGCATGAGCGTTACCTCGTCGAAAAGCACTACAAGCGTCCTGTAATCCTTATCAACTACCCGAAGGAAATCAAGGCTTTCTATATGAAGCAGAATGAGGACGGAAAGACTGTTCGCGCAATGGACGTTCTTTTCCCGCAGATTGGCGAAATCATCGGTGGTTCGCAGCGTGAGGAAAGCTACGAAAAACTTCTTGCAACAATCGAAGAACGCAATATTCCGAAGAAAGATATGTGGTGGTATCTCGAAACCCGCAAGTTCGGTACAGTACCTCACAGCGGTTTCGGACTTGGTTTCGAACGCCTTATACTTTTCGTAACAGGAATGTCGAACATCCGCGATGTGATTCCGTTCCCACGTACACCTAAGACTGCCGAATTCTAAAAACTACGCCCATGCTCAAAACGTCGCTCGAACAGAAACTGACACAGAAGTTGGCTCCGCAGCAGATTCAGATGATAAAGCTGTTGGAACTTAATACTTTGCAGCTCGAAGAACGCATCAAGAACGAGATAGAGGAGAATCCTGCTCTCGACGATGGCGGCGAAGGCGACTATGATGATGGCGACAGCATAGTGGAAAACGACAGCGATGTACTCACTCACGAGGAGGAGCGCGACGACGGCGATATGGATTCGGATGACGAATACACACGCGAGGACGACTATTCGCTTGACGATGACTACGGTGCAAACGACGACGATGAAATTCCGAACTATCGCCTTGAAGTAAACAATACTTCCAAGGACGACGATAGGGTTGAAATGCCATATTCTGACTCAAAGTCGTTCAACGAGCATCTTTTCGAGCAGTTTATTCTGAAAGATGTTACTGAAAGACAGAAGTTTATTGCTCCGTTCCTTGTCGGAAACATCGACGAGGACGGATATTTGCGCCGTGACCTTGATGCCGTAGCCGATGACATTGCCTTTTCTCAGAACATAGAAGTTTCGGAAAAGGAACTCGAAGATGTGCTTAAGGTAATTCAGGAACTTGACCCTGCCGGCATTGGAGCGCGTAGTTTGCAGGAATGTCTTCTTATTCAGCTTCGCAGGAAAGAGGAACAGACTCATGGTGTGAAGGTTGCAATTATGGTGCTTTCCGACTGCTTCGAGGAATTTACCAAGAAGCACTACGAGAAGATAATGCAGAGATGTAACATCACTGAGCAGGACTTGAAAGATGCAATTGATGTTATTGTAAAGTTGAATCCTAAGCCAGGAAATTCGTACGGTGAGCCGCAGAAGGCTAATATACAGGCAATAATCCCTGATTTTATTGTGGATGTCGAGGATAATGATGTTATTGTTTCTCTCAACAACCGCAACTCGCCAGACTTGCGCATAAGCAGGTCGTTCTCGAAGATGATGGACGAATACTCGTCGGACAAGGCTGGTAACAAGGAAGTTGTAACTTTCGTAAAACAGAAGATCGACAATGCAAAGTGGTTTATCGATGCTATCGAGCAACGTAAGCGCACCTTGCTGTTCACTATGGAAGCCATTGTGCAGTTCCAGCGCAAGTTTTTCCTCACTGGCGACGAGGCCGACATTCGACCGATGATTCTTAAGGACATTGCCGAAATGACAAATCTTGATATTTCTACGGTTTCGCGTGTCGCCAACAGCAAGTACGTTGCAACGCCTTACGGCAATTTCCTCTTGAAGTTTTTCTTCAGCGAGGCAATGCAGACCGATTCGGGCGAAGAGGTTTCTACTCGCGAGGTAAAGCAGATTCTGAAGGAATGCATTGATGCCGAGGATTCTGCAAAACCGCTTACCGATGACCGTCTTTCCGAGATTTTGAAGGACCGGGGCTACATCATTGCTCGTCGAACAATTGCCAAGTACCGCGAACAGATGGGTATTCCAGTTGCACGTCTCAGACGAAAAATATAAATATGCGTGGCATCCTTGACATATTCTTCAAGGTGGTGAGTGTAATCGGGCATCCGATTCTTTTGCCGACATATTTTGCATTGACTATAAACGACATTTATGGCTTGCATCCGATTATGGTTGTTGGAATGACGTTTGTCTTTCCGTTCCTTGTGATGTTGCTTGTGTTTGCCGTTTCGCAGTTCAAGCGGACTAATAATGTGCAGGGCGGGGAAGTCGTGCTTTCGCAGGAGGACGTTGCCGAAATGTCGGGCAATATGTTCGAACGACTCGAAGGCTTCTTTGCTACCACACGCAACCGTACTATGGCATTGGCCGTTGTGGTCGGCTTCTCGATGCTTGGATTCTTTGTTTACAATTCGCCGATGTGGAGCCTTGTAATGATGCTTACCGCAATAGCTTCGCTTGGTTGTCTGCTGATAAACAATTTTTGGCGGCTCAGCATTCACGCATACGGATGGGGATTCGCCCTATATCTGATGCTTTTCCAGTATTCGTACATATTTGAGAATGTTTTTTTTATGTCGGTATTGGCGATACTTGCCAGCGGATTAGTTCTGACATCGCGTTTGTATCTTGGCAGACATAACAATTTGCAGGTGCATCTGGGGTTTGCAATAGGAGTTGCAATTCCAGCTTTGCTTTATTTGGCTTTATCTTTTTAAAATGGAAGTATTTTTGAACATAATAATATTCCTAGTTCTTGCGATGTTGCTGGCGAAACTGCTGTTTCGCTACTTGGCACCGTGGCTTTTGAAGCGGTTTGTGCAGAAAAGGATGAAGGAGTTTGGCGGTGAGTTCCAGAACTTTGAGCAGGAGAATCAAAGTCGTGAAGGAAAGGACTTTGGCGACATCAGGGTTGACCACGTTCCGCAAAACGATAGTCAGCACAAAGATGTCGTGGATGAGGAATATGTAGATTTCGAAGAAGTGGACGAAAGCGAACAGAAGTGAACTACGAATTTTTCATAGCAAAGCGTCTGATGCTCAAGCAGCGCAGGTCGGGCGGATTCAGCCGCTCGATACTTGGCATTGCTGTGGCAGGAATTGCCGTGGGACTTGCTGTGATGCTTGTTTCTGTCGCAATTGTAACTGGCTTCAAGAACGAGATTTCGCGCAAGGTAATAGGCTTTGGCGCACACATCAGCATAACTAACTACGATAGCAATTCGTCGTATGAGACTGTTCCGATTTCGGGCGAGCAGACGTGGGTGTCGTCGCTTCGCGAGATGGATGGTGTGAAATCGGTTGACCGCTATATTGTGAAGGCTGGAATCGTGAAGACAGCTGACTACCTGCAAGGCGTTGTGTTCAAGGGCGTTGACGAAGAATACAACTGGTCGTTCTTCGAGGAATACCTTGTCGATGGAAAACTGCTCGAAATAAACGATACAGCACGGACAAACGGGGTGCTTGTGTCGAAAAGTATTGCAGATGTGCTCAATCTAAAAGTTGGCGATTCGTTTGCTGCGTATTTCATCCAGAATCCGCCAAGAATGAGGAAGTTTACAGTTGAGGGAATATACAATACTCAGCTCGAGGAGTTTGACAAGATGTATATCGTTGCCGACATTAAGCATTTGCGCAAGCTCAACGACTGGAAGGACGGACA
>CADARW010000048.1 GCA_902790405.1 uncultured Bacteroidia bacterium
CTCGACCAGTGCTATGCAAACGGTCTGTCTCCAATACTTTGCTGCGGCGAAAAGTTGGAAGAACGTGAGGCTGGAAAGCATTTCGAGGTTATTGAGTCACAGTTGCGTAACGCTTTGAAGAATGTTTCGCCCGAAAACTTCAAGAATACGGTAGTGGCTTACGAACCTGTATGGGCTATCGGAACAGGAAAAACCGCAACTCCAGAACAGGCCGAAGAAATTCATGCTTTCATCCGTGGTTTGATTGCAAAACTCTATAATGCACAGATTGCCGACGATACAACTATTCTTTACGGCGGAAGTGTAAATGCTGGCAATGCAGCAAACTTGTTCGCTCAGCCCGACATCGACGGCGGACTTGTTGGCGGCGCATCGCTCAAGGCTAATGATTTTATAAGCATAATAAAGGCTATCTAGTAACTAAAATATATGGCATGGGAAAGACTTTTGTCTTGCCCGTGCCTTTTTTTGATAATGCAAAAGGACAAAAAATAAAGTTTATGAACTATTTGGAACTTTCAATCGAGATACCTCGCAGCAAACCCGAACTTTCCGACATATTGGTGGCTTTCCTGGCCGAACAGAATTTCGACAGCTTTAGCGAGGAGAACGGAAAACTTTTGGCATACGTGGGCGAGGACAAGTACGTAAAGTCCGAAGTAGATGAAATATTGGGACAATTCGGCGTCGAAGCATCGGTAAAAGTTATTCAGCAGGAAAACTGGAACAAACAGTGGGAAGAAAACTTCTCGCCGATAGTGGTTGACAACAATCTTGCCATAAAGGCTCCGTTCCATTCCGAATCGTTCGATACAAAACATACGATTGTGATAGAGCCTAAAATGTCGTTCGGGACTGGGCATCATGCAACAACATCGATGATGTGTCGCTTGATAGCAGACCTCGACCTTAATGGAAAAACTGGTCTCGACATGGGCTGCGGAACGGGAATCCTTGCAATATATGCATCTATTCTCGGCGCTGCAAAAATTTATGCAATCGACATCGATGAGTGGGCATACGAAAATACAATGGAAAATGCGGCTCGTAATGGAGTCGACAATATTGTCGCATCGCAAGGCGATGTCGAAGATATTCCCGAAGCGGAATACGATTTTGTGTTTGCAAACATTAACCTCAATATACTAAAAAAACAAATACCAACCTATGCTCGCCTGATGAAGAATGGCGCAGTATTGCTCTTAAGTGGATTTTTCCTGACCGAAATAGACCAGATAAAACAAGTTTGTGCAAATTGTGGCTTGACTTTTGACAGATGTATTTCACAGGACGAGTGGACGGCTTGCGTTTTCGAAAAGTAAAAGAGATTGTATGAAAAAGTTATTTGCGATATTGGTTTTAGGTTTCGCTGCTTTGGGTGCATCGGCACAGTTTACTTTGGAACCCACAAAGTTCGGAAAAGAATTTGCCCAGCAGCTTGCCTTTACCGGCGATATTCGAAAGGATGGTGCCGGCATGCAGAAGGAATTCCTTACATTCTGGCAGTCGGATACACTGACTTCGGCACAACGTGACAGCTTTATCAAAACTATAAATATGTTGCAGTCGAAAGGTTGCAAGCCATATCCCGACTTTGTGCGTTTTACAAACATCTTGATGTCGTTCAAACGCAAGGGATACGATTACGGTCAGTACGAAAAATACGAAAAGACTGTGCAGGATATGGTGGCGGCTGGCAGAAAAGTCAGGGTGAACGACCTTTCGGAATTCCTTATGAATATGAACTTGTTGCTTACCAAGAATATAGTGGCCAACAATCAGCGTACAAGGTGGGCTGTTGACAAGATGAATTTCTTGATTGTTAACGATGGTGGCAATTTTGTTATAAAATTTGATGGCGTCAATCTTGTCGGTTATCAGGATAGGGACAGCCTGAAATTGTATTCTACGTCGGGAGTGCTTGATCCTATTGCAAAGACATGGGTTGGAAAGGGTGGTACTCTTGGTTGGGAACGCGTAGGCTATCCAATTGATAGCATGAGTGTTACAGTTGATAATTATACACTTAATATGACCGAAATCGCCTTGAAAGCCGATAGTGTTATGTTCCACAATAAATACTATTTCACTCAGGATCTGATGGGAGATTTACTCGATAAGGCTCAGAATGGCGAGAAACCATATAAGTCGTCGTATCCGCGCTTTACAAGCTATTCACAGGATTTCGATATCAAGGGAATTGTGAAGGACGTTGATTATCGCGGTGGTTTGTCGGTAAAAGGTCGAAATTTTATCGGTAGCGGAACAGATGGTCACAAGGCCGAAATCCGGATTACAAAGAATGATAGCGTTTCGTTTAGTGCATATGCCCAGTCGTTTGTCTTCGACCCCGAAAAAATCGTTTCCGACGACTGTGAAGTTGTATTCCGACTGGCACAGGATTCAATTTACCATCCGTCGGTAATAATGAGGTATTCGATTGTGAAACGTAAATTTGAGAAGGAACAGCAGGAAAAATCCGGGCGAAACCGTAAGGCAGAGAAGCAGTATGATTATAAGGAAAATGGTTATCTCGAGATTATTAGGACCAAGGAAGGCCTTTCAAATATAAATTTTGTTGATACCTACCACCAGCTTTCAATGGATTTTACTTCATTAAAATGGGTGATAGATAAGTCTGTAATCGACTTGGCAACTGTTAATACTCAAGGAACTCCCAGTGAAGTTGTTTTTGAGTCGGCCGATTACTATACATACGACAAATACAAGTCGTTGAAAAAGCAGGACGCACGTAATCCTCTCGAAGTAGTTGCTTCTGTTGTAAGCTACGTAGGAGGTTATCCGGAGTTTACGCTTAGTGACTTATGTAACTATATGAAAGTTGCACGCGAACAGGCTCTGCAACTTGTGTATGCATTGACTTATAAGGGTTATATTTCATACGACCAGTCAACAGAGGTTATTAAGGTTCACGACGAAACGTGGCGTTTCCTTGCGGCTCATAGAGGCGATGCCGATTCCGATGTAATTCTTTTCTATAGCAAGGTTAAGTCGGCCGAAGGAGTAATGGTTGACAAGGATACGAAGCAGGTGGTACAGAGTGCAATAGGCAACGATACTGTGGCTAATGCGAAATTAAGCCTTGCAAACTTTGATTTGAAAATGTTCGGTGTGCCTTCTGTACACTTGTCCGATTCGCAGAATGTTACAGTATATCCAAGAGATTATAAGTTGACGATACAAAAAAATAGAAACTTCATTTTCGACGGATTGCTTCAGGCTGGACAGTTCTATATGTATGGTTCGGGCTTCCGTTTCGATTACGGATTGTTCAAAATAGATGTACCAAACTGCGATTCGATGAAGATTGTTGCAATGACAACTCCAGAAATGGGCTTCCTTGACAAGAATGGTCAGACCAAGGTGGCCATTGTAAGAAACAAACTCGAAAACCTATCTGGAGATTTCTTTATAGATTATCCTAACAATAAGTCGGGATTTGCTGATTACAAGGAATATCCAAAACTGGTGTCAACAAAGGATTCGTATGTATATTATGACAGCAAGCAAGTATATAATGGAATATACGAGCGCGACAATTTCTATTTCAAGGTCGATCCGTTTGTTCTCGACAGTATTGAAGGTTACAACAAGGATAACATACATTTCAACGGTGTGCTAGTTAGCGGCGGTATAATTCCCGACCTAAACGAGACGCTTGTCGTACGTCAGAGCGACTGGTCGCTTGGTTTCGAATACAAGACTCCTGCATCAGGAATGCCAATATACAACGGAAAGGCAACCTTTAAGAATGTTATCGATTTGAGCAATAAGGGTTTGCGTGCAGATGGAACTATTAATTATCTTAGTACAACATTCAGCGATGCATACGTAACCTTGTTCCCCGACGAAATGGAAGGTCATTCGAAAAATATGGTTATGGAATCGCGGAAATCGCCTGTGGAGTTTCCAAAAGTTGTGGGTGTCGAAAATTCTTTGTCGTGGAAAGTTAGTAAGGATAAGTTCCGTGTAGAAAAGGATACGTCCGATTTCGTTATGTACGACGGCAAAGCTAAATTGGATGGCAATCTGGTGATAACCTCGAATGGCCTGCATGGCGAAGGAACTACCTTTATCGATAAGGCTATGCTCGAATCGCAAGATTTCGTATATAACAAGGATGTCTTTGATGCCGATACTTCCGATTTCAGCATTTTTGGAGCAAACGTTTCCGACCGTGTATTTGGAGGTACAAGCCAGAAGGCACATATCGACTTTTTGGCTAAGAGAGGCGATTTTACATCAAACGGAGATATGTCGGAACAAGATTTCCCGTACAACAAGTATAAGTGTAAAGCCGACAAGACAATATGGTATATGGACAAGGAGGAACTTGCCTTTACAACTAGGGAAGAGATTCTCGACAATATAAAGAATATTGATCCTGAACAGGATTGGGATAAGTGGGAGTCGGCTTTCCTGAGCAGCTCGAGGTTCGAGTCGTATATGGCAGGACAGGACAACCTGGCGTTTTTTGTTCCGGAAGCAGTTTATAGTTATACTAGAAACAAGCATGTTATTACAGGAAAGAATATTGGGGTGATTAGAGTTGCTGATGCTGCCATATTCCCATCCGAGGATGTTATCATAAGGGATAATGCTGCGATGGATACCTTGCGGAATGCTAAGATTACAGCCAATGTTACAAGCGAGTACTACAAGTTCTATGACGCAACGGTCAAGATTAATGGAAAGCGCGACTATACTGCCGATGCTTCGTACGATTACATCAACGATACCAAACAGCCGCAGAAGATTCACTTCACCGACATAGGTGTCACTGATGGCGAAACTCGTGCTCATGGCGAAATTACAGAGCCCGACAATTACAATATAACCAGTCATTTCGCATATCAGGGAAGTGTTAATGCTTATGCTGGAATCGATTCGCTCGAATATGTTGGTGCTGCACGCATCAATTACGAGTGCGATACAGCTCCGCAGTGGTTCAAGTTCAAGGCTTTTGTAAATCCTGAAGCTGCATTTATTCCAATCAATAAGGATTTCAAGAGTATCAACAATCTCGTTTTGCGTACAGCAATTATGTATGGTAACAATACCGTATATCCTGCATTTATCGCGAAACGTAGAGGTACTGCCGACGAGGCTCTGT
Organism: uncultured Bacteroidia bacterium; assembly: GCA_902790405.1. Lineage (GTDB taxonomy): Bacteria > Bacteroidota > Bacteroidia > Bacteroidales > ML635J-15 > Bact-19. The sequence continues at coordinate 5,135 of CADARW010000048.1, forward strand.
TCGATGTGAACGGTTACCTTTATTACAATGCCGATTCAAGCAGGTACGAAATATCGTCGCTTGAGAAACTCAACGAACATAATCTGCCTGGCAACTACATGGCAATCGATGAGGCTACATGTAATATAAAGGGTGAAGGTCAGTTTATATTCAGCAAGAACCTTACTTATACCTTCAATGTAAATTCGTATGGAACATTCGACTATAATGTCGAAACCGATACTACTACATTCAATACCACAATGTTTATAAATATGCCTTTGCCATCGGCAGCATACGACTACATGGCGAAGACAATCCCTGCTACAAGTTCGGAATATGTTGACGAGAACGACGAGTCGTACCATATCGCCTTGAAACAGTTCCTCGATACTGCCGAGTACAACAAATATATGACCAATGTAAGTTTCGGAAACTACGACAAGTTGCCAAAGGCACTTGTCGAAAACAAAGTCGTAATAACCGATCTCAAGTTCATATACGACCGTAAGTCGCAGACACGAGGAATGGTTTGCGGTGGACCTATTGGTTTTGTTAGCTTCGGAAAGCATCGCGTGTCGCGTTATGTAAGCGGTTTTATACGAGTCGTGAAGACCAAGGGCGCCGAGGCGTTCGAAATGCTTGTCGAACCCGACGACAAGACATGGTTCTATTTCATGTACAAGAACGGAGTGCTGAAGACAATCTCGAGCGAGGAGAAATATAATTCAATTATTGCCGATTCAAAGGAGAAGCCGCTCGAAAACTATTCTGTAGTGCTCGAAGGTACTGCCGATAAGAACAAGTTTAAGAAGGATATGGACAAGAAATTCCAAAATACCGAAAGTGAATACTAGGACGTTTGTGTACATATTGCTGATAGTCGTGCTTGCCTCTTTGGGCGGATGCTTTACTTTGCCGCAGAATAATGCTGCATCTAATGCAACCCAGCCGAAGTCGAACGCTTCCGATTTTTCGGCAATGTACAATCCAAGCAGTTCGTCAGTTAATCCGCAAATTACAGCAGTAGTGCCGTCGTCAAACGAGGCTGATGTTTTCTTTAGGCTTAGGACGCAGGAAATTAGGAATGCTGTTGCGAATCCTCTCGAGAAGAAATTTCCGCTTTATGTTAAGTATTTCCTTCGTAGTGCCGACGATTTCCATATTATCGATACAGCTTCCATGAATTTCAATTTCGAGATTACCGACAGCGAATATTTGTACGGAAAGTTCAAATTGGTATTGAGGGAAAATATTCGTTATAAATTGGTGGTCGATTTTGTAAATGTGCATTATAATGTCCGCAAGCGGCTTTTGTGCGATATAAAGAATACTTCTGGCTTTCACGAATATAGCTATATTGTTAAGAAATTGTCTGGCGAGGTGCTGTTTACTAACGTGGTCCGTGCGGGACAGGTCGTACAAATTCATGGTCCGTTAGGTAGGGAAACTGTTGATGTAGAGTATTATGCGCAAAAACCATACGTTCCGCTGTCTCCGTATTGGAGTTCTCCAGTGAAGTCGCCATCTATTCCAGATTCAGTTTTCCGTTATAGGTTCGGCGATACAGTAAGCTTCGATGCTCCAGGCTTGTATGCCTTGGGTTCTACTCCGAAAAACGAGAAATTTGGCATAGTGGTCACGAATAATCACACTTATCCGAATGTTACTACGGTTGCCGATATGCTCGAACCAATGAAACTTATATGTACAGGACGCGAATACGAGCTGATAGATTCGTCTTCAAATACCAAAAAGGCCGTTGATGCATATTGGCTCGGACTATCGAAGAACGAAAAGAATGCCAAAGAGCAGATTCGTGTCTTTTATAGCCGAGTTGCATTGGCAAATATGATGTTTGCAAGTAGCACCGAAGGCTGGCGCACCGACAGAGGAATGATATATGTTATGCTTGGCCCTCCTTCTGTGGTTAACATTACGCCTACAAGCGAGGAATGGTCGTATGGTAGCGGACAGCAGAGCGTTGTATTTACTTTCGAAAACTATTCTGGGCTTCGTAACGATTTTTCGTTGCTGAGGTCCAATACATATCAGTCCATCTGGCAGCAGGTGACAACAACCTGGCGGTCTGGAAAAATATTTACAGTATCAAAATTGAACAATGAGTGATTTTATTTTTGGAATAAGACCTGTGCTCGAGGCTATAAGAGCAGGAAAAGAGATTGACAAGGTGCTTGTCCGACAGAATATGACAGGTGACCTTTCGGTTGAGCTTATGACCGAATTGCGGAGAAACAAACTGAACATACAGTATGTTCCAGCCGAAAAACTCGACAAGATTACAAACCGCAATCATCAGGGAGTTGTGGCCTATATTTCTCCGGTTTCGTATGCAAATCTCGAAAACGTGGTTATGTCCGCTTTCGACGAGGGCAAGTCTCCGATAGTTGTGATTCTCGACGGTATTACCGATGTGCGAAACTTCGGTGCTATTGCCCGTACTTGCGAGTGTGCAGGCGTGACGGCAATAGTTATTCCCGAAACCAATTCGGCCAGGATTACCGAGGATGCAATAAAGACTTCGGCCGGAGCCCTGTACAATATCCCTGTTTGCCGCGAAAAGAATCTCGTCGATACGGTATTGTTTTTGCAACAAAGTGGCTTTAAGGTGTACGCGGCAACCGAAAAGGCGGAGAAAAACGTTTACGATGAGGATTTTTCGTCGCCTACGGCATTGATTATGGGTGCCGAGGATGTTGGCGTGTCGAAACCTATGCAGAAACGTGCCGACAAGCTTATAAAAATCCCGATGTACGGAAAGACAGAATCTCTCAATGTTTCGGTTTCGACTGCGGTAATGGTGTACGAGGTTGTGCGCCAGCAATGTGCAAATAAGAAAAATGATGTTAAATAGTATTAAAAGATAAAATATATGCAAAAGGTTATTAAATCGGCTTTGATTTCCGTGTTTGATAAGCACGATCTCGATTTGGTTGTAAAGAATCTGAACAACTATGGTGTAAAAATCTATTCTACAGGAGGAACCTACGATTTCATTTCTTCGCTCGATGTTGAAGTTACAAAGGTGGAAGACATTACTGGTTATCCGTCAATTCTCGACGGCAGGGTAAAGACCTTGCATCCAAAAATTTTCGGTGGTATCCTTGCAATACGCGAAGAGGAAAGCCACAGGGAACAGATGGCTCAGTACGAAATTCCAGAAATCGACCTAGTGATAGTTGACTTGTATCCGTTCGAGCAGACAGTAAAGTCGAATGCATCGGAAAGTGATATCATCGAGAAGATTGACATAGGGGGAATTTCGTTGATAAGGGCTGCTGCAAAGAATTATAAGGATGTCTTGATAGTGTCGCATAAAGGTCAGTATCAAGAACTTTGCAATATCATCGAAGAGAACGGATGCTCTACCGACCTCGAAACTCGTCGCAGATTTGCTCGTGAGGCGTTTGGTATAAGTTCCAACTACGATTCGGCAATTTTCAACTGGTTCGACAACAATTCAATGTCGCAACTTAAGCTTTCGCAACGCGAATATATGCCTCTGCGTTATGGCGAAAATCCTCATCAGGAAGCAAAGTTCTTCGGCAATTTCGACGATATGTTCCAGAAACTTCACGGCAAGGAAGTCAGCTACAACAACATTCTCGATATCGATGCTGGCATCAACCTTATACGCGAGTTCGAAGATACTACTGTTGCCATCCTAAAGCATAACAATGCATGCGGCATTGCCACTCGTAGCACTTTGTTAAAGGCTTGGAAAGATGCTCTTGCTTGCGATCCTGTTTCGGCATACGGTGGAATTATTGTTACAAATCGTCCGGTTGACCGCGAAGTCGCTATGGAGATAAACAAGATTTTCTTCGAGGTAATAATTGCTCCCGACTTTACAAAAGAGGCTCTCGAAGTGCTTGAGCAGAAGAAAAACCGTATTATCCTTGTCCAGAAGCACAACAATGTTTCGAAGCATGTTTTGCGCACAGCAATAAATGGTGTTTTGGTGCAGGAAAGAGATACACGTATCGAAGGCATGGAAGACTTGAAATATGTTACCAACGAAAAGCCTACCGATGCTCAGATTCAGGATTTGTTCTTTGCCAACAAGGTTGTAAAAGCTACTAAGTCCAATGCAATTGTATTGGTTAAAAATGCGCAGCTTCTTGCTAGCGGTACTGGTCAGACTTCGCGTGTCGATGCTTTGAAGCAGGCTATCGAAAAAGCCAAGAGTTTCGGATTTGAACTCGAAGGTGCTGTAATGGCTTCCGATGCTTTCTTCCCGTTTGCCGATTCTATCGAAATAGCATACAAGGAAGGTATTTCGGCAGTTATTCAGCCTGGTGGTTCTATCCGCGACGAGGATACGATAAACTACTGCAACGAAAACAAGATTCCGATGGTATTTACAGGAATCAGACATTTTAGACATTAAATCGAATATTAAACATACCATTATGTCGGTACATAAGGAAATAAAGAAGGTTACCACTCACATTCTTCAGGAAATGAAGAATCGTGGTGAAAAGATTTCGATGCTTACTGCCTACGACTACAGTATGGCAAAAATTATCGACAAGGCTGGCATTGATGTCATCCTTGTCGGTGATTCGGCATCGAATGTTATGGCTGGCTACGAAACGACCTTGCCGATAACTCTCGACGAGATGATTTACCATGCTAAAAGTGTTGTTCGTGCTGTCGATAGGGCTTTGGTGGTTGTCGATTTGCCGTTTGGAACTTACCAGAGCAATTCAAAGGAGGCTTTGTCGTCGGCAATACGCATCATGAAGGAAACTGGTGCAGGAGCCGTGAAACTCGAAGGTGGAATGGAGTCTGAAGAATCGATAAAGAGAATCCTCTCGGCTGGTATCCCGATAATGGGACATCTGGGACTAACCCCACAGAGTATAAACAAGTTCGGTACCTACGCTGTTCGCGCCAAGGACGACGAGGAGGCTTCTCGTCTGGTCGAAGATGCTTATCTGTTGCAGGAACTTGGATGCTTTGCCATTGTCCTTGAGAAAATTCCGGCAAGCCTTACTTCGCGTATTGTTTCCGAAATAAAAATCCCGATCATTGGCATTGGTGCAGGTGCTGCCGACGGTCAGGTGCTTGTAATGCACGATATGCTTGGTATTACGCAGGAATTTTCACCGCGTTTCCTTCGCCGCTATGCCGACCTCGATGCCGTGATAACTGGTGCGGTAACGAATTACATCAGCGATGTGAAGTCGGGCGATTTCCCCAACGAGCAGGAGCAGTACTGACAAATTTTGTCGCACTATGGCAGAAATTCGAAATACAAGTCCGCAGACGGTTGATATTCTTTACGAAGACAACCATATTATTGCCGTAAACAAGCAGGCTGGGCAGATTGTGCAGGGCGACAACACTGGCGACAAGCCTTTGTCCGAAATACTGAAATCATACATTAAGGAGCGCGACCATAAACCCGGAAATGTTTTCCTTGGCGTACCGCATCGTATCGACAGACCAGTGAGCGGTGTGGTGTTGTTTGCAAAGACAAGCAAGGCGTTGACGCGCTTGAGCGAACTCTTCCGTACAAAGGATGCCCATAAGACTTATCTTGCAGTTGTAGGTAACAAACCTCCCAAGGACAGCGATACGCTTGTGGATTACATTTACCGCAATGTTAAGCAGAACAAGTCGTATGTTGTTGACGAGAAGCATCCCGAGGCAAAGCGGTCGAGTTTGTCGTACAAAGTAGTAGGACATTCTGAGCGGTATTATCTGCTTGAGGTTGACTTGCATACAGGGCGTCATCATCAGATTCGTTGTCAGTTGGCAAATATGGGTTGCCCAATCCGTGGAGATTTGAAGTACGGTTATCCACGCTCGAACAAAAACGGAGGAATCAATCTTCACGCAGCAAGGATTACTTTCACACATCCGGTGAAAAAGGAGGAAATTGTGATAGAAGCTCCGTTTCCGGATGAGAAGATTTGGAAGATATTTTAGGCAATGGAAAGTTTACTTCAAGCAGAAAACATAAGCAAGCGGTACGGCGACAAACTGCTGTTCGAGAACATCAGCCTTAGCATTGGCGAGGGGCAGAAAATAGCGCTTGTCGCCAAGAATGGCACGGGAAAAACATCGTTGCTGAACATACTTGCCGGTGTCGACTCTCCTGATGGTGGAAGCCTTAGCCGTCGGCGCGATGTGCGAATCGGCTATCTTCCGCAGGAAATTGACATGAATCCCGACCGCACTGTGCTTGATGCCGTATTTGTGCTTGAAAACGAAATTACTCAGACTATCCGCCAGTACAACGACTGCCTTTATTCCGAATCGCACGAGGTTCTGCCGTCGCTGCTCGACAAGATGGACGCCCTAAATGCTTGGGACTACGAATCGCGCATCAAACAAATACTAGGCAAACTCGACATCCACGACCTCGACAAGAAAATCGGTACTCTCAGTGGCGGTCAGAAAAAGCGCGTGGCGCTTGCAGGACTGCTTATTTGCGAGCCTCAGCTGCTAATCCTTGATGAGCCGACTAACCAGTTGGACTTGAATGTGATAGAATGGCTCGAAGATTACCTTTCAGTTGCCAATATCACAATATTTATGGTAACGCACGACCGCTATTTCCTCGACCGAATCTGTGACACAATAATCGAGATGGATGGCGGTAACATATATTCATATTCAGGAAATTACACCTATTATGTTGAAAAGCGTGCCGAGCGTATCGAGAATTTGCAGGCCAACATTGAGCGGGCGCAAAACCTGATGCGTACCGAGCAGGAGTGGATTCGCCGTATGCCGAAGGCGCGTTCTCACAAGGCAAAATACCGCATCGACGAGTTCGAAAACCTGAAGGCTCGGGCTTCACAGCGTATCGACAATCGAAAACTTGAACTCGATGTTGCAAACCAGCGCCTTGGAAAGAAAATCATTGATATCTATAATGTGTCGAAATCATTTGGTAACCAAAAGATTATCAGTGAATTTTCGTACAAGGTTTCGCGCGGAGAAAAGATTGGCATTGTGGGGCGAAATGGAGTGGGGAAGACGACTTTCCTAAATTTGATTACTGGAAATCTTGCTCCCGACAGCGGTCATATTGAAATCGGACAGACGGTGAAATTTGCCTACTACACTCAGGAAGGCATTGCTTTCAACGACGATGACAAGCCCATCGACATTGTCCGTAAGATTTCCGACGATGTGAAGTTGCGCGACGGCAAGAGTTTTTCGGCATCGGGACTGCTCAACTACTTTATGTTCACAGGCGATATGCAGCATACGCTTGTGCGCAAGCTCAGCGGTGGTGAAAAACGCAGGTTGTATCTTTGCACGGTGCTAATCCAGCAGCCCAATGTGCTGATAATGGACGAGCCTACAAACGACTTGGACATCACAACTTTGCAGGTGCTGGAAGAATATCTGACGATGATTGACGCAACTGTCATAATTGTTTCGCACGACCGCTTCTTTATGGACAAGATTGTTGACCATATCTTTGTGTTCGAAGTCGATGGACTGATTTCTGATTTTCCGGGAAATTACACGCAGTTTCGCGATTCTGATGCCTACATAAGATATTTAGGACCTGCGCAACCAAAGGAGGAAAAGCCTGCAAAAGAAGCGAATGCAGAGCCTCGAAAGCCAATAAATGCACCCAAGAAAAAACTTTCGTACAAGGATCAGCGCGAATACGATATGCTTGAGAAGGAAATAGAAGAATTAAACGCCAGGCGTGTTGCTATGGAAGAGGAGTTGAACTCTGGAAGTCTTTCACCGTTTGATATTGCTGCAAAGTCGTCAGAATACTCGCAACTGATTGATAGTATTGACGCAAAGGAGATGCGTTGGCTCGAACTTGCCGAGATGGTAGAGTGAAAATCAGACTATTTTTCTTTCAATTTGCTGTGAAATTTGCTATTTAGCATATTCTTGAATTGTGGCAACGTCCCTTTTGGAATGTATATGTACTTTAAATCTAAGCATTGGTTAAATGCAGACTCTTTGATGCTCTTTACTGATTTTGGGATAGTTATTGTTTTGAGTCCAGTGTCATAGAATACTAAGTCATTTATTTCCGTAATTGAGTCTGGAATTATAACATGTTCCAATTTAAAGCAACCCATAAATGCGTTTTTGTCAATTGTTTTTAGTGATTTTGGTAGAGTAATAGAATTTAGTTGTGTGCAGTAAGAAAATGCTTTGTATCCTATGAATTCTAATGAATCAGACAAGACAATATTTTCTAATTTACAATCGCAGAATGATTCTTCTTCTATTTTTGTTACACTATTCGGAAGGATAAGAGACTTTAGTTCTCCAGCATATATGAATGCCCATTGAGCTATTGTCTTAATTCCTTCGGGAATAGAATATTCAGTAGCGTAGTTTGGCGGAAAATATGCAAACAAATATTCAGAATGTATAGGCTCGGAAATGCCTGATTCATAAAAAGCTTTTTCTCCAATCTTTTCTACAGAGT
>CADARW010000049.1 GCA_902790405.1 uncultured Bacteroidia bacterium
AACGGAAACCTTGTTACGGAAGGAAATTCTGCCGACACAATCATACTGACAAACCTTGCCGATGGTGAGCATTGCCTTACCGTTCGTCCAGTCTGCGACGCAAACCTCTATACCGACACAACTATTTGCATCCCAATACTTCACGAACAATGTGAAGCCCCCGAAAATGCTATTTGCTACATTACAACATACACCGATTCTATTGTTTGGACGTCGGTGCCAAATGCAAACTCCTACAACATATACGAATCGGGGCAACTCATCGGAAACACTTCCGACACAATATTTGTCACGCCTACCACAATCATCCCCGAAGGCAACTTCTACACGCTGTCGACGGTATGCAGTCTCGGAGAATCGGAACGAATTGAAGTCCAGACAATTCTAGTCGGAGACAACAGCATAGCAGGCAACGCCACAAAAATATTCCCTAACCCTTCGGACGGACAGTTCTCAATAGAATACTACGGTGACAATGCCATATACACAATCAGCGACATTTGTGGTAAAAATATTGCACATGGAAAACTTTCATTCGGACAAAACTCCCTAAATTTGCAAGGTTTTCCGAATGGCTTATACATTATAAGCATAAATTCGGGCGACGCCACATACAAGCAAAAGATTATCAAGCAGTAAAACCGCATGAACGCAGCAGTAAAGAACCCTTTGTCGGTCACCAACAAGGAAATATGGCAGATTTCGTACCCGATAATTTTCGGCAACCTTGCTCAGACCATAATGGTGTTTGTCAATACAGTATTTATTGGTCACGTAGGCAACGTAGAACTTGGAGCAGTGATGCTTGGAGGAATCTACTACTTGGTTTTCACTGCATTGGCAATGGGATTTGCAATTGGTGTGCAAATCATTATTGCAAGGCGTTTTGGCGAGCAAAACTACAAGCAGATTGGCGTTGTGTTTGAACATGGACTACTATTTACCACAATACTTGGCTTAACGCTTTGGGTTGTAATGCATTTCTTCTCCGACATTCTGCTCAATTTAATCATCGACTCACCAAACGTTTACGAAGCAGCCACCCAATTTATCAACTATAGGCACTACGGAATTGTAATCGTATGCATCAACTACCTGTTCCGTTCGCTGTACATCGGACTTTCAAACACCAAAATCATCACCTACACGACCATTCTTATGGCCGCAGTGAACATATTTCTCGACTATACGCTCATTTTCGGCAATCTCGGTTTTCCAGAAATGGGAATACGCGGAGCAGGACTATCGTCGGTTTGCGCAGAACTGTCGGCCATGCTGCTGTTCGTATTCTACACACTCAAAATGATCCCTTTCAAGAAATACGGGCTGTTCGAATTCGGTAAAATTGAGTTTCCACTGCTCAAATCGGTACTAAAACTGGCATTTCCGACAATGCTACAACGACTTATGTCGTTCGGACTATGGTTTATATTCTTTGCAATGATTGAGCATACCGGAGAAATGCCGATAGCAGTTTCGGGCATAGTGCGAAGCGTCTATATGCTGGTGACCATTCCCGTCTTTGCATTCAGCGCGACAGCCAATACCCTCACTAGCAGACTAATAGGAGCCGGCAAGCAAGAAGAAATTCCGCGCACCTTGGTCAAGATTGCCAAAATGAGCCTAGCAACGATAATTCCGTTAGTAATAATCTGCGTATGTATTCCGCAGTACATAGCCCGCATCTACACCGACGACCTTGTTTTGGCACAGAACTCGGTGAACACCATATACGTAGTACTTGTTGCTACACTTGTACTTGCACCCGCGATGATATATTTCGAGTTTATTTCGGGCACAGGAAACACACTTTCGGCATTGCTTCTCGAAGCTGGAGTACTTGTTATTTATGTAATATATGTATATCTCAGCGCAAATGTTTGGAACCTTGATGTTGAATGGATCTGGTGCACCGAAGTAATATACGGCACCCTGATGTTCACTCACTCATACGCCTACATGAAACTGGCAAAATGGAGAAAATAGACATTTGTCATACCAATTACCTTTTCATACTTCATTTTTTTTTCGTTAATTTGCATTTTTAAAAATTACACAAGATGTCAAACGATGCACTCATGGCTGTAAGTCCTATTGACGGACGCTACTACTCTAAGACAAAGGAACTTAGAGAATATTTTTCGGAATACGCACTGATAAGATACCGCGTAAGAATTGAAATTGAATATTTCATAGAACTTACAAAAAATGACATTCCTCAACTCAAAGGCTTCGATAAAAGCAACTACGAACTTCTGCGCAGTCTGTACAGAAATTTCACAGCCGAAGATGCCGAAAAGGTAAAAAACATAGAAAAGACAACCAACCACGACGTGAAGGCTGTCGAATATTTCATAAAGGAATACTTCGATGCACACAACTTGTCGCAGTACAAGGAGTTCATACACTTCGGGCTTACTTCGCAGGACATCAACAACACAGCGACTCCTCTCCTACTTAAGGAAGCTGTTGAAAACGAGTATCTTCCTCGCCTCACAAACACCGTGGCAACAATTGCCAACCTCGCCGAGGAATGGAAAGACATACCGATGCTTGCTCGTACACACGGACAACCAGCATCGCCAACGCGTCTAGGCAAGGAAATGAACGTCTTTGTCGTCCGTCTCAACGAACAGATACGTCAACTGAAGCAGATCCCGTTCAGCGCAAAGTTCGGCGGTGCAACCGGCAACTTCAATGCCCACAATGTAGCATTCCCGCACATCGACTGGATGGCTTTCGGCAACAAGTTCGTAAACGAAACCTTAGGTCTGCACCGCAGTTGCCCGACAACCCAAATCGAACACTACGACAACATTGCCGCCCTGATGCACTGCATGGCAAGAATCAACACCATATTCATCGATTTTGCCCGCGACATCTGGACATACGTCTCGATGGAATATTTCAAGCAAAAAATAAAAGCTGGCGAAGTTGGTTCGAGTGCAATGCCTCACAAGGTGAATCCTATCGATTTCGAGAATGCCGAAGGCAACCTCGGAATCGCCAACGCCATCTGCGAACATCTGGCTCGCAAACTGCCAATCAGCCGTCTGCAGCGCGACCTCACCGACTCGACCGTACTGCGCAACCTTGGAGTACCGATGGGACATATTTTCATAGCTCTGGCTTCTTTGGACAAGGGCATGTCGAAACTTTTGCTCAACCGCGAAAAGATTGACGCCGACCTCGAAAACAACTGGATGGTCGTTGCCGAAGCAATTCAGACAATCCTTCGCCGCGAAAACTACCCCAACCCATACGAAGCTCTCAAGGCTCTCACTAGGACAAACGCAAAAGTTACACACCAGACTTTCATCGACTTCATCGGCGGACTTAATGTAAGCGAAGATGTGAAGGCTGAACTAATGCAGATAACACCGTTCAACTACACAGGAATATGAAAGATTTCCTGAAGGTAACGAAATACATACTGCCATACAAGGGCTATGCACTGCTGAATATACTGTTCAACATTCTGTCGGCAGTGTTCAGTTTGTGCTCGTTCACTATGGTGATACCTTTCCTCGGAATACTTTTCAACACGCAAGAACCTGTGCGCGAGATGGTTGCAATGAGCATTACCGACATCGAATCGATGAAGCACAACTTCTACTACTGGCTCACAAGCATAATCGACAACCAAGGGAAATTCCAAGCTCTCGTAACCATAGCCATTATAGTGGTTATTGCAACATTCTTCAAGACGCTGACCATGTACCTTGCCAACCATTTTATGGTTCCGATACGCAACGGAGCTGTCAAGGACATACGCAACGCTTTGTTTAAAAGGACATTGTCGCTACCAATAGCATATTTTTCCGACGAACACAAGGGCAACATCATAGCCCGCATGACCAGCGACGTGCAGGAAATTGAATGGGGCATCATGAGTTCGCTCGAAATGATTTTCCGCGACCCTGTAAAAATCATCATTTACCTTGCCTCGATGATTATAATAAGTTGGCAGTTGACCGTATTTGCTTTCATACTTCTGCCTATTGTCGGACTGCTCATAGGCAAGACCGGTAGGTCGCTACGCAAGACCTCGATGGCTGGACAGGAAAAGATGGGTTCATTGTTGTCGCAAATCGAAGAAATGATTGGTGGACTGCGTGTTATCAAGGCTTTCAACGCCGAAAACCACATAAACGAAAAATTTGATAACGACAACGAAAGCTATACCAAGTTGATGAACCGCATAAACAGGATACGTTTTCTGGCAAGTCCGCTCAGCGAATTTTTGGCTACGGTTGCGGTTGTTATAATATTGTGTTTCGGAGGAACGATGATACTTACCGAAAACAGCACATTCTCGTCAGAGGCACTTATTGGCTACCTATTGATTTTCAGCCAATTGATTCAACCAGCAAAATCACTGTCTACAGCTTGGTTCAACGTAAAGAAAGCTATGGCATCGGTTGACCGTGTAAACGAAATCCTTGATGCGGAGAACCCGATAGTGAACACTCAAGGCAACGTAGAAATTGCAGAGTTCTCAGGAGAAATAGAGTTCCGCAATGTTAGATTTTCGTACAATTCCGACACCGAAGTGCTTCACGGAATAAATTTCAAGGTAAAAAAAGGACAAACGATAGCACTTGTCGGGCAGAGTGGCTCAGGTAAATCAACTATTGTTGACCTTATTCCGCGCTTCTACGATGTAACCGACGGAGAAATCCTCATCGACGGCAAGAATATCCGCGACTACAAACTCAAGCAACTTCGCAACCTTATGGGATACGTCAACCAAGTGCCTATTCTGTTCAACGATACCATTTACAACAACATAACGCTCGGACAAGAAGGCATCTCGAAAGAAGACGTGGAACGTGCTGCGAGAATCGCCAATGCTTACGACTTCATAATGGAAACCGAGAAAGGTTTCGACACAAACATAGGCGATGGTGGCTGCAAACTCTCTGGCGGTCAGCGACAAAGAATAAGCATAGCCCGTGCCCTGCTGAAAAATCCCCCTATATTGATTCTCGACGAAGCCACATCGGCACTCGACACCGAATCGGAACGCCTTGTGCAGGAAGCAATAGAACAACTGATGAAAAACAGAACTTCGGTTGTAGTAGCACACCGCTTGTCGACCATCAAGAATGCAGACCTAATAATAGTCCTCAACGAAGGCAAGATTGTAGAAACCGGCAAGCACGACGAACTTATTGCAAAACAGGGAACATATTACAGACTTCACACCTTACAAAACGCATAATCATGAAAATAAAAGCATTAACCTACATATTACTACTTTCATCAACATTTGCATTAATCGGTTGCGACAAAACGCCAAAGCCAAAGGGGAACAATGGCAACAAACCAACAAAGGAACTGAAAGTCAAGAAATATGACTTCGACAATCCGCCAGAGTTCCGCAAAGACGGCGAACTGCAGTTTATAAATGACAGCGACTCGATAATTTTCAACATTGACATAGAACTAGCAACAACCGAGGAAGAACACGCGCGTGGACTTATGTTCCGCAAGCAGATGGACGAAAATAAAGGTATGCTGTTCATGTTCTCCTACGAGGACTGGCGTTCGTTCTGGATGCGCAACACATTGATACCATTGGACATAATCTACGTCAATGCAAAACGCGAAGTCGTAAGCATCTGCAAGAATGCAAAGACATTGGACGAAACTTCCCTCCCATCCGAAGCACCAGCTATGTATGTAATCGAAATCAACGCAGGGCTTTGCGACAAGTACGGAATAGATAAGGGAACTGTGGTGAATTTCTAGGCTAACAGGCTCGAAGGCTAACAGGCTTGCCCCCCATCTTTAAAGCCCTTAAGGTCTTTAAAGGCCTTAAGGCATGTGGGGGGCAATTGCATCCAGTTAGCCTGGCTGGCTGTCAGACTGGTCTTCTGTTGGACTTTTAGCCTTTTGGACTGTTTGCCTGTCAGACTTACATTGTGTTAAAGTTTACATAAAACCCATTTTGGTACAATTTTCGCAAAATATTTATTATATTTTTGTGCCATAAAACGTATAGATATATGAAGCGGCTTATCACTTTAATATTATTCATATCAGCAATTTGCGTAGCAAGAATTTCAGCGCAAAACATTGAGATTTCGGGCAATCTCATTGAAGCTGATACTGGCGAAGAAGTACCTTTCGCAACCGTAATGCTTCTCAACGAAAGCGACTCTACCCTGCTCGAATATGCAATTTCGGGTTCGGATGGACATTTTGTGTTCAAGAATGTGAAAAACCGCGACTATTTGCTGAAGATTTCGCACATTACCTACACGCCCTACCAGAAGCACATAAAGAAGACCGACGGCAAGAGTATAAACCTCGGCAACCTCAAGTTGTCGCCCATTGCCGAAGTGCTGATGGAAGTAGTTGTACACGAAGCTCAGGCTCCGTTATTATTTAAAGGTGATACCGTGGAATACAACGCTGCTACTTTCAAGGTTGCGCCCGGTTCAACCGTAGAAGACCTGCTTAAGAAACTTCCAGGCATTGAAGTTGATGCCGACGGCGGAATAAAGTCGATGGGCAAGGATGTCAGCAAGGTCTATGTTGATGGCAAGAATTTCTTCGGTGACGACCCCAAGATGGTTACGCAGAACATTGATGCAGAAGCAGTTTCGAAGGTTCAGGTATACAACGACAAGTCGGAGCAGGAAAAGCTTACCGGCGTGAAGGACGGCACTCAGAACAAGGTTATGAACCTCGAACTGAAGCAGGAATACAAGAAGGGTTACTTCGGCAAGGCAAGTGTTGGCGCTGGCTGGGGCGACGGCAACTTCATCCCGTGGCTTGCCAAGGGCAGTTTCAACCGCTTTAACGACAAGTACCAGCTTTCGGTTATCGGCTATGGCAACGATATCAACTCGACCCGTACCGACTGGGAAGACATGCAGGAATTCAAGGGTTCGAGCGCATTTACCCACGACAATGGCGACTTCGGATTCGGCAACGGCGGATGGTGGGGCGGATTCGGCAGCAACCTATATTGGGACGGCAACGGCTTCGCACAAAACTACGGCGGCGGTGTAAACTTCAACTACGACGACGGCAAGACCATTCTTTACACCAACTACACCTATAATCAGATTAATTCAACCGCCGACATTTTTGCCAACCAGAAGACAATGCTTACCGACACCTCGTACTTCAAGACCGACACTTCCTACAATGCCCATAAGATTTTTTCGCACTCGTTGTCGGCTCGCCTCGAGGAGAAAATAGACTCCCTCGACTACATAATCGGTAGAATCAATGTAAAGTTCACTGGAAACAGAAACAACGACAACAATTTCGCCTTGTACCAAGGTGGCAATCTCGACCTTATTAATCAATATTCAGAAATCAGCGACTACAAAGTCAACAACATAAACACCAATGCACTTGTGATTTACAACCACAAGTTCATGAAGCCCAAACGCTCGTTCTCCATCAGTGCCGAAAACAACAATACAATAGCGCTGGAAAAGGAAAACGAAGAGAATCTGAACGAATTCTTCAATGCAACAACACCAGACGAACGCATAAAGGTTGCTTCGTCGCAGAACAAGAATACCAACAATTTGAAATCGAGTGTAATGTATGTTGAACCTATAGGCAAGCGATTCACATTCAGCACCTTCTACAACTTCTCTATGAACACCGAAAAGCTTTCGCACGAAGCACAGGACGAACTTCAGTCGAATGCCGCCATTGATTCGCTGTCGCTAATTTCGCAGCGCGACCTCTTCTACAATCGTCTCGGAGTTGCATTTGCTTATTCGTTCAACGGATTGTATATCAACGCAGGTGCAGCATACAAGAACTTACAGCAGAACGGCAAATACACCCGCGCAAATGTCGACGGCGACCCGCTCCGACGCAACTACGGAAGCGTTATCCCCTACTTCGAATTGAACTGGGAATCGCCAAACAACATCTGGATGTCATTTGATTACTCGTATGACATAGAAGAGCCAGATTTCACCTACTTGCAACCGATTTCAACCAATATGGACCCTCTGTATGTAGTAAATGGAAATCCAAACCTTTCATACACAAGTTCTCACAACACAAGTGCAATGTTCGGCTATCACAACAGAGCTTCATTTATGGGTGCATTCTTAAGTCTTGACTATTCGTACCAGCCAGACCTTATAACCTACAACCAAAAAATCGAATATGTGGATGGTCTTGGATACAGGAATGTTCGCACCCCGGAAATTGTACACGGTGGACACGAAGCAGGTGCAAACATACATCTGGAACTTCCTATCGTAAAGTCAAAATTTACAACCAGCTTAGGCTTCCGCTACGGCTACGACCAGAACCCGATTTTTATAAATGGTGTCGAAAACTTGTCACAGAGCAATTCGTTCTACCCGAATATCACTTTCCAGATAAACCTCTCTGACAAACTTACTTGGAGAATAAATGGTCGCTACGGCTACACAACTACTACATACAAGTCGGAAAACTACTTCAATAACAACAAGACAACGAACTACAATGTCGGCACATCAATCAAGTGGCAGATGTTCGGTCGCACCTACTTGGAAGCCAACTACAAGTACAACAAATACTTGAACAACGAATTTACCAACAATCCAGATATGCACATCCTGAATGTTTCAATAAAGCAGTATCTCGGCAAGGGCAACAAGTTCGAACTTCGTCTCGCAGCCTGCGACCTTCTGAACCAGAGCGTTTCGATTGCCCAGTATGCATATTCCAACACTGTTTACTACCGCGAATCGCCAACCCTATCGAGATACTATATGCTTACCTTCTCATACAACATGAAGGGCTTCCAGGATAAAGGCAGACGCGGAGTTGACATGATGGATTTCTAAAAAAGGAGAAAAAGTAAAGAAATAGAAGTAAAGGACGATGCAGGCATCGTCCAAACCTAAAACAAAAAAAATATGAAACGAACAATCATACTGACAGCGATAATCGCACTTGCAGCAAGTTTTGCAAGCGCACAGCAGACATCGGGTACAATCGAGTACGAAATAACCACCGATGTAGAAAAGATGATGCAATGGTTTATGCCCGACAGAAAGATGGACACATACTCATGGAAAAATGAATGGAAATTCAGGAAGTCGAAAGCTGTACTGAAATTTTCACCATCGGAAACACTCTACGAACCTGTCGTAGAGGAAACCATGGACAGATGGGGTGGCGCAACCGAAGAACACACAATCTACAGCAACAAGGACAAAAACAAAGTCTGCTATGTCATCCGCCAGATGGGAAAACTCAGCATCGTTGACGACAGCATCCCGAAGATGAAATGGAAAGTCACCAACGCAATGAAGGAAGTCGCCGGACACATCTGCATGAGCGCAACCTACAACGACACTATTATGAATCAAGAAATTACCGCTTGGTTTGCACTCGATATGCCTATCCCCTACGGTCCCGATGTATATCACGGACTTCCGGGCATGATTCTCCAGATTGACCTTTACGGCGGAGGACAGATTTATGCAGCAAAAACCATCACCATGAGCGACACGCCTGTGAAAATAGACAAGCCAAAGTACAAGAAGAAAACCAAGACAATGACCGTTGCCGAATATCAAGCACAGGTTTACAAGTTTATGCAGGATATGAAGAAACGCCCAGGCGGAATGATGTTTTAAATAGGCTAACAGGCTTAAAGGCTTGAAGGCTAAAAGCCATGGAAATAATAATCGCACGGTCGAGCCATGGCGCGACTCAACAATGAAGCACAGACATAACCATACAAAGATTTTACTTGCCATATTGCTAATCTTCGCATTAGCAATTAGTTGCAAGCAAAAGCAGACCTCCGAAACACCACTGCCACCAGAAACGGATACCATTGCGGAAGAAGTTCCGACCAAAGACACCACATACCGTCTCTCGCTTTTGTTCGCTGGCGACCTTATGCAACACGACAGCCAATTCAAGATGGCACTGCAAGATGACGGCACCTACGACTACAGCGAATGTTTCCAATATGTAAAGCACGAAATTGAATCGGCCGACATTGCCGTCGCCAACTTCGAGACCACACTTGCAGGTCCGCCCTACCACGGCTATCCTAATTTCTGCGCCCCCGACAAATACCTTGTCGATTGCAAAACTGCTGGCTTCGACATTATGCTTACTGCAAACAACCACACCTGCGACAGGCGGCAGCAAGGACTTGAACGCACCATACGCGTGATGGATTCAGTTGGAATACAGCACCTTGGAACTTATTTAGACACAGCATCTTTCGTGCAGAACTATCCCCTTCTGGTCGAGAAAAACGGATTTCGCATCGCCATGCTCAATTACACTTACGCAATAAACGGAGCAACAGTCCACGCACCAAACATAGTCAACCGTATCGACACTGCAAAGATTTCCATCGACATCGAAAAGGCAAAAAGCATGGAACCGGATGCAATAATTGCATTCATGCACTGGGGCGAAGAATATAAGTTCGAACCTGTTACTTCACAGAAAAAGATGGCAGACTGGCTTTTCGAAAAAGGCGTAACCCATATAATTGGCGGTCATCCGCATGTTGTAGAGCCAATTGAAATTCGCACCGACAGCATTACAGGAGAAAAGCATCTGCTGGCATACTCGCTCGGCAATTTCTTATCCAACAGCACAAGACAAAACACATACGCAGAAATGACAATCCGCCTCGACTTGGAAAAAGACAGCACCGTACGCATCAGCAATTGCGACTACTCGCTATATTTTGTATCCAATCCACCAAACAACGGACACAAGCAATTCAGGATTTATCCAGTAACCGTCCCCGACTCGCTACTAAATGCCTTCGAAAGCTACCGCAAACATATAGTTACCGACACAATCAGGGCGTTTCTGAACGAAAACAACAAAGGGATAAAAGAACGGCTGGTCGAATTTAGTCAATACGGCAAATAGCTGTTACAAAATAGCCTCACGAACACGTACCAACTTAACCAGCAAGTCTTCCAAAAGGTCAAGTCTCAGCATATTTGCACCATCGGACTTTGCCACGGCAGGATTCGGATGAGTTTCCATAAACAAACCGTCGGCACCTACAGCGACGCCAGCCTTTGCCATAGCCTCAATCATCTGCGGTAGTCCGCCAGTTACGCCGCTAGTCTGGTTCGGCTGCTGAAGGCTATGGGTAACATCAAGCACAACAGGATAACCAAGTTGCCTCATTGTCGGAATACCACGGAAGTCGATAACAAGGTCGGTATAGCCGAAAGTTGTGCCGCGCTCAGTAAGCATCACATTGCTGTTGCCAGCATCGACAACCTTCTGCGCAGCAAATTTCATAGCTTCGGGCGAAAGAAACTGTCCCTTCTTGATATTCACAATCTTACCTGTTTTTGCAGCAGCAACAAGCAAATCGGTCTGACGGCAAAGGAAAGCAGGAATCTGCACGATGTCGGCAACCTGCGCAGCAAAAGCGGCTTCCTCGGGCGCATGAATGTCGGTGCAAATCGGGACGTTGAGTTCGCGCTTAATCTTGGCAAGAATTTCAAGTGCAGCCTCGTCGCCTATTCCTGTAAACGAGCTAATGCTGCTACGGTTTGCCTTGCGGTACGACGACTTGAAAACAAACGGGATGTCAAGTTTGTCGCAGACAGCCTTCACCGTCTTAGCCGTTTCGTAGGTTATTTCAAGATTCTCGACCACACAAGGTCCTGCAATTAGGAAAAAGTTCCTATGTCCTGTCAAATCCGATAAGTTCATAATTTTAATTTTTGGCAAAAATAAATGATTTTCTCGAGATAACTTGTCCTAACAAAACAATTATATTTGCAACATATATGCCTTTATACAGATTATCATACGAATCGCCAATTGGAACGCTTGCCATATACAGCAATGGTCGAACACTTTGCCGCATAGAAATAGCTTCCCAAAATTTCATTTGCGACAGCAAAAGCAAAGCACTCCCAATATTTGCAGAGACAAAACTCTGGCTCGACACCTACTTTTCGTGCAAAAAACCAGACTTTACACCACGACTCGACCTTAGCGGCACCGACTTTCAGAAAAAGGTATGGACGGAACTTCTTTCTTTACCATTTGGGCAAACTGCCACATACGGAGAAATTGCCAAACGAATAGGATGCAAGTCGGCACAAGCTATAGGACAAGCCGTCGGAAATAATCCAATACTGATAATAGTTCCTTGTCACCGTGTAGTGGCAGCTGGCGGTAAACTTGGAGGGTTTTCGGCAGGAATAGAAAGAAAAATCTGGTTGGTTAAAAATGAAGGATTTGAGAATTTGAAGATTTGAGAATTATCAATTGCTAATTGTCCATTGTCAATTGTACATTGTTAATTATCTTTGCATTATGAAACTTTTGGTGCTAAACTACGAATATCCGCCTATTGGTGGTCAAGCTGGAGCTATCAGCAAGAACATCGCTGATGGGTTAGCCTCACGTGGACACGACATCACTGTGCTTACCACCTACTACGACGGCACAGAAGCCTCTAGCATCGAAAATGGAGTTCGAGTAATCAGGCTGAAAGCAAAACGAAAGGACGCACGCCAGTCGAATGTTCGAGAAATGATTTCGTGGATGATTATGGCACGAAAGTTCCTGAAAAAGCACCTGCATACCGAAAAATACGACCTATGCGTTGCCAACTTTGCTCTTCCATGTGGTGAAATAGCTTATAGCATGAGAGAAATGTACCACCTGCCTTACACCATTATCTCGCACGGTCCCGACATTCCTTGGAACAATCCCAAACAGATGATGTGGTACCACGCAGCATGCTACCATTGGATTCGCAAGATATGCATGCAGGCCGAACGAAACTACGTCTGCTCGGACGAAATGCTAAGCAACATTAATGCATTCCTTGGTGGCACAAAAAACAAGAACAAGCTTATACACAATAACTTCGACAGCGAACACAACTGCTCAGATATAGCAAAGGAATACGAAGAGGATTTTGAGCTAATAATCGAAAGAGCAAGAATTAGCGGACGTACGCAGATTTTCTAACGTCTTACAAACAGGAGATATGCCTTCTTGTCGGACATGAATTTCAAGGTATCTTCTTTCATCGAATAAGAATCTACCCTTAACACATTCTCCATAAACACGACATTGTCAGTACTATCCTCAGAAACTGGGATATAATAAAACCCAGAAAATTCTATCTTATTTTTCTTTCTGATATTATATACCGACGAGAAAGTACTTTGCACCGATTCTCCAATCATCGAATTGTTTTTGAAGAAATGCAAGTTGAAACAAGTATCGGCATTAGGCCTTGGCAAACGATATTCACCGTTGGCATTAATACGCACTAGATGCCAGTCGCCAATAAAACTATTGTATGTTTCGTCGCTAGCTTCGCAACTTGTCATTGCGGCAAACATTGCAACCATCGAAATAATTAGCAATACTTTTTTCATAAAATTCAATTTTTACATTTAACGTAATTTACTTGCCAAAATTATCTATTTCTGCAATTTCTTTTTCTGTCATACGTTCATAACAACCGATAGCATTCAGGTTATAATTTATTTGAGCCGTATTTTCAAG
>CADARW010000050.1:0-8446 GCA_902790405.1 uncultured Bacteroidia bacterium
TATTCGCTGAAAAATTCCATAAAAAGCTTGATGAATGCTATGCAAAGTTACAAAGTGATAGTCAGAGAAAGCGCTTCTGCCGATCTTGACAGCATTGCCATGTACATTGCCAACATATATAGGCCTGAAAGTGGACATAAGTTTGTTAATAAGGTTCTTGGACAACTTGCATCGTTAAGTTTTACCGCAGGTATATATAATATAGCCACTATGCCAAGGCAAAAAGCATTAACCCCAATGCGAAGACATTATCTATAATAAACCATCGCTGGACAGTTATATTTCATACATTTGATAATTTTGTTATAATCGACCGCATCATACCTTCAAAAATGATAACTGAATAACCCTATGGAACAATAAAATAAGGGCATAAACGTTTTTGAAAAAAAATAAAACATTACTTTTGCGCTCTCTAACGATTTTATGATGAAAAAACGAGTATTCTTAACAGGTGCCACAGGCACAATGGGATGGGCAGGACTCATGGAGTTCATGCAGAGACTAGATAGATTCGACATAACAATTCTTGCACGTCCGAGCAAGAAGAACAAGGAAAAACTTGCGCCATACGCCGACCGCATACGCATAGTATGGGGCGACCTTACAAAATACGAGGATGTGCTCGAGGCAACCAAGGGGGCAGACTACGTTCTGCACGTTGGCGGAATGGTTTCGCCGGCTGCCGACTATTTCCCGAACAAGACACGCAGAGTAAACGTACTTGCAGCCGAGAATGTTGCTAAAGCCGTTCTTGCACAGCCGAATGCCGACAATATAAAGGTTTGCTATATTGGTTCTGTCGCTCAGACCAGCGACCGCAACGAGCCAATTCACTGGGGACGCACCGGTGACCCAATCTGCATCAGCGTTTACGACCACTACGCCATCAGCAAGACCATTGCCGAACGCACAATAGTGGAATCGGGAATACGCAACTGGGTATGCCTGCGCCAGTCGGGAATACTCTACCCCGAAA
This sequence comes from uncultured Bacteroidia bacterium, assembly GCA_902790405.1. Classification (GTDB taxonomy): domain Bacteria; phylum Bacteroidota; class Bacteroidia; order Bacteroidales; family ML635J-15; genus Bact-19. The sequence goes on from CADARW010000050.1 coordinate 980, forward strand.
TTCTCAAAAACTACGACCCGATAATGTTCCACGTCCCTCTGCGTGGCGTGCTCGAATGGGCAACGGTGGAGGATAGCGGTCGTCTGCTTGCAAACTTATGCGAAGACAATGTTCCCGACGAATTCTGGAACCGTTTCTACAACATCGGCAGCGGCAAGGAATACCGTCTGAGCAACTACGAATTCGAATGCAAGCTGCTGAAAGCCATACATTGTCCTGCACCCGAGAAGATTTTCAGACCAGAATGGTTCGTTCTGCGCAACTTCCACGGACAATGGTACCTTGATTCAGATGTACTCGAGAACTACCTGCACTTCCGCGCTAATGTGCCTGTAGATGAATATTTTACAAACATGGGCAAGCAGTTGCCGTGGTTCTTCAACCTTGCAGCTATTGTCCCCGGATTTATAATAAGGTGGGCAATGCGTCCGATGGCATACAAGAAGAAATGGGGAACTCAATGGTGGATTAAGCACAACGAAAAGCAAAGAATATCAGCATACTACGGTTCGTTGGAACGCTACAAGGCAATTCCCGACTGGAAACATCAGGATCTCTCCCACCCCAGCGAAACCGACATCGTTCGCATCGACCATGGCTACGACGAGCAGAAGCCTCGCAGCGAATGGACGATAGACGACATGCGCAAAGCAGCCGAGTTCCGCGGTGGCAAATGCCTGAGCGAAACAATGGAGAAAGGCGACTTCCGCACTCCGCTCGAATGGGAATGCCAGTTTGGACACAAGTTCAAGGCATCGCCCGTGCTGGTGCTCGAAGGAGGTCACTGGTGTCCCGAATGTCTGCCTACCCCATGGAACTACGACGAAATCGCCAAGAGCAATCCGTTCTTTGCACAAATCTGGAAACCGCTCCACGGCGAAAACGAACATAACCAGTATGGTGAAGAAATTTTCGACGGGTGGGAAAAATAACCTGCCCGTGGCGAAATTTCACCTGCAGGGGCAAAATCAACCCCTCAGGGGCGAAAAAGAATAGCCGAGGGGCGAAATAAAAGTTTTATTTTCACTACCTTTGCAGCAAAACAACACTTATTCGAATGCACCTTCTACTCATAACACCACCGCTCACACAAATCAACACCGCATATCCAGCGACCGAACAACTAACTGGATACCTGCGCAAAACAGGCATAGAATGCGACCAGATGGACCTCGGAATCGAACTCATCGACAAGATTCTAACACACGATTCCATAGCACAGATTTTCGATGCGGCAGAAGGTGTACATGTTTCGGGGAAAAAAGCCATTAACATCAGAATAATCCTGTCGAACAAGGATTTCTACACCAAATGGGTGGAACCTGTGAAACGATTCCTGCAGGGACACGACAACACATTTGCGCAATTGTTTGCAAACACAAGCTTCTGGGCAAACCAAAAGCGGCTGCCCAACCCCGAAGAACTGGAATGGGACTACGGAACATCGGGGACTTACAACCGCGCACAATATCTATGCACACTTTTCATCGAGGACATTGGCAACGTAATACAGCAATGCATTAGTCCGCACTTCGAGATGGTGCGCTACGCCGAGAAACTCTGTCGAAGCCTCAGCGATTTTGCGCCTCTTGACGAAGAACTAGCAAAAGCACCCAACCTCATCGACCAGTGGATGCTACAACTGCTTGAACAAAAGATTGCAGCGACAAAACCAACACACATCGGACTTTCGATTCCATTCCCCGGCAACCTCTACGGCGGACTGCGCTGCGCACAATACATCAAGCAGAAATATCCCGAAATCCACATAACCATGGGCGGCGGATATGTCAGCACAGAACTGCGCCAACTCACCGACACGCGCATCTTCAACTACGTTGACACCATAACCTTCGACGACGGCGAATTGCCGCTCGAACGACTGCTGACAGACGGAGAACTTATCCGCACAATGCGCCTCGGCAACGACGGCAACATAGAACGCATCAATATCGACAGCAACGAAAACATTGCTTTTGCCGACTGGGGTACACCCTGCCTTGATGGAATACACACCGAGCTATACCTCGACACAGCCGACACCGCCAACCCTATGCAGCAACTTTGGAGCAACGGACATTGGAACAAGATGATGCTCGCCCACGGTTGCTACTGGGCAAAATGCACTTTCTGCGACACCACGCTCGACTATATTTGCCGATACGACCATGCACCGGCCAGCATTATCGCCGACCGAATGGAAGGCATAATAAAGCAAACTGGCATTTCGGGCTTCCACTTTGTTGACGAAGCTGCTCCACCAGCTACATTGCGTAGTCTTTCCGAAGAAATCCTGAAACGCAAGATGACCGTCAGCTACTGGACAAACATCCGTTTCGAATCGGCATACAACAACGAACTATGTTTCCTTATGGCACAAAGCGGTTGCATAGCCGTCAGCGGAGGAATAGAAGTTGCTTCGGAAAGGGTGCTCAAGCTCATCAACAAAGGCATAAGTGTTAAGTCGGTGCGTGAAACCCTGCGCAACTTCGCCAACAATGGAATCATGGTGCACGCCTACTTGATGTACGGATTTCCAAGTCAGACCGAAAAAGAACTATACGAGAGCCTCGATACCGTACGACAATTTTTTGAGGAAGGGCTTATACAATCTGCATTCTGGCATCGCTACGCAATGACCTGCCATTCCATTTCGGGACAAAATCCGCAACAGTTTGGCGCCAAGCATGTTCCGCAGCAAGCAGGCACTTTCGCCAACAACGAAATTCCATTCACTTGCAATGGTTCACCAGACTGGAGCAGGTTTGAACGCGGACTTAACCTCGCCACATTCAACTATATGCGTGGAGCAGGATTTGACGTGCCTGTAAAGCAGTGGTTTAGATAATCCTCTACTTCTTACTTGCCATAGTTCTGTATTTCATTGGCGACATCTTAACTTCCTGCTTGAAATAGCGGCAAAAGAAAGAATCGTTGGGGAAATTCAAGGCTTCGGCAATCTCCTGTATGCTCATGTCGGTCGAATTCAGCAAAACCTTTGCCTCCACTATCACCCTTTCCTTTATAAGTTGAATAGGCGTTTTGCCCGAAGCCAGATGTATCATCTTCGAAAAATATTTTGGCGACACACAACAACGGTCGGCATAAAATGAAACAGTACGCTCCTTACTGCCAAATACTTGCAAATCGTCCATAAACTGTAAGTACAATTCATTTTCGCGACTTCCCTCGTATAAAACTTTTTCCTGCATACTAATTCCGCCTAATTTAGAAAGAAAAGTTGCCACCGACACATAAAGATATCCTTTTACGACCTCGCTCCGATACGTCACATCCACCTTAGAATAGAACTGACGAATCTCCTTGTACAAACGCTTTTGCATCTGCATTTCATCATCTTCGAGGTGCAGGAGCATTGGAACAGAACGGTGCATTATGTATGAATTTGCATTCATCGTGGAACTATTAAACAAACTTTCGTTGCCCTTGTCTTCGAAAGCCATCGCTATTATCTTCAGGTCGTCGCTACCCGAAAGGAACTCCACGATAGAACCACTCTGGACAATAAGAGTATCGTTGCAACCGACAACATATTCATGCCGGTTCACTGTCGTCTTAATCGAACCTTTGTAACAAAGAATTGCCGCCGTAAATGTCAGCTTGAACGGATATGAATATGGGCGCGAATACGACACATCAAAATCCAACATATTACGCTCGATGTCGAGATTGTCGCCAATAAAAATCGACTTTCCGACAACCATACCTTCGTTAATACGATTAAAAAACCTCAGTAATATTTGATTTACAGGCGATTGCATTACAATTTACATTTTTTGCAAAGATAGTGACTTTTTAAATATCAATATACTTAAAAGCGAAAAATTGAACATTTATAACGAAAGATTAGAAACTACCAAAATATCGCCATTTTATAATTTTGCACCCCGAAATTGACATACTATGGCCAAGCGCCAACAAGACATATTGAAAATTATTCTGGAAAGAATGGCAGGTTCGCAAACAACGGTCCTGGAAGCATTGATGTAGAAGGAGAAAGGCGCATGGCAAAATTCAAACTATCGGATTTTTTAGTCAAAAAGCGAATAATATTTATGCTTGTTGCAGTAGCAATTGCAATTGCCAGCATATTTATGATTCCTCTGATAAACATAAATTCCGACATGACACGCTACCTGCCAGACGACTCGCAGATGAAACAAGGCATCGACAAAATGTCGGAAGAATTCGGCGACAACGGTCTAGGCTCGGGAATGGTAAGGGTTATGTTCAAGTCGTTGCCCGACAGCACCAGAAATAGCATTAAGGATGAACTTTCGGACATTGATGGTGTAGCAAACGTAATCTACATCGAAGGCAGCGACGAATACAACCACGAAGAAAGGGCTCTGTACGAGCTGTTAGGCAATAGCAAGCACAGCCAGCACGAACTTGCCGACTACATACGCACAAGATATGGCGATGAAGTCATCGTAGAAACTAGCGAGCAAGACACAACAGCACCTGTAGGTGTAATGCTGATAGCACTTGCGCTGCTTCTGGCAGTACTGCTGATAATGTGCGAATCGTGGCTCGAACCTCCGATATTCCTAATCGCTATCGGTGTGGCCGTTGCTATAAACATGGGAACCAACGCCTTGCTCGAGAGCGTATCGGCGACAACGAACTCTATTGCCGCCATACTGCAGCTCGTACTATCAATCGACTACTCGATAATCCTGATGAACCGTTACAGGCAGGAAAAAGCATCGGGGAAAACCGACAAGGTTGAAGCAATGTCGTCTGCACTCGGAAAAGCCTCGTCGTCGATTGTCAGTAGCGCATTCACAACTATAGTCGGACTGCTGGCTCTCGTCTTCATGAAACTGAAAATCGGTGCCGACATGGGCATAGTGCTGGCTAAAGGCGTACTTTGCAGCCTTGTAGCAATATTCACCGTATTACCCACACTCATCATCCTTCTCGATGGGGCAATCGAAAAGTCGAAGAAGCGAGTACTGAAGTTCCACACCGAACGACTTGCCGGGTTCAGCATGAAATTCCGCATTCCACTGGCAATACTCTTCGTGGCAATATTCGCTGGCTCGTACTGGCTGCACAAAAAGACCGAAATTTCATTTTCCATAGAGCAGAAATCTCAAATTTCCGAAACATTCCCGCAGAAAAACATCACGGCTCTGCTATATTCGAACTCCGATTCACTGAAAATTATAGAACTCGCCGACAGCATTTCGAAGAATCAGCATGTAAAGTCGTTCGTCTCGTACCCGTCGCTAATGCAGAAGAAGTATACAGCATTGGAAGCCAAAGAATTGCTCGACGAAATGACATCAATGACCGGCGACCTCGACATGGACGACATAAGTTCAGATCAGATTGTAAAAACCATATACTACATAAAGTCGGGCGAACTTGCAAACGAGAAGATAAGCCTCCACGACTTTGCAATACTATTGTCGGATTTTGCAACGGATACAACCTACACCACCGACCTTGACATCCCCATTAGCAGTCCCGATTCGACAATGGACATAGAACAGAGCCTGAAACTGCTAACCACGCTTACCGATACAAGTTTCATCTCTAAAAAACTAACCTGCGACGAAATTTCAGAAACAATTGGCATCGACAAGGAACTAGTGTCGATTTTGTGTCCAAGAGGAACAAAAATGACAATAAAAGAAGCCATTAGCACCGCCAAGATACTTGCCAGCAGCGCGATGCAACCGATTCGTCATCATCGCAAAGAAAATCCGAAGGAAACCACACCTGAGATTATTGCCGACACGACAAATAACGACACGACAGAAATACAAGATTTTGCAGAAACAACGCACACAAACGACGACGACAACATCTATACCGACTCCACAAAAGTACACAGCCAATACACACCTGCCGAAATTGCCGAAATTATCGGCATGAAGGAAAAGCAAGCGTCAACAATATATTCACTCTACGGTCGTACCACCGGCAAGAAGACGCAAACAATGTCGCTGTACGAGTTCATATACTTCATCAACCACGACCTATCGAAACGAAAATTGCTTGCTTCACAATTCGACGCGGAAAGCCGCGAATGGCTAAGCAATACCGAGAGCATGATGGCGACAACGCTTACCGCAAGCAACCAAGATACACCAGCGACACCTACTACCGTACATCAGGAAGTCGACACGGCAAAGAATATTACCGAACATACCGAAAAAAAGCACGAACACAGCGTTGCCGTACCTATGCCGAAAGTTGACAAGGAAATGCTTGCAATGCTCGACAAAGCCGAGAACCTTATCACGATTGCTTCGAAAGCTGAAAAATTCGGGGTACTGGAAATGCACGATATTCTTGATTCGTTCGACACCGACATCGACACATCATTGCTCGAGCTGGCATACCTATACTATGGAACCAGCAATTTCGACAACGACAGTCTGCTTATGTCGGCTGAAGAAATACTTGATATTGTGACCGACTCGATTATCGGCAACAAGAAGTTTGCCCCAATGATAACCGACAATATCAAATCGAGCATTCAGGACGCCAACGAGATGGTTGACAGCAACCTTGGCAAACTTCGCGGCAAAAATTTCTCGCAGGCAATCATTTTCAGCGACTACCCGAAAGAATCGCCAGAAACCAACGATTTCGTTGAATCGCTGACCTCTCAATGCAACACGAAACTCAATAGTGACCACTATCTCATCGGTGAATCGGTGATGATGAACGAAATGCGCAACCAGTGGGGCAGCGAAATGCTACTTGTGACGCTTATCACAATACTATCGATATTCCTGATAGTTGCCATCACCTTCCGTTCGCTTGCAGTACCGTTCATTCTTGTGATGACAGTGATGTCGGCAGTATATATAAATGTATTCGTAAGCGGACACATAGGACAATTGCTTTACCTTGCCTACCTAATAATGCAGAGCATACTTATGGGTGCAACCATCGACTACGGCATACTTTTCACCAACAACTACCGAGAAGCGCGCACCTCGCTGAGCATCAAGAATGCAATCTGGGAAGCCTACAAATCGTCAACCCACACCATTGTAACCTCCGGCACCATAATGACAATTGCACCACTTGCAATGTCGTTCATGATGGACGACCCCACCACGATAATGATTCTTCAGTGCATAGCAATTGGCGCATTTGCAGCCGTAATGCTGATTATCTTCGTGTTGCCTGGACTGCTGGGTGCTTTTGACAGGTTTATTGTAAAAAAAGGAAAGATTGCGAAATAAATTACAGCTATAGAGCCATTTGAAAGCACACAGATACCAAACAAATATTATATTCTCAAACAATAACACAAGTACAGAATTAATATAAACGACCAAATAATTTATATTCTTCTGCTCAAAAAAACTGCAATATACAAAAGGGGATCAGACTATCTTTTGACTAATAATTTTTCAAAAAAAACTTTGCCACACAAAGTTCATTTCATTATATTTGCAAACGTTAAAATATAATGAA
>CADARW010000050.1:8466-24382 GCA_902790405.1 uncultured Bacteroidia bacterium
TTGCAATACACAATCAGTGCATACACCACAAAAAAAAGAATTTATATAATAATATGATGACATTTAAAGAATATCTCGAACTCAAGCGAGAAATAATAAACCTATTAAAAAAACAAATTGGTGAAGATAAAAAACTTCAAAGCGGTTATATATTTAGGGATAAGGAAACCGATCGCCTTTATAGATTTGATTTGGTAGAATTTAATAAAGAGGGTAAAATTATAAACATATATAAGATCAGTCCCGAATCTGCTATATTATATAACAATAGATTTATATACCATAGATTACAGACATACAAAGAATTAACAGGAGCAGAGGTCTATATAGTTTTCCAAACAGAAGATAAAACATTAAAAATTTTATCAATATCTGAACTTTCTAATTTCAAAAATAACAACACTGACTCCAAAGGCCTTCTGTCAAACAAAGTAAAATCATTCTCTGAATTTTATAATATAATAAAAGGAATATGTAACAATAGCAATAACGAACCTCAGTATTTTTTCAGAGGACACCCGAACTATACATATAAACCTATACCTAGTATATATAGAGACAATAATATAGAAAACGAGAATCGCTTATATCACGAAGCTGTACGCCAATCCCCCATGGAATTTACGGAAAGCATGAGTACTTTTGACAATTTAGTAAAAATGCAACACTATGCATTGCCAACTAGACTACTAGATATAACACAGAATCCTTTAGTTGCCTTATACTTCGCATGCCAAGGAGACAACGATACAGATGGTTCTGTACTAGTGTATTCCATGATGTATGAACAGATTAAATACTATGATAGTGATTCCGTATGTATATTGGCGAACTTAGTTAAACGTCCTGTTGATTTCAATTTCAGCGAAGATAAATCATTCTTGGTTTATGATATCCAGAAGGACAAACCCAATTTCAAAGGAAAACATTTAAAATCGAGTGCGACCAACGAAGTTTTGTGCGTGTTACCTAAACTCAATAATGACAGGATTATACGTCAACATGGCGCTTTTTTTATTTTTGGAATGGACAAATCCAAGAAAAATCCTGCCAAATTTCCAGACAACCCTATAACAATTAAAATTAGTGCGAAATATAAAGAAAAAATTCTAAAAGAATTAGACATTTTAGGAATAAACAATGCTTATTTATTCCCAGAAACAGACAAAATAATGAAACAAATAAAGTATAATTATAGTAAATAAATATTTCTTGGAAAATATTCCTAGCATATCATTTTATCCCTCTATATCTATTTCTGATATAATTAATGGACTTATATTCATTTCTATTATTATTGGAGGCATATTTGCGTTAAGGAAATGGAATATGAACTTAAAAATAAAACGAGCAGAATATGTCAAAAGTTTAATTAACGAGATGAGAACAAATCAAGATATCGTTCTTTATTTATTTGACTATAATACTGAAATATGGTATAATGAAAATTTTCACAACAATTTAGCCATAGAAAGAAAAATCGATTACACTTTAAACTTCTTCTCTTACATTTGTTACTTGTCAAAACATAAAATAATAAAAACAGCAGAATATAATTGTTTCAAATATAATATTGAGCGCATATTAAAAAACAACCAATTTCAATTCTATTGTTATAACCTATATCATTTTTCTGCAAGAATAAAACAACCAATGCCTTTTTATGATTTGTTTACATACGCTAAAAACAATCACTATTTTGATGATGATTTTTGGAATAACAGATCACAAAAATACCCACGTTATCTAAATTTTTAAAATTAGCCCCTACTTCCCTATACAGAACTTCGAGAAAATACTTCCCAGCACCTCGTCGGTACTGATGGCTCCAGTGATTTCGCCAAGATGATAGTTGGCTTCGCGCAAATCCTGAGCGATGAAATCGGACGGTACGCCCTCGCCTATCGAACGACGAGCCGACTGTAACAAGTCGCGAGCGGCTGTGAGCGATGCAACGTGACGCACATTGGTAATAACCACATCGGCAGTTTCGGACTTTAACGACGAAACATACTCGACAAACCTGCGGCACAAGGCATCGACATTTGAACCGTCGAGTGCAGAAATCTGCAAAGAATCGCCATATCCATACTTGGCAGCGCAGATATCAGACTTGTTGAGTGCAATTATCAGTTTTGTGCCGTCGGAAATTTCATTTTCAATAGACGCAACAATCTCGTCGTTATGCTGCTTGTCAGCCGATGCATCGAGCACAAGCACCACAATCCGCGCCGACTTCAGCTTTGAGTATGTGCGCTGAATGCCAAGTTCCTCCACTTCGTTGTCGGCATTACGGATACCAGCCGTATCGATAAAGCGGAAGCGTATGCCGTCGAGTACAAACTCCTCCTCTATCGTGTCGCGCGTTGTACCTGCCACCGACGAAACAATTGCCCTATCCTCGTGCAAAATAGCATTCAAGAGCGTCGATTTGCCTGCATTTGGCTCACCGACAATGGCTACAGGCACACCAGACTTCACGGCGTTTCCATATTCGAAACTGCGGATAAGCTTTTCGGTTTCGGCACAAATCTCATCAATGAGGGCAACCAACTTGGTGCGGTCGGCAAATTCGACATCCTCCTCCGAAAAATCGAGTTCCAATTCAAGCAATGAAGTAAGTTCCAGCATTTTGCCACGCAGTTCGCCAATCTTCGACGACACCTGACCTTTCAGTTGCGACATTGCCACACGGTGCGACTCCGCCGAACTGCTCGAAATGAGGTCGGCAACCGCCTCCGACTGCGACAAGTCCATCTTGCCATTCAGGAAAGCCCTCTGCGTAAACTCACCCGGACGAGCAAGCACGGCGCCATAATGCGTAAGTGCAGCTAGAATTTTCTGCTCGATGTATTCGGAACCATGGCAATATATCTCGACCATATCTTCGCCCGAAAACGAAGCCGGCGCGACAAACTTCACCACCATGGCCTCATCGAGCAAAACACCTTTTTCGTCAATAATGCCAGTAAAGAGCATTGTACGCGGATTTTCCGCGTCGAAAATGGATTTACGCACGACAATATTCCTCGCAATGGCGAATGAATTGGCCCCGCTAATTCTCACGATGCCGATGGCACCGCTTCCCGATGCCGTTGATATAGCGCATATTGTTGTTCCGAATGTCATTCCGACAAAATTTTTCGCAAAGTTAATCATTTTGAAGCGAACATCACTCCTGATGAAGCGAGTTATTTCTCATGCCGTTGTTGTAGCTTTGGACAAATGCCTTTATGAAATTTTGCTCATAATCAGTAATTTCAACATTTCCATCATTAGATTTTACAACTTCCATCCTATCGTTGTCGTACAACCTAATTTTTTTACCATCGAGCAAGAAACTGCAATAATCATCTTTCCGATATACAGCAAAGCGCGTTTGTAAAGTATCAAACACGTTGTTACCGAATGCATTATATTGTCCATCTATGCCTAAACATGAAATTACACTCGGCATTATGTCTGTCTGCTGCATTATCTTGTCGGCGACAAACGCCGTGTCCAACTTAGGATGATAGAAAACCATCGGCACATCATACAGCCTCTCATAGTCAATATTCTGACTACCAGTAAAATTTGTATGGTCGGCAGTAATCACAAACAAAGTTCTGTCATACCATTTGCTTTTCGATATCTTGTCGAAAAACTTCTGCAGGGCCATATCGGTATATGCCACAGTGTGTTGCATTGGAAAATCGCCACGAGGCAGCACAGAATCGAAATCATCGGGGACAACAAACGGGTGATGCGACGAAAGTGTAAATACTGTAGCAAGGAATTTACTATCAAAATTACCAATCACATCTGCCACATATTGCAGATACTGATAATCGGGAATGCCCCATGTTCCATCGTAATCATCTTGGTTTGGATATTCATCAAGTCCATAATACTCATCAACATCCAAAATCTTACATAAGTCGGCAAACCCCATGGTACCGTTTGATGCACCATGAAAAAAAGCGGTTCGATATCCATTTTCTGTCAGAAGTTTGGTAGGATAGTCAATCTTATTCGTTATGTACTTTGACTTCGAAAAAGGTGTATCGAACAACGATGGAACAGAACCCAACACCGACGACAAGGCTACAATCGACAGCAATCCGTTGGCCTTGCCACGGAAAACAATACTATTTTGCGCAAGGCTATCGATAAAAGGCGTATAACCAGCATTCTTCTTAGGTGGCAACGCAAGGAAATCGGAATATTCGCTAGAAATTCCCTCAAGTATTATTATAACTACGTTGTCGATTGGCGGGAACTTCTGAAAATTATTTTCTGAACTTTTTTTCCTCGGCGAAAAATATGCGAACATATCATCGTCGGTTTCAAAATAATGCTTCTCCTCAAGTTCCTTCATTCCGATTGTCCTAATGACAGAAAATGGCGTATTGAGAATTAGGTCGGTATTCTTTCCGCCTTCGTACGCTGCAGCAGTATCGACACCAATAGGTTTCAATTGCGTACCACCTCTAATCCCGACAACTGTCAATGCCAGCAATATAACACGTATACCAACGTGGGCAATACCTGATTTAAGCGAACTGTAGAACTCTGGAGTCTGCTTTACGAATGAAAATTTTGCAACCACGACCAAAATTGCAACCAATGCAAGCAACACTAGCAACAAATACCAGTATTCTACGATAAATACCCCTATCAGATCGCCCATATTAGGAACTTCTGACACGAAATCAAACAAGAAAAACGTTGACCTGCCATGCGAGAATGGGAAATAACCGATATCCAGAAGGTTTAGTGTGAATGCAAAAGTATTGCACACCACAAATAATATTGCGACGATGATTCCGTACCATTTCTTTGCAACAAGTTTTGAAGGCACCAGCATAAGCAAAACAACCGCAATGTTGGTGTACAATATAGCCGTGATGTCGAACCTTAAACCATATATGAACGACATAACAGTAACGTCGGGGAAAAATGATGGATTGAAAGCATAGAACATAATCCGCAAAACCGAATACAATATCAGCACCGCAAGGAGACGGAATAGCAAAGATGAAATCGGTCTATGAAAAATTTGTCTATTCATTTAATGGGACAATGATTACGTTCAAATTTTGTGCAAAGGTAAACATTTTAGTGTAAAACGAAAGAAGCTAAACCCCATAGCAAGTATGCTTAAATGTGACATACTTTTATTGTTCATTGAAAAAAAATGGTGGACACTGCTATCAATGTCCACCATTATAAATAATAGGTATTATCGGATTTTACAAACCGAGCACTTCTGCACCCTGTCTGTAAACGATGTCCTTAGGAATGCCAGCGCCTGCAATCTTGTCGAGGCTCTTCTGGAGGTCTTCGGTAACGACGCTCTTCTCCTTTATCCACTTGTCAACTTCTGGCTTGTTGCCGTCGCCCTGGAGAACGATAACCTTGGTTACAAACGACTTGACAGCTTCCTGCATCTTTTCAAGGTTAACAGAGTACTTGCCAGTTGCTTCGTCGAAATTGAAACCACCGTTTTCCTTGATGTATGCAAATTCCATCATGTTTGCCTTTCCGTGAGCTTCGGCAGCACCGAAACGAACCGAACGGAAAATACCTGCAAGGAAAGTTACATAGTTGTTCATCAAGTCCTGGTCTTTGATTTCGCCCATTTCGTGAAGCATTGTAACAAGGTAAAGACCAAGCATGTCGGCCTTAGCCTCCTCGATTGTGCTGTACGAATCGCCAAGAGCATCGCGAACCGACTTCTTGTCGGGGTTGATTGTGAACTTAACACCAAGTCCGTGAGCAACTTCGTGGAACATAACATTCTGGAAGAAAGCATTTTCGAAGTCGATGTTCTTCAACTGGTCATCAGCGATAAGGATTTCTGCAATAGGAACAAGAATCTTGTCGAATTTCAACTTCATTGCATTCTTCAGCTGCAACTTGCGCGAGCCCTTTGTTGCATGTACATTCGGGTCGTTAGGCAGGTTGATAGCGATGTTCTTGCTAGCCGAATTGCAGTCACCAGCCGAATAAACAACATCGTAAACATTCATGTCGCCCGAATTGGTAGCACTTTCTGCCTTGTACTGCGGTTCAACAGGCAAATTCGACTGCAAGGTCTGGAGAATTGCATTGTAGTGCTCAATCTTGCGAGTCCATTCCATATTCTTAATAAGAATCTGTCCCGAATGTGCAGCGCGCGAACCGTTTATTTCGTCCTCGTAGCTTTCGATAGGACCAACGACAAAGTCAATAAGGTTGGTCTTCATATCCATCCAAGCGCAGTCGCTCTCGAAATAGTTGTCGGTGCGGAAAGCTTCGGCACGGAGTTTGAGGTAGTTCTTGAAACCTTCGTCTTCGGCAAGTTCTGCAGCCTCGTCGAGCAAGTCGGCAGCCTTGAGCAGTTCGGGATATTCCTCATGGTAAGGAACTTCCTTGAGCGAGCCATCGTCGTTGCGGCGGATAACCGAATACCAGCCGTTGCGAACATTTTCGTCGAGAGCCTGAAATTCCTCGTCGGTCATATCGGCTGGATAGAAGCATGCGCCCTTAGGCTTTTCGCCATAACCTTCGATGAATGCCTTGTTGCAGTCGAGACGATCCCACGGACCATAGTTGATTTCGGCATAACGACGAGCAGCTTCGTCCTTAATTGACGACAAGAAAGCTTGCTTTTCGCCAATTGCCTCTTTCCAGAAGACTTCTTCCATAATGTCGGCAACCTCGATGAGCTTCTTGAGCATCTGCTTCTGGTTGTCGGACAGTTCCGATACCAAGTCCGATGTCAAATCGACCTCGGCATAATTGTTTACCAAAGCCTGCATTTCGGAAACCTCCTGCTTTGGTTCTTCTTTCTTTTCCTCCTTGTTGCTGCACGACCATGCGAACAATGCAGCAGTTACAATCAAAATACTGATTTTCTTCATGATATTTAATTTTAATTACGATTCAAAATACAATTTTTAGGAGATTCCGCATAAGCGAACTCACAAGGCTCGTTCCTACGCCTGTTCGTTCTGCTTTGTGGAATGACTCCTCTATTATGATTCAAAATATTGATAAATATAGAACAGCAATACAAAAATTGCGATTATTCCAAGTACGAAAAGCGTAATCTTCCACCAGCACCACGGGCGGTCGCCAGCAACCTTGCCTGTACGGCCGTTTACTATGAAACGGTAAACCTTGGTGTTGAAACGGTATGCACTAATCCAAATTGGCAACAGAGTGTGCTTGAAAGTGGTATCGGAGAACTGAATGCTCAACGAAGTAATCTTCTGATGGTCACCACCTATGTCGCGACGAACCTCGTTTCTGATGCCCTGTTCCATTATGCCTTTAGCATCTTCGTAACCTTCCTTGAGTCCGGTCTGATAAGTTTCGGTACGGAAACCAGAGAGAAACTTTTCCTCGTATGGCACAAGGTTTTCCAAATCCCAGGGCTCGAGTTCGTCCATCTTCTTGCGATTCAATGTTTTGGATGCGGGAACAAGCACATCGTCGAAGAACAACCCTATATGACCCGAAACTGGAGTCCAGCGAGTCTTTACAACGGTGCGTGTTTCGGTCTTGCCGTTTACGGTAACGGTAACTGTGTCGGTGTAATCGTCGCCACGCATACCGCGATAATCCGATTCGGTCTGGGCATCGTAAGTCCAGTATGGCAAGTACATACCTGCCAATTGCTCACATTGCATTGCGTAAACCTTGAGTTTTGGCGGAGCAAACCACAAGCCTTTTATCCACTTGCGGTATGCCTGTATAGCCTCTTCAGACTTCACCTTGAAGGGCAGCACCGACTTCGGCTTTATCATCTTCTTGGTCGATTCGTTTGCGACTACCAGCTTTGTTCCGCAGAACGGACATTCGTCGGAAACGATGTTTGCGTCGAGAGTAACCACCGCACCGCACGAACTACAAGCGACGGTTGAAACTTCTTCCAACGAGTTTCCGTCACTAGTTTCTCCACCAGCTTCCAACTTTGCCAGATAATCTTCGAGGTCGAGTTCCTCGATTACCTCATCGCTTATTTCTATCTCGTTTTCAGCACCGCAATACGGACATTTCATCGAGGTTGTTCCCGGTTCAAATACCAAGGAAGCACCACAATTCTTGCATTTAAATTCCTTCTTTTCTGAAATTTCAGGTTCCTTGAATTCATCGCCTGCGTACTGCGACTCATCATATTCTGCCATAACTTTACTTAATTAGCGTTATTCAAATTCAAAACTGAGGCAAAGATAAGAAAGATTTACGAAGTACGATTGTCGATTGAATATTTATTTGAAAGTTTTTGTGGCTAAAGCCGTTTCATGCCTACGGCGTTTCTAAGTTTCTATGTTGGCGGTGTAGCAACACGCCATGGTGCGTTGCTACTTCGCCAGCCAGTTTGCTGGATTCAAGGTTGCACTGCCCTTCCAGATTTCGAGATGAAGCACGGTTTTGTTTTCGGCGTCATCGGTATAAATCTTTCCGATTGCCTGCTTAGCCTTTACCTTGTCGCCTGCCGACACATAAACCTTGTCAAGGTGAGTATATACACTAAGGTATTCGCCATGTCTGATAATCACAGCGTTCTGCGTTCCTGGAATAGAAAATACCTTGCGGACTTCACCGTCGAACACAGCACGGGCATCGGAACCTGTTGTAGTTGAAATGTCAATACCCTTGTTGTCGATTTCAACGTTTGCGATAACAGGATGCGGCTGCTTTCCAAACCTTGACACAATTACGCCGCGCTGTACCGGCCATGGCAACTTGCCAACATTGCTTCCAAAGTTATCGCTTACAATCTTTTCTTCGGGCGTAAGCTCGTACTTACCTGTGTTTGCCTTGCCTTTCGATGCCGACGACTTCTTGACTTCCTCAGCGATCAACTTTTCGATTGCAGCCTGTAACTGCTGCTTCTGTTTGTTCTTCTCGGCAAGTTGCTTTTTCAAGTCAGCTTCCCTCCCCTTAAGCTTTGCCAGAGCGCTTTCCTGCTGCTTTTTGGCGTCCTCAAGATTCTTGGCCTCGACTTTTTCTTCGTCGAGAAGTTGCTGATGTTCTGCTTTCTGCGCCACAAGTTTTTCTTTCTGTCTTTCGAGGAAGGCTTTTATCGCGTCTATTGCAATTAGTTGTCGCTTACGATAATCGGCCATCTGCTGCATGTATTTCAGGCGCAGGTACGACTGGTTGAAATCGCGCGACGAAAGCAGAAACATAATTTCGTTGTTCTTATTACGGTTTTTCCACGCTATCTGGAGCATTCGCGAATAGGCGGCCTTCAGGCTTTCCAAATCCTCGGTCATCATGGCAATTATCGACTCGGTTTCCTTTATTTTTTTCGACACAAACGAAATTTCCATATTTATGTCTGAAATAAGTTCCTGACGCGATGATATCTGGCTGCCGAGCAAAGCGAGATTATTCTCCGACTCCTTCTGGTTCTTGCGTGTTTCCTCAAGAAGCTTGTTTGTATAGTTAATCTCGTTAATGGTTTTCTTCTTTTTCTTCTCAAGTTCGGCTTTGGTCTGGGCAAATGCGCCAACCACAGGCAGCAACAAGGCAAAAACGAGGACTAATATTCTACCGATTCTTTTCATTCAACTTGATTTTTGTGTATTTTGCAGGAACCTTAAATGGGAAAGTCAACTCATCATTAACTTCGAAATCGCTTATCGAAAATTTCATAACTCCATTGAAATCACCAGCTTCTACATATATATTCATAGTTTGCGGGAACAACAGCTCGCCAGTACGCGTAAACTTGCCATATTCGACAAAAGCATTACGTCCGCTCTCAAGGTCTTCGAGATACACATTCTTAACCTTGAATGTACCAGGAACTACCTTAACAGTTTGAACCACAGAGCCATGACGTTCGGCGTAACCACTATTGCCTCGCTCAGCAATCTTATTCAACTTTTTTTGAGATATTGTTGATATGCAGTAATATACAGTATCGATACACGATTTATAATCATAATCGTCGTACTTTTTTGTCGTATCGCCATCAAAGGGATAACGGAAAAACTCGTTGAGCAAAATAGACTGCAAGTCGTTGTACGACATGTCGAGCTTTGCAAAACTTTCGAGAGCCGAAATACCTTCGACATAGTATTCGTTTTTGAGGCGGTTCATTATCTTTACCGAATCGGACGAAATTAGCACACGGAAACCTTCGATATTGAACGAGCGGAGACTAACCCACATAAGGCTATCGCGCTGCACGCGCAATATACCGCTGAACGAATCGGGAGTGCCACCGTTTGCCGAATATTCGCACGAAAACTTGTACGATGCCTTTGCATACGTCGGTGTATTGGCCATTACATTCTCTACAATCTTCGATGTACGCATGCTGTCCTTGGCTTCGTATGTGCCAACATTGACACTTCGGCATGCCCACAAGCAGACCGACAGCACCAACACCAATATCAAATTCCTTCTTGCCAATTTATTTCAACGATTTCTTTCTAACTTTTTCTTCTATTTCACTGTTCTCGGGGTCAAGTTCCAAAGCCTTCTCCCAGTCGGACAAAGCCTCGTCCTTCTTGCCTAGACTAAACTTTATGTCGCCACGATGGTCATAATACACAGCATTGGAAGCATCTTTTGATATGGCATCATCCATAAACTTCAGGGCCTCGTCCAACTTGCCGTTCTTGTAAAGTACCCATGCGTGGGTATCGAGGTAAGTCGGAGATGAATTAAGTTCAACAAGATGCGTACTCATTTCCAATGCCTTGTCAAGTTTTTCGCCACGCACGGCAAGATTGTAGCTATAGTTGTTGAGCACTGACTCGAAATCGGCATCCTTGAACAGAATGTATTCGTAAACCGAATCGGCTTTATGGAAATTCTTGAGAGCATTGTAGGCATCACCCTGCATACTCAGCAAGTCAATCATAACCTGCTGGTTGTCAAGCGAAAGCATCGAAGCATAATCAACAGCCTCGACAACTTCACGAAACTCCTTTTTCAGATATGCAGCCACCACATAATACTGGTAAACCATTAGCATATTGGGGAAAAGTTCGGCGGCTTCCTTGCTGTGCAAATACAAGTTGTCGTAGTCTTGCAAATGATAGTCTATGTTCATAAGATGCTCCCAAATTTCGTAAGACGACTTGTCCTCGGAGACAATGTCGATAAGGTTCTGCTGCACCGACTTGTAGTCGTTGTTCATCATTGCAATGTCGGCCTTGAGTGCACTGAGCGCAACATCGCTCGGATATTGCTTCTCAACAATCGATGCCAGTCTCTTTATCTGCACCTTTATATAATCGTCGTTTCTTGCAATTGGAAGCAACTGGTTAAGTATCTGCATCTTGAGTTCGTATGTGAGACTTTCGTCCTCGCAGCTGAAAGCCTTCTCCAACATTGCAAAATAATTGTAGTACTGCGCATCGGTTGCCCTGTGAAATTCTGCAAGCGACAGATATACAAGACCTTCGTCAATATTCATCTTCTCAAGTTCGGCAAATTCCGCTTTAGCCAGGTCGAGTTTCTTGTTCTGGAAATAGGCCTCGGCAAGCATAGCCTTGTAGCGCAGGTTATTAGGATAGGCATCGCGCAGACGTTTCATTTCCTCGAACGACTTGTTCATGTTGCCCATCTGTTCGTACATCATTTCCTTCTGGACAGAGACAATATCGGTAATCCCAAACTTCTTTTCGGCTTCATCGAGGACCTTTATGGCATCCTTGGGCTTGTTCAATTTTTGGTAGATCTTAGCCAGTTCGTAGTAGTTTTCGATGTCGTTAGGATTCGATGCAATGAGTTTGCGGTAAAGCGGAATCGTCTTTTCGTGCTGGTTGCTGTACTCGTAGGTGTAAATCAGCATGTCGATGTAGGCGATGTTATTGGTCTTGTCGTACTGCACGGCTTTTTCGGCATACGACTGTGCCGCCTGATAGTCGCCCGAAGCGAATAGGATTGTGGCTATCTCATAATAAGCCGACGGCTGGGTGTTGTCGATTGACAATGCCCTAGTGTAGTTTTTGATAGCATTATCGTAGTCGCCAAGGTTCTTGTTCTTGTTGCCTTCTAGGAAATAAAAGCTGAAATTGAAGTCGAAACCCTTTTCTGTAGCAGGCTTCTTGTCCGATTTCTGTGCTTTTTTCTGCGAATAGCCAGCCGAGAGCGACAACAGCAACACCATTAAAAGCAATATCTTTCGGAAAGTCATCATTCTACTTGAGTTCTAATGTGTTGTAGTCGCCAATGCTGAGATCGTACGACTTGCCCGAAAGTTTTGTATGGCTGCCAATCATCGAATCATGGATGTTCATATTTTCGATTGTCGTAGCTTCCTGAATTACAGAATTGCAGATTACGCTTCCGCAAATGCTAGTGCCTTTTCCGACCGAAACATACGGACCTACAACAGAATTCTTGATTTTCACATCATCCTCGATATGGCAAGGCGGAATGATGGTCGAGTTTTCCACTTCTGCCGACTTTGCAAGCAGTTCCGACTTCTTGTCGCGGGCAAGTACGCGCTGGTGGGTTGCCACGGTTATGTTCTTGTTTCCGCAGTCAAGCCATTCCTCAACCTGTGCAGGCACGAACTTCAAGCCTTTGGCACGCATGTTTTCCAATGCTGTAGTAAGCTGGAACTCACCGCTCTTGCGGATATTGTTGTCGATAAGGTACTGCAGTTCGCCGCGTAGGGTTTCGCCCGACTTGAAATAATAAATGCCGATGATGGCGAGGTCGGAAACGAAAGTCTTAGGTTTTTCCTCGAAGCCGGAAATTACTCCGTTAGCATCGGTTGTTACTACGCCGTAAGCCTCGGGATGTTCAACTTTCTGCACCCAGATGATGCTGTCGGCATCGGCTGAAATCTTGAAGTCGGCAAAGAACAAAGTATCGGCAAAAGCCACCACAACCTTGTCGTTGAGCGACGGAGCGGCGCACCATATTGCGTGGGCAGTGCCGAGGGCTTCCTTCTGGTAGTAAATCTTCGGTTCGGCGCCGACACCGCGTGCGATATTGCAAAGTTCTTTCTCTACCTTTTCGCCGAAATTACCGATTACGAAAGCAATTTCGTCAATTGGTTCCTCGCAAATCTGTGCGATTCCTTCAACTAAACGCTGTACTATAGTCTTGCCAGCCAGCGTGATAAGTGGCTTCGGTACGGTGAGGGTGTGCGGACGCATTCGCGTACCCATACCAGCCATTGGTATTATAATTTTCATAGTATTCCTATTTTACAAATAATTGGCAAAGGTAACACTTATATATTATAAGTGTGTTAAGGAGTTCTTATTTTTTACCAACAATGGAGTGTTGTCAAAAAAAAATGCGAACGAACGAATCGGCAAGAAAGCCGACAGCCAGCTTATCTATTTTTGCATAAAAATCGTTTTAGCCAGCGAGATTTTAATAATGTGGTGTTGTCAATCCGTATAATCGTGCCACGATACGATTCTACAAACAACACCACATCAAATTATTTTTTTTCGGTAATTTTATTTTGGTAATTAAATTTCAATAATTATCTTTGATGTTGTTTGATGTTGTTTGATGTTGTTTGATGTTGTTTGATGTTGTTTGATGTTATGTTGTTTGATGTTGTTTGATGTTGTTTGATGTTGTTTGATGTTGTTTGAAATGGTTTGAAATGGTTTGAACCATTCAAATGGGCGAAGCCCATCAAACCATCAAACGCCGCAGGCACAAAAAACGACTTTAGCCATTCAAACAGCGAAGCGAGAACGGCGAAGCCCTCAACGAAGACTAGCTGCGTACCTGACGGCACGCCTGCTCCGGTCGGATTTTATCTACCGAAGCATTGTCCCTAACGGGACAGGAGACAGATAATGCCACTCAAACGGCGAAGCCATTCAAACGCCGCAGGCATTCAAACAGCGAAGCGAGAAACGGCGCAGCCATTCAAACAGCGAAGCGTGAAACGGCGTCAGCCATAGAAACGGGCGAAGCCCACACAAACTTCACAAATCCTTTTGCCATTCTAAAAAATTGTTGTAATTTTGCGCCCGATTTTGTTTAACTGTGCGATGGGGTCACGAGTGCGTGACTGAGTAGTACATAAATAATTTATAAAAGTAATGAAACATTTTGAAGTAAAGGGTACAGTTCGTACCGAATTCGGCAAGAAGGCCGCAAAGCAAATCAAGAGAAGCAACAACATTCCGTGTGTAGTTTATGGTATCGACCAGACAACTCACTTCACAGTTGCAAGTGCTGATGTCCGCAACCTTATCTTCACTCCTGACGTAATGTTCGCAGACCTCAACATCGACGGTAAGGTAAGACCGACCTTGCTGAAGGAAATCCAGTTCGACCCGATTTCAGACCAGGTTATCCACATCGATTTCTACGAAGTTGACCCGTCAAAGCCTGTAAAGGTTCGCATCCCTCTGAAGCTCGTTGGTAACTCTGCTGGTGTAAAGGCCGGTGGTAAGTTGAAACACAGCCTCAAGAAAATCGCTATCAAGGGTATGATGGAAGATATTCCTAACGTTTACGAAGTAAACATCGAAGACTTGAAACTTGGCGAAACTATCAGAATTAAGGACTTGAAGTCGGACAAGCTCCAGTTCACCGAAAACGGTAGCACTCTCATAGCTTCTGTTATGATTGCTCGCGGTGCATCTAGCGACGAAGGTTCTGAAGAAGGTGGCGAAGCTGCTGCTGAAACTCCAGCTGCTGAATAATAAGCCACAAATTTCAATATCTGAATTGTGAAGTATCTCATCGTCGGGTTAGGAAATCCCGGAGCAGAATACAAGAATACAAGGCACAATATTGGATATACGGTGCTCGACGCTTTCGCAGAAGGCGCGGGCATCGCTTTTTTTGATAAGCGCTATGCTTATCGCGCCGAAACGAGCATAAAAGGACGCACTCTAATCCTCATAAAGCCCACAACCTATATGAACCTCAGCGGAAACGCCGTCAGGTACTACATGAATCAGGAGAAAATTCCTGTCGAAAATGTATTTGTCATCGTTGACGACCTTGCACTGCCGTTCGGCACCATCCGAATAAAGCCCAAGGGAAGCAGTGGCGGTCACAACGGATTGCAGAACATCCAGGACACAATCGGCACAAGCGAGTATGCACGACTGAGATTCGGCATCGGAAATGAATTCTCGCGCGGCGGACAAATCGATTTCGTGCTCGGCGAGTGGACAAAGGAGGAAAGCGAAAAACTGAAAGAGCGCGTCGAAGTAGCAGTAAATGCCATAAAGGACTTCCCCCTTATCGGCATCGAACGCACAATGAACACATACAACAACAAGTAATTTATGCCGGCTCCGAAACCACAGAAGCAAAACTATCGCAACTTTTTCTCACGTATGGCGGGAAAACTTGCCAATTCCACAAAGCCAAGGTGGTTTGTTCGCGGTGTCATGAAAATCTGGAGAAAGAAGTACAAGATTGACTTGTCGGAATATGTAGTCCCACCAAACGGCTACAAGACATTCAACTCGTTTTTCACTCGCAACCTCAAGGAAGGCACAAGGCCAATTGGCGACGGACTTGTATCTCCAGTTGACGGATTTATTTTCGACTTCGGCAAGATTACGGGCGACAACAAGATTTACGTCAAGTTCAAGCACTACTACGTCGACGACCTCATCTGCGACGAGTACGAAAACATGTCGTCATACGCAGTGCTTTACCTCTCCCCCGCCAACTATCACCGTGTTCACGCAGCATTCGACATGGAAATTACCGACATAAGCTACTTGCCTGGCACTTTGCGTCCCGTGAAACCCAAGGTAGTTTACAAGAAAGACCGCGTGTATTGCCGCAACGAGCGCATCGTTATACACGGCAAGTCGGAATTCGGCAAATTTTACATGATTTTGGTCGGTGCTTTATTTGTCGGCAAGACAAAGCTATCGTTCGACAGCGGATTGCAGACCAACATAAAAAAAGGTGTTGCATCGAAACGAATCTACGATACACCTATATATATTAATAAGGGAGAGGAAGT
>CADARW010000051.1 GCA_902790405.1 uncultured Bacteroidia bacterium
GACAGAAATTCCGTGTAGGTCAGTACGAAAACGACGAGGAGACTGGTCTGTGGACCGAATGGAACGAGGATGGCGTGATGGTTCTCCGTGGCAACTACAAGAACGGCATCATGGAAGGCAAGTGGGAAGCTTGGCACGACAACGGCAACAAGAAGTCGGTGGTTGAATACAGCAACGGTCTGCTTTGCGGACGAAACGACTTCTGGTTCGAGAATGGTAGACCGCAATTCGAAGAGACATACAAGATTACCGACTCGAAGAATGGCGAAGGAAAGACCTCGGTGCTGAATGGTACCTATAAGAACTACAACATCCGTGGCGTTGAGATGATTAGCGGAACCTACAACATGGGCAAGCGCAACGGAAAATTCACCTACCGCAACGCCAACGGCGGTGTGATAAAGGTTGAATATTACAAAAACGACAAGCCCGATGGCAAATGGCAGGATTTTTATGATTTCGGAGGCCTGCAGACCGAAACCAACTACCGCGACGGAATGAAGGAAGGTAAGTTCACCCGCTACGACCAGCGCGGAAATATAACTTTCCAGTCGAAATTCCTCGGCAACCGTCAGGTTGAAATAATTGTCGACGACAATCCGAATCTGCCGCAGAACAAGCAGAAATCACAGCAGGCAAATCCGCAGAATACGAGAAGCGGAGGATACAAGTAGTGTTTCATGGGCTGTGCCCATTTGAATGGCTTGCGCCGTTTCTGAGTTTCACGTTCAAAGTTCAAGGTTCAATGGCTTCGCCCGTTCTAAGTTTCAATGAGTACTAGTGGTACTGTTGATAGTATAGCTATTGAATGTGCTTATAACTTTCCTTCAAAACATTATTCAAAATAAAGATATGTATTTCAAAAATCATTATCTTTGCGCCATAATCGGCATTTCATCATTGACAGCAGAATAAGTGCAGGAACAGCAAACGACTAAAAGGGGATACGATTATGAAAGTAAAACTTCAAGAGGGAATAATCAAGTCATTTCTATTGGAATGAAGCATAGGATTCGTGATATACTCATAGTTGCATTCATAATGCTCTGCCATTTCTCTTCGATGGCAGCAGACTCAAAGAACCCAAAGCTTTTCATAAAACGAATACACAAAATAGCAACCGGTGATACTCCGTCGCGCACACTTGCCGACAGTCTCACAAGACTACTTAAAGCAAAACAGAAAACAGGAGCCGAAATATTGTGCGATTTTTCAAACCTGCCCCAAAGCAATTCCAAACCCGACAGCCTATATATAGGCGACTTGCTAACAATAATACCTAACCATATCGAACAAAAAGAGCGCGACAAGCTATTGTCGTACCTTGAAAATGGCATAAGCCGCAAATATGTATGCAACTACATCATCAACAGCGAAAGTTTCCATAGCCTATGCGCCAAGCACGGAATTGAAAGTGGAAATGCTGGCATCTTGGAAAATAGGGACAGAAACGCCGAACTGACAATGCTTGCACAACGTGTATTCTCGTTCACCAACAACAGAAAGGCCTCGGCCGAAGAACTCAACCTCCTGCTCGACGACAATGCCACAGCTGCATCAGTCGCCGACAATATAGTGTGCAACAGCCCAATAATGAACACATTAAGCAATTCTCTTTATGTAGAATGCCTTGCATCGGCGCTCGCCATAAATCTCGGAGGTCGGGAAAGAGAACACTATGTCGGCTTGCTTTCGCAGAACTACACACGCCGTGCAATACTCCGCCTCCTCGTCAACAGTGAAGATTTCGACAGCTACTGCAAGGAACACGGAATAGAACGCGGACAACTGCACATCGGCGGCTGGAAGAACAACGAAGACGGACTGACATTCATCGACCACATTTCAGGAACGAAAGTCACAGGATACTTCTCGGCCGACGGCGAGATGTGCTACTTCGATGAAAACGGAATACTGCGCACAAGCTGGAACAAAGTCGAATGGGTGACCGACACCATAAGCGAACTTTACTCATACGACAAGCTATGTGCCGACATTGAAAGGCTGGCGGAGCAATACCCCTCGCTTCTCACAATCGACACTTTAGGTGCAACCGCCGACGGAAGGTTTGTTTTCGACCTCGTAATCGGCAAGGACAAATCAAGCAGACAAGTCATCGTACAGGCCACATCACACGCACGCGAATACATGTGCAGCCAACTTGCGATGTGCCAGACAGAGCATTTCCTACAAAACTTCTGGACGGGAACATTTGACGGTGCAAGCTATTCGGAACTGACCGAAGACTGCCAGCTTCATATAATCCCGATGCTCAACCCCGATGGAGTGTGCATATCTCAATTCGGACTCGACAGCATCCGCAACCCGCATATCCGCAACAACATAATGAAGATATACTACACAGAAAACCCCAAGGCTCGCAATCGACCAGAACTGAACACATTCCTAAGAATGTGGAAGAGCAACGCCCTCGGAGTTGACTTGAACAGGAACTTCGATGTCAACCGTCATATCAAGACATTTTTGAAGTCGCCCCGCAGCTCAAACTACCGAGGTCCCAACGGGCATTCAGAACTCGAGACGCAGGCTTTGGTCGGACTTGTGGAATCGCTTGGAAACATAGTGACCCTGATAAGCTATCATTCGGCTGGCGAGGAAATTTTCTGGGCATACGGACAGAAGGGCGATTTCCGCCAGCAATGCCAGAACCTTGCCGAAGGACTTAAGGACCTCACCAACTACGAATATCATTCGGAGGAGGATTTCGGCACAGGATGCAGCAACTGGGCTACATCTAAGGGTATAAAGGCCGCCACTATCGAAATCGGCTTGGGTACATCCCCCCTGCCTATATCCCAATTCCAGAAAATATGGAACGACAACAAGGATGTGCTGCCGTTTCTGATGAAAAGCAGATAAGAAATGGTTGGTTGCACGTTCAAAAGTTCAATGGCTGCGCCGTTTGAGTGCCTGCGGCGTTTCTGGGTTTCTTGGGCTACGCCCGTTTGAATGCCTGCGGAGTTTCAATGGCTGCGCCGTTTCAATGGCTGCGCCGTTTCAGTGCCTACGGCGTTTGAAGGTTTCTGGGTTTAAAGTTCAAAGTTCAATGGCTACGCCGTTTCTAAAAAACGGAATGTCATGCTGGACTTGTTTCAGCATCTGATTCCGTTTTTTTTGTTTCTATGTTTAGCTTACGCTGAGCTAAAGGTTAACTTCGTTGAGGGCTTCGCCGTTCTATGCCTGCGGCGTTTGAGGGCTAGCGCCCGATTGAATGGCATCGACGTTTATGTGGTTCTCGATATCCACTAAAGTTTCAGTGAGCATTCAAAAACAATTCACTTTTTTAGTGAATTGTAAAAATTTATTTTCTACTTTTGTCGCGTGAATGAGATTTAAAGTATGACGATACAATTCGACAAGAAATATCTGTCTGAACTCATTATAAATAAAAGGATTATGAGCAATATTGGTTTTTCATATATAGCAATCCATCCGGGCGAAGTGCTCAAGGAGGAACTGGAAGCTAGGAACATATCGCAAAAGGATTTTGCAAAGGCAATTTCTGTATCATACACTATGCTTAACGAAATCCTGAATGGGAAGCGGAATATTACTGCAGATTTTGCATTGCTGGTCGAGGCTGCCTTAGGTACACCTGCAGAACTCTGGCTGAATATGCAGGCTCGTTATAATCTTCAGACCTCCAAGACTAAGGAGTCGGTTCGTTTGCGGGTTGAAAGCATTAGGAATATAAGTCCTTGGGCAACAAAACAGACGACTCCTGTAACTATGGCATAAATAAAAGAATCGTCACATAATAGAAATTTGTATTTTTGCACCAAATTAAATAATAGTACGGCCGCGGCACGCCACGACAATGTAAAAACGCGCCATGGCACGTTTCAACTAGAAACTAGAAACTAAAAAAACAACATAAAGAAAATGACACAGGAAGATTTATTCAAAAAAATCGTATCGCATTGCAAAGAATACGGATTCATATTCCAGTCGTCGGAACTGTACGACGGACTGAGCGCAGTTTACGACTACGGACAGAATGGCGTTGAACTCAAGAACAACATCAAGGAATACTGGTGGAAGGCTATGGTTCAGCTTAACGAGGAAGTTGTAGGTCTCGACTCGGCAATTTTCATGCACCCGACAATATGGAAGGCTTCGGGACACGTGGATGCTTTCAACGACCCGCTAATCGACAACAAGGACTCGAAGAAACGCTACCGCGCCGATGTCCTTATCGAAGACCATATCGAAAAGTTCAACGACAAGATAAACAAGGAAGTAGAAAAAGCCCGCAAGCGTTTCGGCGAGGCATTCAACGAGGAGCAGTTCCGTAGCACCAACCAGCGCGTGCTCGACTATCAGGCAAAGATGGACGCCGTGAAGGCTCGCTTCGTGAAGGCTTTGGAAGACAACGACCTTGATGGTATCCGTCAGATAATCATAGATGAAGGCATTGTCTGCCCGATTTCGGGAACCAAGAACTGGACCGAGGTTCGTCAGTTCAACCTTATGTTCGACACCAAGTTGGGTTCGGTTGCAGAAGGAGCAAACACAATTTATCTGCGTCCCGAAACGGCTCAGGGTATTTTCGTCAACTACCTCAATGTACAGAAGACTGGCCGCATGAAGATTCCTTTCGGTATCGCACAAATAGGTAAGGCTTTCCGTAACGAGATTGTTGCCCGTCAGTTCATTTTCCGTATGCGCGAGTTCGAGCAGATGGAAATGCAGTATTTCGTAAAGCCGGGTACCGAACTCGAGTGGTTCGAGAAATGGCGCGAAAAACGACTTAAATGGCACAAGGCTCTAGGTATGGGCGACAACAAGTACCGTTGGCACAAGCACGACAAGCTGGCTCACTACGCCAATGCAGCCTACGACATCGAGTTCGACTTCCCGTTCGGATTCAAGGAAATCGAAGGTATTCATTCGCGTACCAACTTCGACTTGTCGCAGCACCAGCAGTTCTCGGGCAAGAAAATACAGTACTTCGACAACGAAGCAAACGAATCATACACTCCGTATGTTGTTGAAACTTCAATCGGTCTCGACCGTATGTTCCTGTCGGTTATCTCGTCGGCATACTGCGAAGAGCAGGTTGGCGACGAAACCCGCATAGTGCTTCGTATTCCTGCACCGCTGGCTCCAGTAAAGGTTGCCGTATTGCCGTTGGTTAAGAAGGACGGTTTGCCAGAGTTGGCCGAAAAGATTATGAACCGCCTGAAACTCAACCTCAACTGCCAGTACGAGGAAAAGGATTCCATCGGAAAGCGCTATCGTCGTCAGGATGCAATCGGAACACCGTTCTGTATCACCGTTGACCATCAGTCGGCAGAAGACGGCACCGTAACTCTCCGTCACCGCGACACCATGGAGCAGGAGCGCGTTTCAATCGACGACATCGAGCGCATTGTCACCGAAAAGTGCGACATCAAGAATCTGTTGAGACAATTGATGTAAACCCAATTAATAGCAAAAAATCCCTTTGGAGAACCAAGGGGATTTTTTTGTTGTGATAACTAGCTTATAAACAATAAAAGGCGGACAAAAATCCGCCTTTTACTTTTATTCAGTTGCCTGATTTGTTAATCTATTACAACTCGTTCTATCCATGTTTTGTCGCCAGAAATTATCCTTACAAAGTAAACTCCAGGAGCAACATTGCAGTCGAAAGTGACTTCTGAATTATCGCTTGCATTTATTTCGCGAGTTTCGATAACAGAACCATTTGCATTAACAATCTGGCAAATTACATCGCCTTCAATCGATTTCATTGTTAACGTGAACATACCGTTGTTCGGGTTCGGATAAACCGAGATAGAAGCCAAGTTTTCCTCAATGATAGAAGATTCAAGTTCAAAGTTTGCAACCAAAGTTCTGTCTGCGGTTGCTATAAACGAGTATTCTGTATCGGTCGAAACGACTTCACCGTTTTCTGTCCAGCTTACGAAATTGTAGTTGGCGTTTGCTGTCGCTGTTAAAACAACGTTTTGGCCATAAGTATAAACTCCAGAGCCTTCGATTGTTCCGCCTTCAGCTGGGTTTGCACTTGCTGAAATTGTGTAGGTAATAGCCTCAAAATTAGCAACCAAGGTCCTATTTGCTGTTGCAGCGAACGAATATTGTGCATCGGTAGAAACAACAGATCCGTTTTCGGTCCAATTTACGAAGTTGTATCCTGTGTTTGCAGTAGCTGTGAGAACTACCTGTGCGTTTTCTTCGTACATGCCGGCACCACTTACAGAACCGCCTTCAGCAGGATTAGCGGTTGCTGCTATCGAATATTCGGTAACTCCGTCCTGTGCAAAGTATGCTATAAATTCAGCATTTGCAGTTACTGTATAGCTCCTTTGTGCTTCGGTAACACCATCGTGCCACTGAACAAAATGATAGCCTTCGCTTGCACTTGCTGTTATGACAAGGTTTGTTCCATAGCTATAAACATCGTTTTGCGAAGCAACATCAATTGCAACTGTTCCGCCTTCTGTCGGATTGGCAACAGCTGTAACTGTGTAAGTATTGAGCGTGAAGTTTGCAACCAAGGTCTTGTTTCCAGATACTGTAAACGAATAGTTTGCATCAGTAGAAACAACCGTTGTGCCATCAGTCCAATTTGCAAATGAGTAGCCGGTGTTTGCTGTTGCATTTAGTGTTGCAGTCTGTCCGAATGGATAATCGCCTGCACCCGAAACGTTTCCACCCTCGGCTGGGTTTGCGCTTGCAGAAATTGTGTAAACAATCGGGTCGAAGTTTGCAACCAATGTTCTGTTGCCAGTTACAGTAAACGAGTACTGAGCATTTGACGAGACAACAGTGCCATTTTCTGTCCAGTTAGCAAATGTATAGCCTGTATTAGCTGCTGCTGTTAGGGTTGCGGTCTGACCATAATCATATTCACCAGTACCATTAATGGTTCCGCTTTCAGTTGGATTTGCACTTGCAGAGATTGTATATGTGTTGATTGTAAAGTTAGCAACCAAAGTTCTGTTGCCGGATACTGTAAACGAGTAGTTTGCATCGGTAGAAACAACCGTATTGCCATCGGTCCAGTTGGTAAATGTGTAGCCTGTGTTTGCTGTTGCATTGAGAGTTACTGTCTGTCCGAATGGATAATCTCCAGCACCTGAAACATTTCCGCCAGCAGCTGGGCTTGCGCTTGCTGCGATTGTGTATACAATTGGTTCAAAGTTAGCAACCAACGACCTGTTGCTAGTTGCAGTAAACGTGTACTGAGCATTTGAAGAAACAACAGAACCATTTTCGGTCCAGTTTGCAAATGTATAACCCGTGTTTGCTGTTGCATTGAGCGTTACAGACTGTCCATGATTGTAACTACCTGTTCCCGAAACGCTTCCTGCTAAACTTGGATTTACTGTAGCAGTAATATTATAGGTATTGATTTGGAAATTAGCAACCAAGTTGCGAGCTTGGGTTGCAGTAAACGAGTATTGTGCGTTGGTTGAAACCACAGTACCGTTTTCTGTCCAGTTGGTAAATGTATAACCAGTATTTGCAGTTGCAGTAACCGTTACTGTCTGACCGTGTTCAAAAGTGTCGATACAACGTTGGCATCCTCATCTGTCCAGTTTACGAAAGTATAGCCCGTATTTGCATTGGCTGTAAGCGAAACGGTTGCACCATAATTATATGGACTGTTGTTACCACTGATTGTGCCGCTGTTGGCAGGATCGACTGTTGCTGTAACGTTGTAGGTTATCTGTGTGAAGTTTGCAACAAGAGTGCGGTTCGAATTAGCAGTAAACTGGTATCTTGCAGCTGTAGAAACTACGTTTCCGTTTTCGGTCCAGTTTGTAAATCTGTAGCCAGCATTCGGTGTTGCTACAAGGTTTACGCCTTCTCCCAATTCGTAGGTTCCTGCACCTGTTACAGTTCCGCCTGCTGTTGGTGTTGCGCTTGCCGAAATCGTAAAGCTCGGAGTTGCACGTGTTACGGTTATACAAGAAACATTGTTTGATAAGTTCGGGTCAAAACCAGAATAATTTACATGCAAGCAAACATCGAAAGTTCCAGTTATAACCATTTGATTAAGAGTTTCTGCGGTAATTGTATATGAGTGTGCCGATCCGTATATCCATGCGAAATAACCTTCTCCCAATGCTACATTGAACGACTCTTCATCAATTGTTTCTGATCCTACTTTTATTGCTGTCGATATGGTTTCTGTTGTTGTTTCAGGTCCCTGGTTGTGGGCAACAGGATATATTACAATGTCGTCGGTTGCACCGATTGATATGTTTGTTTCTGCATCATAATGTGGCGATACGCCATCATCAAGCAACCATGCTTCCACGTCAGATGATTCCACATAAGGGGTATTACCATCGGAAATGTAATATGAAAGAGCATATTCATTAGTTGCCGTCTGTACTGCTGTTTGATTATTTACATAGTATGCATAATAATTCAATTTCAAAACATCTGTATTGCCGCTAGCTGCTGTATACAGATAATTTCCTGATGCAGCAGCCACACCCATACTTGTTGTATAGTTGGATAAATCAATTGGATCGCCTACATTTACCCTGTCAAAGAGGACTAATGTATTTCCATTTACCACCACTGCAATCCAGAAATTAACGCCTGCACGTATAGTATATGGAGTTTCAAGATCTACGATATGGTCTCTGGAATATTCGCTACTGCTGAAACTTTCTGCAGTATAGTTCTGCGAATAAACTTCTTGACCAAGACAAGCATTTACAGCCGTAGTTGAACCATTGTTTGTAAGGCTGGCATCCATACTGCTGCCCTCGTAAATCTTGATTGTAAAGTTCGTGTTGACATAGTCGGTGTAACTTGTCTGCAAACCGTTATATGTAGAAAACTTTACTTTCAAGATTTTGTTTCCAGCCTCATAATTTCCATAGTTTTCTGGTCTAATTATTATCTGCTGTCCGCTTGTGAAACGGGTAAAAGAACTAGATTCCGTATTTCCATACCACATGTTTGGATTTGCAAACGAACCGTCGGGTTGGGTTACTGTTATAACCTTTGATTCGGAACCTTGCGTTATGGTTATAGTCGCAGTTCTGTCCGAGCCACTTACATTTTCGGTTGCGGTTGCTGTTACGGTTGTAGTTGCTCCGCTGCCGTTTCCTGAGGTTGCCGAAAGAGTTAGCCACGAAGCACTCGAACTAGCATTCCATCTTGTCGAAACATTGTTGTTAGCCTTAACAGTAAAGTTCAAACTTCCGCCTTCAGATGCAAAATCGAGAGTCTCTGGTGTTACAGAAAGCAACGACGGGTCGATGGTGCAGAATGATAATTCGAAATCGAGAGTGTATAATTGTAATGCGCTCTCTGTATCATCGGTATAATATGCAGAAGTGTTCAAATTAAGGTAATCGGTTCCATTTTCTGTGTCGGAATATAGATATTTTCCATCGAAGGCTTCTGAACTTCCTTCATAGTTTTGTGCAGAAATAGGAGAACCGTATGCAATTCTCTTCAGGGCAAACAAGGTCTTGCCGTTTGCTACTATTGCAATCCAGAAATTATTATTCTCATTTATTATATAAGGTGTGTTGAGTGTTACTTCCTGCTCACCGGAATAGGCCTGAGTATAATTTTGTGAATATACCTGTGTTCCCATTGCTCCAGCAATATTAGATGTATATCCGCTGCTGAGCGATTCGGTGCTTCCGCCTTCGTAAATCTTTATTGTAAAGCTATTGTTAGTGTAATTTGTATAACCTGATGTCAATCCTCCGTCGTATGTGGTGAATCTAACCTTTGTAACTGCATGTCCAGTAGTATAGTAGCCGTAACCTTCGCTGCATAAAACTACCATGTTTCCCTGCTCAAGGGGCTTGTATGTGTCAAAACTGCCATCGTATCCGAAGCATCCAGGGTTATTTGCGATACCGCTTGGCTGAACGATAGTTACCGTTGTCGTTGCGCTTCCCTGTGTTATAGTTACTGTAGCAGTACGTTCGTTGGCTGTATTGTTGCGGCTTGCTGTGGCTGTGACGGTGGTATTTGCTCCGCTGCCTGCGCCTGTAGATGGGCTAATAGTCAGCCACGACTGGTTTGAGCTTGCCGACCACGACTGGCTCGAAGCTGTGCTCGAACGAACCATAAATGTCTTGCTGTCGCCAAGGCCAGAGAATGTAAGTGCATTTGGAATTGCAAAAAGACCGGCATTCGGTTCTATGCCGAATATTGCCGACTGGCTTTCGTTGTATGTTCCATTTCCGCTACCGATTCCACCTGTACCTGGTTCCAGACTGTTAATTGCATAGAAGCCGTCGCAATAACCGCCCCATCCCCAGTTGAAATGGAACTGGTCGTTGTTGTTGTATCCGTCGCAAATAAAGCAGTGTCCGCCACCTTCGCCTCTACCTGTATAAATAACCGGTCTGCTGGCATCGAGGTCGGTTTTCAGCATGTTTTTCCATGCTTGATCTGTGTAGTCGCTTCTGCGGCAACCATTAAGTGTATTTTTGTAGAGGAAGTAGGTCTTGAGTGCATATTCGGCAGTTCCATTGCTTGAACCTACAGTTACTGCACCGCTACCGCCTGTGCTGCTCACACCGTAGTCCATCATTACTGCCACGCCGCAATGGTACATAAGTGTTGCCACTGCGTTCTTTTGCGCCTGCGTTGCCGAATTCGAATACGTATTCAGCATATTGTTCCAGTCGTAGGTTGTAGAACCGAAGTTTGCTGTTTGCTGACCGTATGTTTCGTGGGTATATGTCTGAGTGCCATTACCTTGTGTCGGGTAATTCCAGTATTTCATAATCTGAGCCATTGCGGTAGCCACACAGCCTGTTACTGTGCGTTCGCCGTGACTGCTGTCGTATGGGCAAAGATTGTTGAATGGCGCACTCTGGTTCCATTTTGTCGAGACAAGAGCTTCTACCGATCTGCTGCGCTTTGGTGAGAGTCCCTGACCTCTGCTCAGTTTTGTCCAGTTGGCTGCAGTTTCTGCCGATGTGGAAACACCATCGCTAATGGCACGATTGATATCGTTCTCGTAGCCTTGGAGCCATTCGTACATATTAACTGGAATGTTTTGTGGATCGAAATTGCCTGCATCCGAATATCCCAAGATAGGAACTGCAATGTCGTCAGCCGATACGATTACAAAACCATCGCCAGTGTTTAGGATGTAAAATTTAGTAAACTCAGTCTGCGATGCGACATCGCTGAATGTTGCTCGTGTCTGTTTTCCAAGGTTCTGCTCCCAGAATGTTCTGGCAACAGTTTTGGCTGTCTCAACGTCAACATGCTTTGCAAATATTGGCAGCGTAAAAACAGCCAATAATGCCCATAAAAATAATTTTTTCATCATTTGATAAACTCCAATTAAGGACCTCATATTTAACATCTTGCAATTTTCGTGAAGTCCGCTTGCGGAAATTGCAAATAATAAGTTGCAAAGATAAAAATTATTTACGATTCACGAAGTGCGATTTAAAATTTAATTGATAATGGATAATTGACAATGTGTCAATGCCTAAATAAGGTTTCTGGTTAGGCGACAAGATGCAAATGGGGCGAAAAGGCTAAAAGACTGCAAGCCTGCAAGCCTGTCAGCCTTTTGCCCATAAACGGCGTCAGCCACTGAAACGGCGGCATCCAAATTTTTTTTCTCCATTTCACAATTATGAATTACTTTTGCAGTTTGTCTTATACACACAAAAATGTACACTTTATTCTTAAAGGAGATAAAAGGCTTTTTCAGTTCGGCAATCGGATACCTTGTAATTGCGGTGTTCTTGCTGATTGTCAGCCTATTCATGTGGGTTTTCCCCACCAACTTCAATATTTTTCAGGTAAATGCAGCCAACATCGACACGCTTTTCCTGATTTCGCCATGGGTGTTTTTATTCCTTGTTCCGGCAATTACCATGAACATGTTTGCCGATGAACTCCGCACAGGAAATATGGAGCTTTTGCTAACCCGTCCAATTTCGGAATTCAAGATTGTAATGGCAAAGTATCTTGCAGCCGTTGTACTCGTGCTTATAGCACTATTGCCCACGTTGCTTTTCCTTATTTCGATAAACTTGCTTGCCGACCCGGTTGGAAATGTCGACTACGGAGCAATAATAGGTTCGTACATCGGACTTTTCTTCCTCGGTGCCGTGTATGCCTCAATAGGAATTTTTGCAAGTTCGCTGTCGAAAAATGTGATAGTGTCGTTCCTGCTCGGAATAGTTTTTTGCTTCTTGTTCTACCTCGGATTCGACCTGCTGTCGGATCTGGTTACATCGGGAACAGGAACCGATTTCGTAAAATCGCTCGGCATCAACGACCACTACAGCTCCATTAGCCGTGGCGTAGTAGATTCGCGCGACATTATATATTTCCTCAGCGTGATAGCATTATTTGTTTTCTTTTCTAAACTCAGACTCGAAAGTCGCAAATGGTAGGAGGACACAACATGAAAAACGAAACAGAAAACAGGAAATCCTTTTCACAGATGCGTCGTCAGAACCGCAACCAGAACATATTTCAGGCAATTCTTATTATTGCACTTATAATAATATTAAATGTATTGTCGTCGCAGGTGTTTTTCCGTGCCGACCTTACAAAGGAGAAACGCTTTTCTATATCCGACTTCTCAAAGCAGGTCCTCGATAGTATCGACGATGATATATATATTGAGATATTCCTCAAGGACAAGGAATTGCCAGCCGAACTCGTTCGCTACCAGCGTACGGTAGACGACTTCATGAAGAACCTCTGCCGCTACTCCAGCAATATACGCTACGAATTCAAGAATCCTTTTACCGAACATAGCGGTGAGGAGCAAAGTTTCGTGCAAAAATGGTTCGGATTCCTCTCCGACGAAGAGGAGGTTGAGCCGCTTGAGAAGAAGAAAATCTTTGCACAACTATACAACAAAGGTCTGAATCCCACATATATAGTGCAAGAAGAAGGCATGGGCGGATCGGAAAAGATAATTTTCGCCGGCGCTTTGGTAAAATACAAGGAAAAGGACTTTCCCGTGAACCTGCTTACCAACAGCGTTTCGGGAAATACTCCATACACCATGCTCAGCACCACCGAGCTCGAACGCGAGTTCGTTCATGCAATATGGATGCTATCGAGCCGCCAGATACACAAGGTTGCCTTCCTCGAAGGGCATGACGAACTCGACGAGAACCGCACCTACGACATCATGTCGTCGCTATCGAAATACTACCGCATCGAACGTGTCGACATGAACGGAAGCCTTACTGCACTCGACGACTACGGATGCGTAGTGATAGCCAAGCCGCAGAAAAGGTTCAACGAGCGCGACAAGTACATAATCGACCAGTACATAATGAATGGCGGAAAGGTTATCTGGCTTGTGGAATGGATGCAGTTCGACATGGACAGTCTCAACAACCATCCGACCGCCATGGCCCTGATGAACGACATCAACCTGAGCGACCAGCTTTTCAACTACGGTGTGCGCATAAATCCCGACCTTATTCAGGACTTACGCTGCCTGCAAATTCCTGTGTGCGTGAACACTGTGGAGGGCAAACCGCAATTCGAGCCAAAGCCATGGTACTATTTCCCGCTCATAGTTCCAGACACATTGCTCGAGCATCAGCTTGTAAAGAACCTCGACGTGATGCGCACCTGCTTCGTAAGTTCGATAGATACCGTCGGTGAAGATCCTAATGTAAAGAAAACCATATTGTTAAGAACGTCTCCATACTCCAAGGCGTTGTCGCATCCGGTAGAGATTAGCCTCGACATCCTACGCGAGAAACCAGAGATGCTCACATTCAACAAGCCTAATATTCCAATAGCGGTGCTGCTTGACGGAGAATTCAAGTCGAACTTTGCAAACAGGCTTCCGCCAGAATTGACAGACAACAAAGATTTCAAGTTCAAGGAACGAAGCAAAGCGACGCAGATGATAGTAATTTCCGACGGTGATTTCATCCGCAACGAGACCAAACGTATGGGCGACAAGGTTCAGCCTTATCCGCTCGGCTACGACAAATACTACGATGCGCAGTATACACCCGGAAACACACAGTTCATAGTGAACTGCGTCAACTACCTGTGCGCCGATGAAGGACTTATCTCTCTCAGAATGAGAGAGCTGAAAAGCCGCACCTTAAATGCCACAAAAGTAAGGTCGGAAAAGATCATGTGGATATGCATAAATTCAATAGCTCCTGTACTTATAGTGTTGTTTATTGGATTGACAATGATAGTGTTACGCAAAATAAAATACTCAAAGAAGGAAAAATAAAATGAAGAAAACCAACCTGTTGCTTCTCATTGTAATCGTAATCCTGATAGGAGTCTCGATTGCAATATATTTTGTAAGAAACTACGACCCGCAGCGTACGCTCCGCGACTTTGCCGTAGAAGATACGGCATCCATAACCAAGATATTTCTTGCCAACAAGCAGGGCTCGGCTGTTACACTTGAGCGTGCAGACGACCATTGGACTGTAAACCAAAAATATACAGCTCGTCGCGATTTTGTAAACAATTTGCTTACTACTATTAAGAAAGTTGAGGTGACTTCGCCTGTATCGTCGGCTAAGCTCGAACGCGTGATGAAAGACCTTGCTGTGCAAGGCATAAAGGTCGAAATATACCAGGGCGACGAACGCATTAAGGTTTACTATGTAGGCGGTGTAACCGAAGACAACAATGGTGCATACATGATTCTCGAGAATTCCGACCTGCCGTTCATTGTGTCGCGTCCGGGATTCACCGGATACCTTACCGTGCACTACTTGCCGGAATTGTCGGAATGGCGCGAGCGCATAGCATTCAACTACAATATCGAAGACATTGCCAAAGTATATGTGGAATACCCAGACAAGGATGAATCGTTCATTGCCGAGCGACTTGGCGAAAACGACTACAATCTCAGAAATATCGACGGCAGTAGCATCGATGTTCCATTCGACACATTGCGCGTAAAGGAATTTGTAAGCCGCATAAAGTTCGTAGGCTTCGAAACTTTCATACTCGACAGCCTGCAAGCGCACAAACGCGATAGTCTGCAGAAAACCCAAATGATGGCTTCTTTTACGGTAGAGGACAAAACCGGTGCCAAAAACAAGCTTGTGACCTACCGCCGTCCAAATACATCAGGACTTTTCGACCCCCAAGGCAACTTGTTCGAATACGACATCGACAACCTTTATGGCATTCTTGACAATGGCGAGGTTGTAATACTACAATATCCTATCATCGATCCGATAACATTCTACAAATCCGACTTTTTCGGAGCAAGACGAGAAGGTGTCAATGTCATAAAGGAAATACAAACGCCGTAAAAAGATTACAATTTTAGATTGTTAGTCGGCACGAACAAAAAAAACAATTTTTGTGTGCCAGTTTCAATAATAATTTGTAATTTTACGCCCTTATAATTTTAAAAACTTAAAAGTAAAAATATATGAATTTTGTAATTTCAAGTTCACAGCTTTTGTCGCAGCTTCAAATAGTAAGCAGGGTTGTTAATTCGAAGAATGCTCTTCCTATTCTCGACAACGTATTGTTGTCTGTCGAAGATGGAATATTAAAAATCACTGCAAGCGACCTCGAAAGCACTATCAGCACAACATTGCCTCTCGAAAACTACGATGGCAATGGCGTTATTGCTACCGACACAAAGAAAATCCTCGAAATCCTCAAGGAATTTTCGGAGCAGCCACTTACATTCAACATCAACACCGAAGACAACAGAATCGACATGGAGTCTGCCGACGGTAAATATACTCTTGTTGGTGTTGACGGTGCCGATTTTCCGCAAGCTACTCAGTTGAAAGCCGACAAGACCATAAGTACAAGCATCAACCACGACGTATTGTACAATGGTATCAATTCAACGATATTTGCAACTGGCGACGATGAACTTCGCCCGATAATGAACGGTATATTCATCGAACTCCAGGAATCGGGAATTAACTTTGTTGCTACCGATGCACACAAGCTTGTAAAATACACCCGCAGGGACGTCAAGATTCCGACCGAAAGCTCGTTTATCCTGCCAAAGAAGCCTGCCAACATACTGAAGGGCATATTGCCGAAAGCAGCCGAAGACGTTCTCCTCGAATTCGACGAAAAGAACGCAGTATTTTCATTCGGCTCGATACGCCTTGTATGCCGTCTGCTCGAAGGCGTATATCCAAACTACAATTCGGTAATCCCACGCGAAAATCCGAATACTCTTGTAGTAGATAGAGTAAACCTTTCTACTTCGTTGCGCCGCGTAGGTATGTTCGCAAGCCAGTCGAGCAACCTCGTTGGACTCAAGATTTCGGGTGCATCGCTCGAAATGTCGGCTCAGGATATGGACTTCTCGATTTCGGCACGTGAACACATTGCATGCCAGTACGAAGGCGATGAAATGGAAATCGGATTCAAGTCGAATTTCCTTGTCGAAATTCTCAACAACATTCAGACTCCAGAAGTCACCATCAAGCTTTCGGATCCTACACGCGCAGGAATTATCCTTCCGAAGGACAACGAAAATCCCGACGAGGAAGTCCTGATGTTGCTGATGCCGATGATGATAAACAAAATGTAAAACAAAAAAATAATGCATTACCCGAATTTTTCGGGTAATCTTTTTTTATATGTATATGAGAATTCAACTTCATAAGCCGATAGTATTTTTCGACCTTGAGACCACAGGCATTAACATCGCCACCGATAGGGTTGTAGAAATTTCCATAATAAAAGTTCATCCCAACGGAAATGAACTAAGGAAGACATATCGCATAAATCCAGAAATTCCAATTCCGCCACAATCGACGGCAATACACGGAATTAGCGACGCAGATGTTGCAGGATGCCCTACTTTCAAGCAACTGGCAAAGGAATTGATGCAAATTTTCGCCGATGCCGACATTGCAGGATACAACTCCAACAAGTTTGACGTGCCTTTACTTGCCGAAGAATTTATCCGTGCTGGGGTTGATTTTGACCTGAAAAAAAGGAATTTCGTTGACGTGATGAGCATCTTCATGAAGAAGGAACCTCGCAACCTATCGGCAGCATACAAGTTCTACTGCAATGGTGACCTCGAAAATGCACACTCTGCAAACGCCGACACCGATGCCACCTACGAGGTTTTCAAAGCTCAGCTCGAACGCTATGCCGACATTGGCAACGACATCCAAGAAATCTCAAAATTCTCATCTTACAACAATAATGCCGATTTCATGGGACGGCTCGTTTACGATGCCGACCACAATGTTGTAGTCAATTTTGGAAAGTACAAAGGCTTGCTTTTGACAGACGTCTTCCGCAAGGATTCGGCATATTACGACTGGATGATGAAAGGGGAATTTCCTCTCTACACAAAAAAGGTTCTCACCGACGAATACATGAAGTTCAAGATGGAATCAAAGAAATAATAAAAAAGCCCCAAATTGGGGCTTTTTTTATTGCTTTTACTGATTATTCTTCCTTCAGAACATCCAAGATGCTGAAAATCTTGGTTTCGCCGTACTAGTCGGTTGCCCAAACGCGACCAATCTTCTTGTCAATCTTTGTAACCTTGTAGCCAGTTCTGAAGCTTCCAACAAAATTAGCCATCACTTCGTCACCGACATTTATGTCCTGATTGAGCGGAACAACCTTGCAGAATTCCTTCTTATATACGGTTATTTTTCCAGCCCAACCCGACAGGAGCAAATACTTGTCGGCTGCATTTATGAGGGTGAAAATCTTGTAGCTTCCATCGGCATTGACGGTAACTTGTGCGCCGGGCTGCCATTCGTTATTCTTGAGGACTACAAATGTGTTGGGACGCAGTTGCTCGTTGTTGTGATCGTTTGCAAAACCTTTTCCGTCGTCCTTCCAGTCCATGTCGAGATAGCAAACCTTTGGCGATGCGGGATTTGAGTCGTCGGTAACGATTGCACGTTCCATTCCCGAACCGCTTTGCCACCAAGTGAGCACAATGTCGCCCTTCTTTGCAGTCTGTCCCTGCGGAATAGGAATAATCAGTGCATTAGGCATTTCGATGTCCTGTCCCATGCTTGACACAACCGACGATTTTTCGCCTATGCTCTTGAGTGTAGCATTGTAAAAGATATAGGTTTCTTCAGCTGGATCGTTCGATTCCTTTAGCTTGTCCGGATAGAACGAATGTATTGACAAAACTGTCTGTCCTTCGGCAAGACCCTCGTTCTTGGCCTCTTCGGG
The DNA here is from genome assembly GCA_902790405.1 of uncultured Bacteroidia bacterium. GTDB lineage: Bacteria > Bacteroidota > Bacteroidia > Bacteroidales > ML635J-15 > Bact-19. The sequence goes on from CADARW010000051.1 coordinate 18,139, forward strand.
GAAATACCACGGAAAATCGGATGCTTCGATTGCTTTTTCAACTTCAGATTTTTCTTCATCGGTTGCCGATGTATTGTTTTCCTGAAGGTTGATGCTGTGTGTAGTAGCGCCACCACAACCTGCCATTGCCAGCGACAACGGCAATACGATTGCAAACAAAATGTTCTTTCTCATATTTATACTATTTAAAATTAAAATATCGAACCATTATTTTACAAAGGTAATCTCCATTTTTGATTTGGCAAAATTTTTTCACAAGCAACACATTTCGGTTTTTTTTTGACGTTAGCCGTTGCACGCAACGGCTCTACAGATTTTGAAATTGATTCGGTGCAAATCATTGCGCCGCTACAATCATTAATTAAACATTGTACTGTCGCGGTGGCCACGCCGCAACAAGAACGGCGAAGCCCTCAACGAAGTTAAACGGCTTCAGCCATTCAAACGGCGAAGCCATCAAACGCCGCAGGCATAGAACGGCGAAGCCCTCAACGAAGTTAAACCTTTCTAATTATTCCATCCAATTTTTCCAATGACCAATCGGGCACATATTCCTCCGAATTGCTGCTTAATTCCTGGAAATACCCGTTGTGCAGACCGCATTGCTTGAAATGGGCCGATATTTCATCGTATTCGCTCTGCGTGATGGTGCGACCGAGCAAGGGATGGTTCTTGACATCTTTCGTTGGAAAATATTGAGCCATAAGGCTTACATAGATGTTGCGGTCGAACGATGCTAGGTAATCGAGCACGCGCTTGCTGTTGTCGAGGTTGCCAGGCAGCACAAGGTGGCGAACTATTACGCCACGGCGTAGCATTCCGTTTACAAAGACATTTTTAGGTCGCTGGCGTTTCATCTCGGCAATGGCAGCAGTTGCCGTTTCAAAATAATTTGGTGCCGACGAATATTCCACCGCAAGGCTGTTGTCGGCATACTTGAGGTCGGGCAGATACACATCGACAAGCCCTTCGAGGCGGCGCAACTGTTCAACCGATTCGTAGCCGTTGCTGTTGTAGACGACAGGAATTTTTATCTACTGACGAGGTTAATGTTTTCGGCACCAACACTTTGCTGGTAAAGCATAAGTTTGCCGAGCGTATCAACCGAAATTTCCCTGCCGTATGCCGAGCGCGAAATTGCATCGTTCTGGCAGAAGATGCAGCGCAGGTTGCATCCCGAGAAGAAAATCGTTCCGCTTCCGTGTGTTCCCGAAATGCACGGCTCCTCCCACTCGTGTATTCCTACACGGGCAATGGTAAGACCTTTAACTCGGCAGAAACCAGCCTGTTCGGCACGGTTTACCTTGCAATTGCGTGGACAAAAACTACATTCCATCGTACATCATTTTCGATGCGCAAAAGTAAGGTTTATTTCGTTTGCGAAATGCAACAATTGTTATGTTGTTATGTTTATTCGATGCAAAAAGTATTTTTTTTGACAAATACATATAATAAAAAAATAAAAGTGATTATCTTTGCACCCTAATTTTAGTAATACATTTATATGGCAACAACAGCAGACATTAGAAAAGGTTTAGCAATGGAACTCGAAGGAAAGCTTTACCTTGTGGTTGATTTTCAGCATGTAAAACCAGGCAAAAAGGCGGAGCATTCGTCCGTACAAAGCTTAAGAGCCTCGAAAACGGAAAGACCATCGACAAGACTTTCAACTCGGGTGCATCGATAAACCCGGTAAGAATCGAACGCCGTCCGTACCAATTTGTATATAAGGACGATATGGGCTACAACTTCATGCACATGGAGACTTTCGAGCAGATAGCTATTCCCGAAGATGTTATCGACGGAGTTGAATTCCTCAAGGAAGGTCAGGATGTAGAAGTAGTGGTTCATGCCGAAACCGAAACTCCACTCTCATGCGAACTTCCTCCATTTATCGAGGCAACAGTTACCTACACCGAACCAGGTCTCAAGGGCGATACTACAACCAACGCACTGAAGCCTGCAACAATCGACACTGGCGCTCAGATTATGGTTCCTCTGTTCATCGAAATAGGTGAAAAGATTAAGGTTGACACCCGTACAAAGGAATACGCCGAAAGAGCAAAATAATGTCATTACGTGTTTTTGACATGAACGAAAACGACAATAAAAGCACATTCAACGCATCAGATGTTCTGCTTCTAATAATTAAGAAGTGGAAACATCTGCTTGTTGTTTGCGTCGTAGCCTTTGTTGCTTCGGTAATAATAAGCTACACCATACCCGAACGATACAAATCGACGGTTGTATTGTACCCGGCAAACTCTACATCTGTATCACAGACACTAGCTGCCGACGGCACCACACAGAAGGGTCTGTTGCAGTTTGGCGAAAACGAGGAAGTGGAACAGCTGATGCAAGTGCTTCAGTCTAATGACATCAGAAACCGCATCATCGAGAAGTACAACCTAATCGAACATTACGGACTGAAGCCCGACACAAAATACCTTTATACCAAGCTTTACGGCAGTGCTCGATGAAAGTCCTGATACTGCAGCCATGATAGCCAACGACATTTCATACCTGCTTGATACCGTATACGCACGCATGCAGCGCGAAAGGGCTTACAAAGCTTTGAAGATTGTAGAACGTGAGTACCGCGAACAGGATGCTACAGTAAAGAACATCAAGGACTCACTGCAATACCTGAGCATGCTTGGCGTGATAGACGTAAGGTCACAGACCGAAATGTACAGCGAACAGTATGCTATTGCTTTGGCAAGTGGCAACGCCCGCAACATCAAGGAAATAGAGGCAAAACTCGACACCCTTGCAAAGTATGGTAGCGCACATTCAATACTTAAGGAACGCCTGACCGAGGAAGTACAGACACTAACCTTGCGCAAGAACAAGTATCGCGAAGCAATGATCGAACTCGAGCAGGACCTGCCAAACGCATTCATTGTGAACAAGGCTGAAAAAGCCGAAAAGAAATCATATCCGATACGCTGGCTCATAGTCCTGTCGACCGTATTGGCATCATTCTTCTTAGCATTGATTGTACTTGCAATAATTGAACCGTTAAAAAAAAAATAACTTTAATAAATAATACTCCGGCACAAGAACGGAAAGGATGTAGCAGAAAGATTTTTAATAAAATACTATTACCAAATTACGAAACCATGGAAAGTTATTTCAAAACAAAAAGCATTTTCGGACTTATTGCAAGATGGAAATGGCATTTGCTGATAATTACCGTAGCATCGGCTATTCTTGGACTAGTATTTTCAGGACCATATTTCATACATCCAAAATATAAGTCGGCGGCAACACTATACCCTGCCAACATTGTTTGCATGTCCGACGAATCGGAATCGGAACATATGCTCGAAGTGTTAGGCTCCGATGACATAAAATTCCAAATAATAGAAAAATACGAATTATATTCACACTACGGCATTGATTCTACCGAAAATAATTCGTTGGCTAAGATTATGTCGCAATACAACAGCAATGTATTTTTCGAAAAAACTTCTAACGATGCCATAACGATAACAGTATGTGATGAAGATCCTCAGATTGCTGCCAATATGGTAAACTCGATTATTGAATTTTATGATAAATTTGTTCTAAAATTAAATGCATTAAAATCGGAAGAAGTTTTGGATATATACAGCAAATCTGCAAAAGAAAAAGAGCATATAATCGACAGCCTCTCGGAAGTAATTAAGAAATACAGAACCGAATATGGCCTTATCGATCAAGAATCGCAAACAAAAGCTTACAGCGAGGGTGCTGCTCTGGGACGTTTGAACAACGACGCAATCTTAAAAAACTGGCAAATATATGGAGCCGAATATGCCAAGACCGACTCGCTGTTAACCAACACAATACAACGCTACAACAAGGACCTGAAAATTTGTGAGGATGCTCGCCGCGACATCAACAAGGAGCAGTCGTATTCACACATAATATCGAAGCCTTATGTAGCCGACAAGAAATTTTATCCCGTACGCTGGATTATCACCCTTCTGGCGGGTCTAGGCGGTTGCCTTATTGGAATAATAGCAATTGCAATAATAGAAGGCTGCAGAAAACCCAAGGAAGAAATTGACACGCAAGACTAAAATAATACTATTCTACGCAATTGCTGCCATTTTCATTATCATCGACTGCTTCATGATAGTGAAATTCCAGAGCTATATGTTCAACCTTCTTCCCCTTGCACTTATAGTAGTTGCGGGAATATTCTTCTCTCTCGACAAAGCTTTGCTCTTTTCGGTTCTGTGCATTCCTCTTTCGGTGCCACTGAAAATATTCTATCCGCACCTACCTTTCAACATCGACATTCCCACAGAGCCATTGTTCGTTGCAATTTTACTCATCTTCCTACTGAAATTGCTGCTCGAACACAAGTACGACAAACAGGTGCTGAAACACCCGCTTTCGATAATGATATTCATATATCTGCTATGGCACCTTGTTACTGTATGCACAAGCACAATGCCGCTTGTCTCACTTAAATGCTTTATAGCTTCGCTATGGTTCATCGGACCGTTTTTCTTCCTAGGCATAGTGATGTTCAAGGAACCCAAAAACATGTACCGGTTCATGTACCTATATATCTTGCCGTTTGCCATACTTATAATATATACACTGATAAAACATTCCGCATATAATTTCGACCAGCACATAGCAAACGGAATAATGACCCCGTTTTTCAACGACCACACATCATATGGCGCAGCAATAGCAATGTTCATACCTTTCCTTATTGGAAGCATATTCTCGAAAGATATAAGCCAGAAACAAAGAATATTGTCGCTGGCATTGCTGGCAATATTTGTGGTTGGACTTATATTCTCATACACACGCGCCGCATGGATAAGCCTTGTTGGAGCTTTGGCCATGTACTTTATACTTAGGTTTAAAATCAGCAACAAGCTGGTGTTTGCCGTAGCAATTGTTGGAATTGTTGGAATTACTCTTTTCCAAACTCAGATATTCGTCAAGATGGAAAGCAACAAGGTTGAGTCGTCAACCGATTTCTCGAAACACATAAAGTCGATAAGCAACATCACATCCGACGCATCTAACCTCGAACGTATCAACAGATGGAACTGCGCAATCCGAATGTTCAAGGAAAAACCGATATTTGGATGGGGACCAGGAACATATCAATTCAAATATGCACCATTCCAGCATTCCGACGAAAAGACAATCATAAGCACCAACGCAGGCGACGGAGGCAACGCCCACAGCGAGTATCTAGGATCACTAGCCGAATCGGGATTACTGGGAATGCTTAACTACATACTAATCTGCATAATCATATACATTACTGGAACCCGGACCTACCATAAACTTACCGACAAGAAATTGAAGATGATTGTAGCAGCAGCATTGTGCGGACTTGTTACATATTTCATACATGGTGCACTCAACAACTTCCTCGACATCGACAAAATAGCAGTGCCATTCTGGGGTTTTGCCGCCATGATAGTTGCAATTGAAATTTATTGCACAGGCAAAAGCAACGAACAACCAGCCGAAGCCAAACCCGAAAACTAACATGGCAGCTCACAACGAACTCGGAAATCTCGGTGAAAATATCGCCGCAAAACGTCTCGCATCGGAAGGCTACCAAATACTCGAGCGCCAATGGCGATTCATGCATAAGGAAATAGACATTATTGCACAGAAGGGCAACATACTTGCAATAGTTGAAGTAAAAACCCGCAGTTCGGAGCAATATGGCAGCGCATCGGACTTCATAACCCCAAACAAAATAAAATTCCTTACAACAGCAGCCGATGCGTATGCAAGACAATCGGGCCTAGACTGTGAAATCCGATTCGACGAGATCGCCATTTTTGTAATCGGCAACGAGTACAAGCTGGAACATATAGAAAACGTATTCATACCATAATAAAACCCTAAAATATATGTATAAGACAGCAAAAACATTAATGTTAAGTTTTTTTGCAATAATAGCATCGCTATGCGCAAATGCACAAATAAAACCCACCGCAACATACGAATATGTAAAGCGCGACAGTTCGCTATATCTCGACTTTTATAAGTCGGCAAATTCGGCAGACAACTACACTGTTATATTCGTTTTTGGAGGCGGATTCATAGGCGGAAACCGCAACGACGAATATTATTTCCCATACTATGCCAAACTGGTCGAAAACAACTTCAACGTCGTGGCAATAGACTATAGGCTCGGATTGAAAGGTGCAAAAAACATCGGAGCTTTTAACCGCAAACCTCTCGAAAATGCAATTGCCATGGCTGCCGAAGATTTGATTACAGCAACAAAATACCTAATCGACCATGAGAAGGAATTGCAGATCGACAGCCGCAAAATTATAACATCAGGCTCGAGTGCTGGTGCAATTACCGTACTGCAGGCCGACTACGAGCTGTGCAACAAAACCAAGATAGGACAAATACTGCCCGACGACTTCCACTATGCCGGCGTAATGTCGTTTGCTGGAGCAATATACTCGAAAAAGGGCAAGGTAAAATATCGCGAACACGCTCCTGCCCCAACAATGATGCTTCATGGCACATCGGACCGACTAGTAACCTACAAGCAGATAAAATTGTTTAATGTGGGATTTATAGGCAGTAGCAAGATAGCTCCGCGTTTCGAAAAATTTGGCTATCCGTACTACATTGTGCGTTACGACGACCTCGGCCACGAAGTGGCAGCCCGCATGTACGACGATTTTGACAAGTCGATGTGGTTCATCGAGAACTATATTGTGCGCGGAGCAAAAATCAAGCGCGACGATTTCATCAACGACCCAACAATAGAGCGTCTCAAGTTTGGAAGCGCTAAACCATCGGACTTGTATTAATCGTCAAAATAAATGAATTATAAAATAGAGTTTATTTTATGAAAATGGATTCTGAAAAAAGAGTCATTTATGCAGTTTTGTGCAAAAAAATTCATGCATAAATATAATTTTACAAATTCACACAAAAGTAATTCAAAAAAAAAGCCTATCTTAGCAAGGCTAATTTTAAATTTTTCATTTTTATGAAACGACTGTTATTTTTGGTGGTCTTATGTGCGATGTGCAGCTTTGCATTTTCGCAGAACGGGCGTATCCCGCTGACCCCAACAACCCAAAGAAGTGCTCTGCTTCAATCCAACAGCATGTCAGGATTCAGCACCACATTTTCATTCAATTCTATTGAGAGTAATGCTATTTCAAACGAAAAAGGCGATTTCTCCGAAATCTACATCGACGGTTCATTCCCATACGGAGATTTGGGTTCTCCAACACTTCCGATGATTACAAGGATGATTGCAATTCCGCAGGGTGCAACGCCAGTTGTAACCGTAAACGGATATTCAGAATCGGAGTACACGTTGGCCGACTACGACATCAATACCTTAACGGCAAAACAGGCTCCCGTTGCAAAGAACATCGATCCTACGACCGTGGAATATGTTGTCAACGAAGCCGCATACGCACGCGACACCTATACCACCGACGAAATTGCTTCGGTAGAGTATTTGGGAACTATGTGCGGTTTGCGTCTTGGCAAACTGACAATCCGTCCGGTTGCCTACAATGCAGCGGCAAAGACCATAAAGGTTTGCAACGACATCAATGTGTCTGTTAGTTTCGAAAATGCTGACGCTGGACTCACACAGAGTATGTTTGCAAGCACATACAGCCCTGCGTTCAACAGCATCTACGACCAGTTGCTCAACAAGAGCATCTTCGGTCAATCGTCTGTCAGAGGTGTTTACGACACTCATACCGACATTTATCATACTCCTGTAAGGATGCTGGTTATTTGCTACTCTGGCTTCAAGAACAATTCGACTCTCAACCAGTGGCTCGCATGGAAATTACAGAAGGGTTACTATGTTGACATTTTCTACACAGACGAAACAGGAACAACATCTGCTAACATCGCAAATTTTATCAAGACAAAGTACAATGCTTCTGTGGCATCGGGAAATGCTTATACATATTTAATTACCATAGGTGATACAGGACAAGTTCCTCAATATAAGACAAATTCGGTATCAGGCGACCAATCTGCTACCGACATTGGCTATGCATCAATAGACTACTCTACCAGCAACGACTACTACCCTGAAATGCTGTACAGCCGTATTTCTGTAGAAAATACAACTCATCTTCAGAATTACCTCAATAAAGTTCTTATGTACGAAAAGTATCAGTTCCCCGATGGTGGAAACTATCTTAATAATGTGAAAATTATAGGCGGTTGGGATAGTAACTGGACAAGTATGGTTGCCGCACCGACTGTAAATTATGCTTCTTCCTATTATTTCAACGCAAGTAATACTACATTCGGTGGATTTGAAAATGGAACGATCAGTACAATAACATCAACTTCAAGTTCTGCAGGATATTCTGGTTCAAACAATGGTGTTTATAGTGGAATCAGTAATGGTTTCTGCTTCCTCAATTACACTGCACATGGTGACAAACAGGAATGGTATCAACCTAAATTATCCGCAACACAAGTTGCAACTCTAACAAATACTGACAAATATTTCTTTGCTGTTGGAAACTGTTGTCTGACAGGTAATTTCAACAATACGTCCACGGATTATTCTCCAGGTTCTGATATAGGTACAGACGCATGTTTTGCCGAAGCAATGATTCGTGTGCCCAAGGCTGGTGCTATTGCGTATGTTGGCAATTCTCCAGTTAGTTACTGGTACGAAGACTTTTACTGGGCTGTAGGAGCACATTCATATTCGTCTGGAAACGCTCCGTCTGTTTCTGGTTCAACGATGGGTGTCTATGATGCTATGTTCGTTGATGAATACTGGAATTCCGTTTCCTCGTTGCTAAACCTTGGCGATATTGCTGTCGCTGCTGCTCACGAGTCTAATTACCAAACCTCTGCTGCCGCAAATTACTACTGGCTGTACTACCATACATTCGGTGATGGTTCCGTAATGCCATACGTTACAAAGCCAGAAGCAAATACTGTTACAATACCAGCATCTGTTATGTCGGGAGCAACCTCAATGACAGTAAATGCAATTGCTGGTTCGTATGTCGCAGTTACCGACAACGAATCGACAATCTACGGCGTGGCAGTGGCAAACGCTTCGGGCGTAGCAACGGTTAACTTCACCGAGGCAATACCAGGTTCGGGAACTCTTTATGTAGTAGTTACCCGTCAGCAGTATCAGCCTTACTTCGGTACTGTTTCGGTAATCGCTCCAAATCCTCCAACAGCCGACTTCACCGGTACTCCTACCACTATCCTCGAAAGAGAATCGGTAACTTTCACAAATACTTCGCAGTACGCTGCAACTTGCCAGTGGAATTTTGGCGACGGCCAGACTTCAACCGAAATAAATCCAGTTCATACCTATATGACTCCTGGTACCTATACAGTTACATTGCGCGTTGAAAACACTCTTGGCAACGACACCAAGACCCGCACAAACTACATTACGGTAAATGCAAATACCAATCCTCCTGTTGCCGACTTTGCCGCTTCGGAAACCGAAGTTTCAATGGGTAGCACAGTAAACTTCACCGACCTTACCGAAAATATCCCGACATCGTGGGAATGGACTTTTGAAGGCGGTACTCCTGCAACATCTACCGAGCAGAACCCGAGCGTTTCATATAGCGAACCTGGCGAATACACTGTTACTTTGGTCGCACACAACGCCTACGGCGAAGATACTGAAACCAAGACCGGCTACATTACCGTCTTCTATCCCGACATTGTAATGAGCAACCAGAATGTTTATGTCTGCGGTGGAACTTACAAGGATCCGGGTGGAGATGGCGACTATGCTAACAGCCTATCTTATACACAGACAATATACCCCGCTACCAGTGGAGCAAAGGTTAGACTGACATTCACAGAATTCTCGCTCGAAGCAGCTTGGGGTAGTACTTGCTACGACAAGTTATACATCTACGATGGTGTAACTACATCGACAGCTGCAGTTGTCAACGGTGTATGCGGAACCAACAATCCTGGCACAATAACAGCAACTAATGCATCGGGAGCACTTACAATAATGTTCTCCTCAGATGGTTCGGTTGCTTCATCTGGCTGGGTTGCAGAAATCAGCTGCTACATACCTGGACCGGAAGTCGAGGTACAAGACTATACTCCGACAACAGCACGCTTCAACACTACCAACGACCTCAATGTGACATTCACCAATACGGGTGTGGGTTCAACTAGTGCAAATACAACAGCAACTATCTCTACAACAGACGAATACCTTACACTCAACAGCACATCGGCAATACTCGGTGCTATAGCAAGCAACGCTACAGCAATAGGAACATTCAACTTCTCGCTTGCCGAAAATGTTCCCGATGGTCACGTTGCAACAATCAATGTTGAAATTACCGACGGAAGCAGTACTTGGAACGAAACAATTACAATCACCGCTGTCGGTCCCGCTTGCGACGCCCCAACTGGATTGCAGGTTGCTGTTGACAATGCTGATGCAACTATTACTTGGGATGCACAGACTATTGAAGCTATAACTATTAGCGACGATTTTGAAAGCCACGAGGCATTTACAATCAACTCGCCTGGTACTGTAGGATGGACTTATATTGATGGAGATGGAAGCCCAACTGGAGGTATTAGTGGCTATACATTAACCAATAGCGGATCCGCAATGGCATTTATTGTTGTTGACCCGACACAAGTTCCTTACACCAACAATACTTCTCAGAATTTGGCATCAAGGGCCGGTGTAACAGCTCATTCTGGTACAAAATTTATTGCAAGTTTCTATAACACCGCACAAAACAACGTAACTCTACAAAACGACGACTGGATTGTTAGTCCTGAACTTAATTTTACAGAAGACTTTACTTTCTCTTTCTACTGCAGGGGCGGTCATAGGTCGAATAACACTTCATACACTGAAACATACGAAGTTTATTATTCGACAACGACAAACGATAAATCTGCATTCACTAACCTTCTTGAATCAGCTACAGTAACTGGTGGAAATAATGTTCAGTGGACAAACAAAACATACACAGTTCCTTCCTCAGCAAAATATGTCGCAATAAAATATGCGTCAAACGACAAGTATTACTTCTGCCTTGACGATATAACAATCAGTGGAAATGCAGTCTCAGGAACAGCTGCTGTAAACATCTACGACAACGGTGTTCTCGTAGCATCGAATGTTACTGGCGGAACTTACACTGCAACAAACCTTTCTGTTGGCGAACACTGCTTCAGCGTTCGCGCTGTATGCAACGACAACAGCGAATCGCTTGCTGCTCAGCAATGCGTAACCATCGAAAGCAACTTGCCGAGATACAACGTAACAGTTAATGCTGGCAACGGCGGTTCGGTAACTCCAAGTGGCGAACAAACCGTTTACGAAGGCAACGACTTCACATTCACAGTTGCACCAAACGACTGCTACGGAATTGCTTCGGTAACTGTTGACGGAAACAATGTAAGCCTCAATGCAAACAATAGCTACACAATCAGCAATGTCACTGCAAACCATACCGTAAATGTTACATTCAACCAGATTACCTACACAATTGCAGCATCTGCTGAAAATGGCGGTACTATCACTCCAGCAGGCAACACTACAGTAAACTGCGGTGAAAACCAAAGCTACACAATCGCAGCAAACAATGGCTACAGAATACTTGATGTAGTTGTTGACGGACAGAGCGTTGGCGCAGTTGAAAGCTATTCGTTCGACAATGTTACTGCAAACCACAATATTTCGGCTACCTTCATCGCAGTCCTCAACATCGACATCAATGCCGATGCAGAAGGTGGTTCTGTAACTCCTAACGGAACACAGACTCTTGATGAAGGCGGAAGCTTCACTTTCACCGTTACACCCGACAACTGCTACGAAATCGGTAGCGTTACTGTAAACGGAGTTGCTGTAACTCTCGATGCAAACAACTCGTACACAATCAACAATGTTACTGCAGACCAAGACGTCGATGTAACATTCAATCCGATTACCTATATTATTGCAGCATCGGTTGAAAATGGTGGTACTATCACTCCTGCTGGCAACACAACAGTAAACTGCGGTGAAAACCAGAGCTACACAATCGCAGCAAACAATGGCTATCGTATCGTTGATGTAACTGTTGACGGACAGAGCATGGGCGCTATTGAAAGCTACACATTCTCGAATGTTACTGCAAACCATACAATCGCAGCTACCTTCATCGCAGTTCTCAACATCGACATCAATGCCGATGCAGAGGGTGGTTCTGTAACTCCTAACGGAACACAGACTCTTGATGAAGGCGGAAGCTTCACTTTCACCGTTACACCCGACAACTGCTACGAAATCGGCAACGTTACTGTAAACGGAGTCGCTGTAACTCTCGATGCAAACAACTCGTACACAATCAACAATGTTACTGCAGACCAGGACATCGATGTAACATTCAACCCGATTACCTACACTATTGCAGCAACTGCTAGCAATGGCGGTACTATCACTCCTGCTGGCAACACCACAGTAAACTGTGGAGGCCGCCAGACTTACTCTATTGATCCTGCAGAAGGCTATATGATTGCTGATGTTCTTGTCGATGGACAGAGCGTTGGTTCACAAAGTTCATATACATTCTCTGATGTTTATGGTAACCACACTATTTCGGCTACATTCGAACCAGTACCTGCTGGTCAGGTTGTAGTAGTTGTAAATGCCGATGCAGAAGGTGGTTCTGTAACACCTAACGGAACACAGACAATCACCGAAGGTGACGACTTTACATTCACAGTTACTCCTGATGCTTGCTACGAAATCGGTACAGTAACCGTAAACGGTACAGCTGTAACTCTTGATGCAAACAATTCGTACACAATCGAGAATGTAACCGAAGAGCAGAATGTCAATGTTACATTCAATCAGGTTACCTATACTATTGCAGCATCGGCAGGCAATGGCGGTACAATTTCACCTGCTGGCGACGTTACGGTTAACTGCGGCGCAGATGCAGTATTTACAATTACGCCAGACGAAGGCTACGAAATTGCCGACGTTACAGTTGATGGACAAAGCGCTATCGATGACATTGCAAGCTACGCTGTAGTAGGTTCTGGTGCAAGCTACACATTCAGCAGCGTAAGCGAAAATGGACACAGCATTTATGTTACATTCAGCTTGATACCTGTTGAAACCTGCAATACAGTAGAAAACCTTGAGGTCTCGGTTGAACCTTACGGTAACTTAATCAGCTGGGACGCTGTAGAAAATGCTGTTTCGTACAACATCTTCCGCAACGATGAAACTTCTGCACTTGCAAACGTTCCTTCAACCACTTACGTTGATATGAATGGAAACGCAGGCGACAGATATTACGTTGTTACCGTTTGCCAGTTTGGCGAATCGGAAGCATCTGAAGCTGTTGAGGCATTGCCTACAAGCATCGACGAAAACAGCATTTCGGTTGAACTTTATCCTAACCCAACCGATGGCAAGTTCATTATTGAATGCAACGAAATGACAACCGTTGAAATATTCAACATGGTTGGTCAGCTCGTTGAAACGATTGAAACTAGCACAAATGCTATGACTATCGATGCTTCAGCATGGACACCAGGTGTTTACAATGTAAGGATTACAACTGAAATTTCAGGTACAATCGTAAAGCAAATAATTAAGCAATAGCAAAACAAATTGAAAAAGGGCAACCAATCGGTTGCCCTTTTTTTGTTTTTATCTCTATATAAAGAGACTGTAAGCCTGTTCGCCTTTGGGCCTGTAAGCCTTCTTATAACTTCGCTATTTCGTTTTTGATTCTTGTCCAGCGCTTTTCGTCCATTGTAGCACCTACAACTTCGATTACATTGCCAGCAATGAGATTTCCTGCCTTTACGCATCTGTCGAGCGACCAGTTGTTTACAAGACCATAAATAAAGCCTGCTGCGAAATTATCTCCTGCTGCTGTGGTATCAACACGGGTTGCTGGAAATTCGGGCTCACAATCCTTGTATTTGCCTTGTTTTACCCATGCGCCATGCTTTCCAATCTTTACTACGGCAATGTCGCAAATTGACGAAATCATATCAAGTGCTGTCTCGGGGTCCTTGCCATCAGTAAATGCTGCTGCTTCCTCCTCGTTGGCAAAAACTATATCGACATACTTTTCGATGAGATAACGCAAAAATTCAAGATTATCTTCAACGACATTGTAGCTTGCAAGGTCGAGCGAAACCTTCAGTCCGTTTTCCTTTGCCAGCGACATTGCTTTCTCGATAAGTTCGTGGTTGATAATTAGATAACCTTCTACATGGAGAATGTCGTAATCGACAAACATTGTCGCATTGATATCTTCGGCCAGCAATTCAGCAGCAGCGCCAAGATAAGTTGCAAATGTACGTTCCGAATCCTTGCTTACCAATGCTACAGCACGACCACTTGCAGTTTCGCTTTTTATCAAGCGGGGAATAACGCCTGTGCGCTTCATGTCGCTTGCAAAAAAGTCACCCAACTCGTCGGGGCCAATCTTGCCAACAAAACCTGTTTCTATGCCCATATTAGCAAGACTGCGAATAGTATTTGCCGCCGAGCCTCCACTTGCCATGCTGCGTGGGAACTTTTTGGTCTCCATCTGGATTTTTTCGCTAAGTTCGCTGTCAACCAATTGCATACTGCCTTTCGGAAGGTTCAATTTTTCTAGAACCTTGTCGCTATCTATCATGGTCATTATATCGACCAATGCATTTCCAAGTCCAATTACTTTTGCCATAGTTTTAATTATTTACCATGCAAAGATAGAAAACAATTGACAATGGATAAAGTATAATTGACAATTAATTTGCAATTAAACAAAAAAGGCCGTCCCATTGTTGAAACGACCTTTATCATTAACAATTTAAAATTTATAGTTATCTTGCCTTAAGTCCAAGAATCTGGCGTGCTTCTGCTGAAGTTGCGATTCCACGACCAAGTTCCTTAGCTATTCTTACAACCTTTGCAACGAGTTCGCCGTTCGACTTTGCAAGTACGCCCTTTTCGAGATAAAGGTTGTCTTCGAAACCTACGCGAACGTTTCCGCCCATTGCTATTGCTGCAGCTGCCATTGGGAAAGCATTGCGGCCAACACCTGTTACTGTCCAGGTAGAACCAGCAGGAATGCAGTTTACAAGCCAGCAGAGGTTTGCAACTGTTGCTGGGGTACAACCGGGAACGCCAAGTACGAAGTTGAACTGCATCGGGTCTCCGGGAACCTGACCTTTGCGAGCCATCGTGAGGATGGTATCGAGGTGTCCCATTTCGAAGCATTCGTATTCGGGCTTAATGCCGCGTTCGATCATACGCTTGCCGAATGCACGCATAGTTGGCATTGTGTTGTCGAAAATTTCGTCACCGAAGTTGCAGGTACCGCAGTCGAGGGTAGCCATTTCGGGAACTGGGTTTGTATCGGTCGATTGCAGACGTTCATCGGGAGTCATACCTACTGCACCGCCAGTCGATGGGATAAGAATTACATCGGGGCAAACTTTGAGAATAGCCTCGGTGCATTCCTGGAAGCGGTCGCGGCTCTGGGTAGGAGTACCGTCGTCGAAACGAACGTGCAGGTGAACGATAGCAGCACCAGCGTCAACAGCCGACTTTGCTTCGCGTACGATTTCCTCAACGGTATAAGGTACGTTAGGATTCTGTTCCTTG
>CADARW010000052.1 GCA_902790405.1 uncultured Bacteroidia bacterium
CATGTGCTGTTCGACCGCTTTGCAAAGTTTTCGCTATGGTTCATTTTCCCGTTGCGACTGCTGGCCGAAAGTTATACGGCTGCATATTACGGCAACGGCGGATTTATGACACAGGCATTGGGCAATTTGTTTACACCTATTTATCATGAATATGTCGAAATTGCTCTCTGGACAATGTATTCCATCTGTCTGGCTGTGTTCTTCGTTTCGATGCCATTCTCGCGCTACATGCACATATTCACCGAGCCGTTCCTTATTTTCTTCCGCCGTATGGGAGTTACCGAGGGCGACGAACCGACAGGTTTCACAAAGTACGAACTGAGTGCCTGCTCGCGTTGCGGTATTTGTATCGACAATTGTCCTATGGATAAGCAGCTCGGTGTACAGGGCGTTCAGTCGGTTTACTTGCTTCGCGATATTCGCTACAAGCGCGGAACCGAAGAAGTTGCCAACCAGTGCCTTATGTGTCAGCGTTGCTCGTCCGACTGCCCTGTTGGTCTCGACCTTATGACGGTGCGCAGGCAGGTGAGAACCAAGGAAAGCAACATCGATGCATACGGTAATTACAGCTATACCGACAATATTCAGGCATTCAACTCGGTTGGACGAGTTGTATATTTCGGCGGTTGCATGTCGCACCTGACTCCAGGCATAACCGAAGCCATGATGAAGATCTTTGATGCTGTAGACCAGAAATACTGGTACATGGACAAGGACAGAACCATTTGCTGTGGACGTCCGCTGTTGCAGCAGGGATTCTTGAAGCAGGCAAAGGACTTGCGACTGAAGAACCAGAGCATGATTATAAAGTCGAAGGCAAAGTTGCTTGTCACTTCGTGCCCGATTTGCTATCAGTCGTTCACCAAGGAGTACAATCTGCCGATAAAGGTTATGCACCATACCGAGTACATCAACGAACTGATAAAGTCGGGACGCCTGAAGTTGCGTAAGGATGACCTGAAGGTTGTTTATCACGACCCATGCGAACTCGGACGCGGATGCGGAATCTACGATGAACCGCGCGAGGTTTTGAAGTCGGTTTCGAATCTGGTGAAAGCCAAGGACGAGAAAGAAAAGAGTATTTGCTGTGGTTTCAACCTCGGAAGCACAGTGCTTACAATGGAGCAACAGACCAAGGTTCGCGATGCTGCGGTTGAAAGTCTTATGTACAAGAATCCCGATTTGATAGCAACGGCTTGTCCAATGTGCAAGAAGGCATTTAATCATGCTACGACATTGCAGGTGAAGGATATAGCAGAGGTTGTGGCAGAGAATATAATTGATAATGGACAATTAGCTTCGCTGAGCTGAAGGTTGACAATGAATAATTGATAATTTCAATCATTGCAAAACAATCATTCTAAAATAATGATTGTAATAAAATGATTAAAAAAGAATGATTATGGACGAATCAAAAAATAAACGTTACTGGAACGAATACCAGAAGGAAATAGCCGACGACAAGTTCTTTTACGAGCGCAGTTGTATCAGGCAGACTTTTTTCCCTGGTTCCGAAACGGCATTTCTTAAGATAATGCGTGAGGAGTTGGGCAAAGACATCCGCGACGAGGCCAACCAGCACACTTGCACTGGCATCGGCTACCATTCCGACATTGTTCCGATGGAGACAACAATGACGGTTGTGGCTCGCTTGTTCTCGCTTATGACCGATGCAGGCTACGAAAACTATGTGCCTTCGTGCGTTACCTCGTTTGGTATTTTTACCGAAATGGTGGAAATGTGGAAAGAACATCCTGAACTGCTAGAAAAGACACGCAAGTACCTCAAGGAGGCCACTGGTCGCGATTTTGAAGCACCGAAAAACATAGCCCATCCATCGGATATTATTTATAAGTATCGCTTCGAGCTGAAGGAGAAGATGAAATACCAGCTTGTGAACCGTTTCACAGGCAAGCCTTTGCGCGTTGTGGAGCATATTGGTTGTCATTATGCCAAGATTTTCCCCGAAAAAGGTATTGGAAAGGCCGAATTCCCGTATGTTCTCGCTGGTATGATTGAAGCTTGGGGCGGTGAAGTGGTCGATTATCCCGAACGCCGCCATTGCTGCGGATTCGGATTCCGTCACTACCTGCTGCAGGAAAACCGTGGCTATTCGGTGGCTAACACCAAGAAGAAATTCGAGTCGATGGAGCCGTTCGAACCCGATTTCATCGTAGCCAACTGTCCAGGTTGCGCAATGTTTATGGACAAATGGCAGTACACCATCGCCGAGATGGAAAACAAGACCTACGACAAGGACGGCTATGGTATTCCGGTTCTCACATACGAGGAAATGGCAGGAATGCTCTTAGGCTATGACCCGTGGAAACTCGGAATGCAGTTGCATCAGGTGCAGGTCGAAAATCTGCTCGACAAGATTGGCATTCCGTACAAGCCAAATGAGAAATATCGCGGTGCAAATGGAGAGATCCTCCCGTCGCCCGAAAAACCAATGAATTTGAAAGTATAATTAAAAATATTGAATATGAAGAAGATAGCAATAATAGGAGCAGGTCCTGCCGGTATCGAAAGTGCATCAATCCTGGCTAAGGACAACGAGGTGTTGCTTTTTGAAAAGTCAACCGCAGTGCTTTCCAATATAATCGACAAGGCTTACCTTTTCCCCGATTTTTCGAGCGCATCCGAAATCGCCGACAAACTTAATTCGAAGCTCATCAACGACAATATAACGTTGATGCTCAACAAGGAAGTTGTAGATATTGTAAAGAACGACTCGGAATGGAAGGTTGTTGACAAGGATGGAAAGAACTATTTTGTTTCGGCAGTACTGATAACCACTGGCTACCAGATTTTCGATGCAAGGCGCAAGGAAGAACTCGGCTACGGCATTTACAAGGGTGTTGTAACGTCGATTGATATGGAGAGAATGATTCGTTATAATCAGGTAGTTAATTCGATAAACGAAACTCCCAAGCGCGTTGTTTTCCTGCAGTGCGTAGGTTCGCGCGACGAGAAGTCGGGCAATCGCTATTGCTCCAAGTTATGTTGTGTAACGGCTGTAAAGCAGGCTATAGAAGTGCGTAAGTTGCTCCCCGAAGCCGAAATTTACATTTTCTATATGGATTTGCGTATGTGGGGACAGCATTTCGAGGAACTTTACCGCGAATCGCAGGAAAAGTACGACATCCGCTTTGTTCGTGGACGTATTTCGGAAGCATCGTCAACTTTCGACCGCAAGATACAGATAAAGGCTGAGGATACTTTGCTTGGTGTACCGATGAAAATGACTGCCGACCTTTTGGTTCTGATGGTTGGAATGGAAGCTTCGTGCGGTACTAAGGACCTTGGTGTAAAATGTGGAATCGGTGGAGAATATGGTTTCGTTAAGACTGCCACTCCGCACCTATGCGACAACGAAACTACCGAACAGGGATTGTTCGTGGCTGGTTCGTGCAAGCGTCCGATGACAATCAACGATGTCATCAACGATGCAAGGTCGGCAGCTTGTGTGATTTCGGATTATTTGAAATAGAGTAGGTTGTAAGCAAAAAAAACTTGGCCGATTGTGCCAAGTTTTTTTTTATATGTTTTCGAGACTCCAATCTATAGGGCTTATGCCGTGAGCCTGAAGGTATTCGTTGGTTTTCGAAAAGTGCTTGCATCCGAAAAAGCCGTTGTAAGCGCTAAGAGGTGAGGGGTGAGCAGCGGTAAGCACAAGATGCTTGTTGTGGTCGATAAGTGCCGATTTTGCCTTTGCGTAGCTGCCCCAGAGCAAGAAAACAAGATTTTCCTTTTTTTCGCTTAATGTTGAAATTACCTTGTCGGTAAATGTCTCCCAACCGTGGTTCTGGTGCGAACCGGCCTGATGTGCGCGAACTGTCAGCGTTGCGTTGAGAAGGAACACACCTTGTTCTGCCCATTTGGTAAGGTTGCCATGGTTGGGAATGCGGAAACCTATGTCGCTATTAAGTTCCTTGTATATGTTCTGCAGCGACTTTGGAATTTGTACGCCATACTGCACCGAAAAGCATAGTCCGTGAGCAAATCCTGGCGTATGATATGGATCCTGACCGAGAATTACAACCTTTACCTTGTCGAACGGGGTAGTGTCGAAAGCATTGAATATTTGGCTTCCGGGAGGGAAAACGATGTTTTGTTTCTTTTCGTTGACGAGAAATTCCTTGAGTTTGGCAAAATACTCCTTCGAGAATTCTTCTTCAAGTTGCTCGTACCACGAGTCGTCGATCTTAACGGTTTTCATTTGATTCGAATATTTTGTCGAGATACTCCTTGCCAACAATCTTTTCGTTGGTTACGAAAATGCTGTTGCTTATGAAATTGCCGTATTGGTTAACCTCGTCGATTATTTTCTGCACGAGCGCAACAATGTCTTCCGACAGAGGAACAAGAGCTGTGCATATTGCGTAGTTGCCCGAATATTCGAGTTTCTCCTTTATCGAATCCTGCTTGTTCAGGTAGTATTCGGTTTCGTTTTCGAGCACTTTTTTGTGAAAGTCGGTGAAATCGGACTTGTTTGTTCCTGCGAGTACAAAAATGTATCTAAGCCTATGTTCCTTGCCGCCAAGTCCTGAGGCGATGTAAATCTTCGATTCGTCGAGCAGCGACGATTCGAGGAACATCTGGCATTGCTGGTAGGCTAGCAGAACCCATTTTTTTATTTCATCGTCGCAATAGCTCAGGTAGTTCTCTAAAAACCTGAAAGCTTCGACCGTGCCTATGCATGCCAAAGTTACGAGGATGCACTTTTTGTCCTCGATGCCTGAGGCGTTGGCTAGTTTGTGGATGAGCGAATCGACTTCGGTGCTAATTTCGTTTTCGCCAATACGTTGCATGAGTTCGTAGAATTCGAGCTGCACTTCCGCATTGACATTAGTCTCTACAATCCTGATTTTCTCGGGATTGTTCAATGCGATTTCGCGCATCTTGCTCAACATTTTCTCATGCTTGTCCATGTGTGTGTCCTATTTTGAATTTCTTACATCAAGAACCTTGCCAATAAAGTACAGGTCTTCGCCAGCGTATATCGGATTGAAGTCGAGTACAACATGGTCGTCGGTGATTTCGTTTACTACGGCGTTCATTATTATGCCGTCTTCGTCTTCCATAGGTATGATGTCGCCTTCCTCGGGCATGTCTTCCTTTCCCGACTCGTCGATGAATTCCGATTTCGGGAAACCGATAAACAATTCATCGTCAACGTCGCCGTAAGCTTCGTCCTTTGGAATCATAAACTTGAATTCCTGTCCAGGTTCCATGCCGACAAGTTTTGCTTCCATTGGTTCGAGAAGTTCGCCATTGCCGCATACGAATTCAATGCATCCCGAACCGTCTTCTTCGTTCTTGGTTGAGTATGCAAGTTCTTCATTATAACCATTAAGGAATAGGTCATATTCCACTTTTACTATTTTTCCGTTAGATACCTTCATCTTTAAATTTTTTAGAATGTAATTATAGTAATAAAAATTAACACCGCAATATATTATTTTGTTTTTTCAGAATCCATTTTCTTTCTGAACGATTTTGTCATGAAAATCTTTGCAAATTTCTCGTCGTCGATTCGTTTTGTGGCTAATACAAATATATAGGTTACCGCAAAGGCAAAAATTGCACGCACTATGATTACTCCAGTCCAGTGCGCCCCAGCGCCTATTATTAATATTGTGTCTTCAAAAATGCTGTGGAACAAGCCCATAAGCGTCATTGCAAAGAAAATGTCCTTTGGTTTTGTACCTTCCTTTTTGCCTTCGTCAACAATCAGTCCGCCACCATAGGCAAGTCCCATTGTCATGCCGATGACCGTCAGCGGCAACATCCGTTCGCTTATGCCAAGCCAGCCTAGCATCGGGAGGAACATTCGGTTTATAAATTTCATGAAACCAACAACCTCGAGCAGGTGGACAAACACCACAAGTGTAAATATCACGGCAATTATAACTCCGTAGTTTTTCAGTTCGTTCAATGCCCAGTCGCCCCATCCGAGATGTCCAGGTACAAGGAATTCGGGCATTTCGACAGTTTCCTGCAATGTTCCTGTAAGCGAATATATGCCGTTGAGTATCGCTCCGATGGCAATGGCACCAAGGAAACGTATTAGGAACATTATCCAGAATTTTACGCCGGTTTTCTTAGCAATGCCTACTTCGACGGGAATAGTGTGTGCCAAGAGGATCATTGTGAGCAAAATGGTAAGTTGTGCATGGGTGAGAGGTTCGCTGAATGAGGGGTAAATCGAAAACAGTGAGAGCAGACCCCCGTATATGTTGACAACCATTCCCGTAAGCCATACTATTGCAGTTTCGGCAGGCAGACCGACAATGCCCATTACAGGTTCGAGCATACCGCTTATATATGGCAGTACGCCAAACTCCTGAATCAGACGTATTACAATCGAAACGGGAATCATCAGTTTGAATAGAATCCAGCACGATGAAGCCGTCCGTTTGAGACAGTATTTGAAAAATGCCAGGATAGGGTTTTCTTTCACTTGTAGTCGGTTATGCTTGAGAGAAGTCGCCTTCGGTTATTATTTTTTCCACTTCTGGATTTGTCTCCTTAATTTTTTCGAGCAATTCCGATTGTGTCATAACCTTTTTGCTGTTTTCCTCGAGGAGTGAATTGTCGACAGTAAATGTAAAATCGAAGTTCCCGTTGTCGAGTTCTTTTCGCAGGAAGCCTAGCATAACATCTTTGCGTTCCGACAATTTGTTTTGCATCGAATCGTCTTCTACTCTGACAATGTATGCATTGTTCTGGTCTTCGGGGATATGGCTCTTGAAATAGCTTCTCCAGCGCGTACCTTCGGGACATTTTTCTGCAACAAATTTCATCCATGCCGAAATGACATCTTCCTTGGTATAGGCCTTGTCGCCGTAGGTGGCGGTGTTGGCTTTTGTCGTTTCGTCTTCGTGAGTGTCATCGAGACCAACAATCTTCTTCATTAGGTTTATCTTGCCGTTGCCCTGCTGTTCTGCATCGCTATTTGGGGCAGGGGCGGGCTTGGGCACTATAGGCTGTGCAGCAGGTGCAGGTGTCGGTTCTGGTTTTGGCGTTATGCTTACAGGTTTTTGTACGGTAGGCTCTGGTGCAGGAGCTGGCTTTTGTGGAGCAGCGGCTTGCACTGGTTTGGGCTGAACTTGCTGTACAGGGGCCTGCGGTGTCTGTTGCATTGCAAATGCGTTGGTCGAGAGGTTGCAAATCTTAAGCAGCGACAATTCTATGAGCAATCTCTTGTTTTGCGAAGTGCGATAGCTCATGTCGCATGAGTTTGCAATCTGTATGGCATTGAATAGGAACGGAACCGAGCATTTCTGTGCGTACTCCATGTATTTTGCCTTTGCCTTTTCGCCTACTTCGATAAGGCTGGTAGTGCCTGGGTCCTTGCAAACCAGCAGGTCGCGGTAATGCGATGCCAGTCCGTTGATGAAATATCCGCCTTCGAAGCCTTTTTTCAGTACATCGTCGAAAATCATCAAGGCTTCGGAGTAGTTGCCAGCCAAAAGGGTTTCGGTTATCTTGAAATACACCTCGTAGTCGAGTACGTTGAGGTTCTTGATCGTGTCCTGGTAGGTAATGTTCTTTCCGCAGAAACTTACAATCTGGTCGAAGATTGAAAGTGCGTCACGCATTGCGCCGTCGGCTTTCTGTGCTATTACGTGCAGTGCGTCCGATTCGGCAGTAATGCCTTCACGTTGAGCAACAAATTCGAGTCTGCTGCGGATGTCTTCGACGCTAATTCTGTTGAAGTCGAAAATCTGGCAGCGCGAGAGTATGGTTGGAAGAATCTTGTGTTTCTCGGTAGTCGCAAGGATGAAAATTGCATGCTTTGGCGGTTCCTCGAGGGTTTTCAGGAAGGCGTTGAAAGCAGCCTGCGAGAGCATGTGAACTTCGTCGATTATATACACGCTGTACGAACCTATTTGCGGAGGTATTCTCACTTGTTCGATTAGAGCGCGGATGTCTTCCACCGAGTTGTTTGATGCGGCGTCGAGTTCGTGGATGTTGAACGAACGCGATTCGATGAATGCGCGGCACGATTCGCACTCGTTGCAGGGCTCGAAGTTTTCGGTCGGGTTGCTGCAGTTGATAGTCTTTGCGAATATACGTGCGCAAGTTGTCTTTCCGACGCCTCTCGGACCGCAAAACAGGTATGCCTGACCGAGCTGGTTGTTCTTTATCGAGTTCTTGAGGGTCTGGGTTATAGCATCCTGGCCGACAACACTTTCGAATGTATCTGGACGATATTTTCTGGCGGAGACAATGTATTCTTCCATGATATGAAATTTTAGGGTGCGAATTTACGAAAATCTTTTGTAGTACGCAATAATGAAACGGCAGATGCTTTGTTTGCATCTGCCGTTAAAATGTATGTTTTAGTTATTCCTTTACGATCCTGTTTCTTGCAATCACTCTGTCCCCGTTTACGATGCGGTACATGTATATACCTTGTTTGAGCGATGAAATGTCGATGATTGCATTGGTCGAGGTAATTTCCTGCGACAGCATCAAACGACCTGCCACGTCGTGGAATTCAATTGTTGTCGAACCTTCGGGAAGCGAATTGATGAGAATGTTCAGTTCGTCGTCGGCTGGGTTCGGATAAACATACACAGCAAGCGATTCGTTTTCGTTTTCTTCAACATTTGCAATAGCGTTCTTGTTGTTCATCGGTGTATCGTCGAAATCTGGTTCCTCAATTTCCTGACAAATGCCGTAGAAGAAACAGAGAACTGAATTCGCGTATGCCGACGAAACGCCGGTGTTAAGGCCAGCTATCGCCTCGAGTTCGGCAATCTCGTCGTCGGTAAGCTGTGCGTAGTTGCGACCCGATGTGTAAACCGATTCGCGCAGGGCATTGTAGTCGCAGAAATTGTTATACTCGGCAAGTTCTACACTACTGAGAGTAAAACGTTGCGGTATTGCTGCAAGTTCTTGACGAGCAAGAGAGTATTCTCCAGTCTCGAAGTAGCTGTTTGCGAGCGAGTATTTTGCTGTAGTGGTGTTTATGCGGTCGTACCATCCGTTGAGCGATTCGCGGTCGAGGACGCTATCTGCCAGTATTGCGTTGAGATTGCGGTTTGCAATTTCCGACATTGCGCGGCTTAGCGAAATAAGCGTATCCTGCATTAGCCTTGCTGTAGCCACAATATCGGCATCGTTCACGTCGAAGTTTTCGAGTAGGAAATCATATCCTGCTGCGGTATATTCAGCCAGGCGCGTTTCGTAAATCTGCTGCAGCGATTCGTATAGAGTGATGTCATCGTTTTCGTATGCGGACTTTGGTCCGGGAGGATTTACCGGGATCGGAATGCATATTGTGGATGCGCAATTGTTGGCTGTGATGTTTGAGACAATTGTGGTATAGAACGAATTGTATGGACAATATACGTTGTTCGCATCGTAATTGCCGCTGTTATAGTATGTAACAATGTTGTTTGCGTTCATGTTCAGGAAATTGATTGCACCAGACGTAAACTTGTTGCCTGCGCTTTTGCTTGAAGACCCCTGGCTGCTTGATATTGTATTCATAACTTGGATATCGGCATTGAAGGAACCTGAAAACTCGTTGCATTGGACTTGCAGTCCAGAATTGCTGCTGTTGCACTTTATGCCGTTGTATAGGTTCGACATCGTGTTGCGATATATAGTGTTGACATCGGAACCGGAACTCTGAACGAACACACCCCTGCCTTGGAAACCAGACGGGCAAGTTGTGTAGTTGGTTGTAAAACTATTTCCTTCTACAGTATATCCGCTGCTATTGTCCAGATACACTCCAGTTGCGTAACTGCCAGTGAATACGCCCTGCGATGTCTGGTCGAAGCTAGACCTTGTAATCTTGCTATTGTTTACAGCAACGACTTGTACTGCCCTGTAGCAGGTGTCGAATATTGCACGTCCAGCAGTAAAATTATAGGTAGTACCACCGTTTGTCGCATATATGCCATAACCGAGTCGGCTGAATTTAGTACGTGTTTCTGTTCCTGTGCAGGTGCAGGGCGCCAAATTGCTGTAAGGCATTGTACAATGCTCCGATGCCGTGAACCCTGCATCGATCGACCATATACCTTTGGTCTGACTGTCTGCAGTAGCACGGCCGTCGCGGAACGAACTACCTTTAAACGAAACACCTCTCACGTGCGAAATTTTCACAAACTCACAGAATGAGACATTATTTGACGAAAAGAGATTGTTGTCGTTCAATACAAATGTACAATTCTGAGCATAGCTTACGTTGTCTGTTTCCGCGCCCCCCGATGTATGATTGGTATAATCATATATTCTAATGCTTTGTCTATTGTTTAGGAATATGGAGTTACTGCACTTCACTATACCACCAGAGGTTGCATAGTTATTGCCGTCCCACGTGACAATGGCATTTTTGGCATTTTCAATCAGCGAGCCGTTCTTTACTTCCAGCGTGCCTTGGTACTGGGCAAGCTGGCGCTTGGTAGTATCGCCAACTACATATATGCCGTCCCACATCTTGTTGGAACAATAACTTGTAAGCTTTCCATCATTTACTATTAGTTTGCCACCAGGCTGAACGACAATCTTTGCATCTGGAAGGCATTGTCCTATGCAACTTATGGTTACAACATGTCCGTTGTTTATGGTAAAGGTTCCGTTAATATACAATTCATTGCTGAAAGTCATGTTGCCAGTTGTGCTGTAGTTACAATAATAATTGCTTGATGGCGGTAAACTTTCGATTGTAATCTGTTTTTCCTTGGTAACGGTATATCCTTCGTGTGTATAACTTATTCTTATTATTCCAGTACCATTACCTGTAGGCCGTATGTTTGCCTGATAGTTGTTTGATGATATCAATTCAAGATTACCAGTTACAGACCATTGTACCGTTGTGTTATTCGGTTTGCTGCTATTGTTTAGATTATAAGTAAAAGCCATATTGTATGGATATGTTGTGTTGCATGGATTTATGATGTCGTTACCAAGAATCTCTCTATCATAGAAATAAGCCTCCATTACAGCGGCATGGGCATCTACAAGACCGTAACCGTATGTGTTATCAAAACCAACAGTCCCCATATCCCTTGCTGTTGTTCTTAAAATATCAACAACTTGTAGTTCTGTTAAATTAGGATTTGCTGATATAATAAGGGCTGCAACTCCTGCAATTTGAGGACATGCTGCAGATGTCCCGCCAAATACATATACGTAGTTGGTATTATTATATCCTAAAATGTCCATCCTGTCAGTTGTTACAACATCACCTGATAAATTTATATTCCCAGAAGGTGCTACTAAATCCATAGAATCACCTCTACAACTATAGTTCCAAATAGTTCCCTGATTATCTACTGCGCCAACAGTAACAACACCCTCTACATTTGCTGGATATTTCACACTATTAGGATTAGATGTACTATTACCAGATGAAAAAATTACAATCGATCCCAATCCATTTCTTCCATATGTGCGAGCATTTTGTATTGCCAATTCCAGATCGCTCGACGACCCTCCACCATTCCAAGAATTACTTATGATATCAGATTGTGGATATGCCCAATTTATAGCATCAGCAACATCTGTAGTACTAACAGCACCATTATAATATGGAGGATTTGGTGTCTGCGAATAAATATTTATTGGCAAAATTTGAGAATCATAAGCAATCCCTTTTATACCAATATTATTATTATTCGCGGCTATTATTCCTGCACAGGCAATCCCATGAGCCCTCTTATAAATACCACCTGCATTCATAGGTTCTCCGTTCCCTGTTGGGACACAAGCAGTGTAACCAGATAAAACTTTGCCTTGTAAATCCTCATGATTATTATCAACACCTTCATCAATTACGGCAACAACAACTCCATTGCCACTAGATATGTTCCATGCTGGCTCTACATTTATATCAATTCCGTACAATCCTCCATTTTGCCCTGTATTTTTAAGATAATATTGTTGTGAATACAAAGGATTACTCAATTCAATATTTAATAACATTTCAGGTTCACACCATAATGTCCATTCTTCATTTGAAATAGCAGACACCATTTCAAGTAATTCTTTTGATGTATTTACAAAACATTTTAGTACATATCTTTTAGAATTATTGCTTTCTATCTCTATTTTATCATACATCTGTAAAACATCACTATTGAAACTAGTTGGAGACTTTACACAAAATACAATTCTTGGTAGAATTATAATCTGATCGTCACCAGTCGTTGTATATATTTCAGAAAAATAATCTACATCTTTTATCGTATTAACAACTGACCGATGAACTATATAATGGTTTGAATCCATTATTTTATGGCATTTATTTGCAATGCTGTCTTCTAAGTCATTAATATTCGACTTCGTTTGTATAAAACATATAGAACTATCCTTAACACTTAAATTTATAAAGTTATCGTGGTATTTATATCCTAATTGAGGAAAGGCTATGCTGGAAGTTACAAGTAAACTAAATGCAAAAAATAACTTTTTCATAATTTGATATATTTCTTTATTTCAGTAATCTTGAACAGGTTCATATTTGAAGGACCATCCAAATCTGCAGGACAAATAGCTGGAGTCTCAAATAATAAAGAGTATTCCTCGGCATCAATAGGCTGACACTTAAATTCAAAATAGTCATTTTCA
>CADARW010000053.1 GCA_902790405.1 uncultured Bacteroidia bacterium
AAATATAAATTTGAGGATTTGAAGATTACATTGTAGCGATGCAATGCCTTGCGTCGCACAAAAAAAACATCATACGACAAATTTTGTCGCACGTCACATATACCTTTGCCACGAAAATAATAGAAAACAATGTATGCAAAGTGCGTCAGATGGACTATCTTTGCAAACCTAAAAATTGAAAGGCACACACGATGGCAACAAACGTTAACACCAAGGAACTGAAGGAAATACTCGAGACAACACCCAGCAAGCAAAACATTATGCTAGTTGGAAAACATGGTATCGGCAAGTCGGAAATTCTCACAGATTTCTTCGAGAAGAAGGGCATGAAGGTAACTGCACTTTTTCTCGGACAGATGAGCGACCCAGGCGACCTAATTGGTCTTCCGCGTCTCGACGAAAGCACTGGCAAGACAATGTTCATGCCCCCTTACTGGTTCCCGACCGACGGCAAGCCTATCGTACTATTCCTCGACGAACTTAACCGCGCCCGTCCCGAAGTGCTGCAAACAATCATGGACTTGGCGTTGAACCGCAAACTTGCAGGCAGAAGCCTTCCCGAAGGCAGTCGCCTGATTTCGGCAGTAAACGAAGGTGAAGAATATCAGCTCACCGATCTTGACCCTGCCCTTGTATCGCGTTTCAATATATACAATTTCCGTCCGACAGTTGCCGAATGGCTGTTGTGGGCTGCCGAACAGAAAGTTGACGAGCGCGTGATAACTTTCATTCAGGAAAATCCGCGTTTCCTCGACACCAGCGACCGTGCCGCTGACGAAACTGGCCTCGACAAAACTCCAGACCGCCGTGCTTGGAAAAAAGTTTCCGACTGCATAAAGGATTGCCCCGAACTGAAAGCAATTCACAAGAAAATAATCTCGGGAATCGTTGGTGCACAAGCAACTACGGCGTTCATAAGTTCAATATCGCAGAATAAAGTCCTTAGCGCAAAGGAAATCCTTATGAACTACGAAAAGCACAAGGCCAAGATTGAAAAATATATGTTGCACGAAACTGCTGTTGCCAACGAATCCATTTTCCGTTTCCTCGAAACTCAGGAATTTTCCGACGACGACAAGCCGACAATAGCAAAGAATCTTGCATTATATGTAAAAGGATTGCAGTCACCTAAGAAAAAAGAAGAGTTTGCCCATTTCGTATCAATTTATGAGAAAGGCACTTACACACAGGCTATTGTCTTCATACTTACCGAAGCACCTGAACTGTACACACAGATGACCAGCTTCATCAAAAACCTGTAGAAATGGAAGAACGGATTCGGAAGATAAGCGAACGCTGGTTCCTTGTCGAGCCTGCGCTGTTCTCGATTTACTGCACTCACCAGCTTGCGACAAATGTGCTGATGGATTGCCCTATCCGCTGCGGGCAGGGTATGGTGGAATACAATCCGAACATAATGGAAACTTTCACCGATGCAGAACTCGAAGAAGCCTTGCGTTCCGAAATGATTCGCCTTTTCCTGAAGCATCCATACGAACGACAGCCCGAAAATTCGCTTCCCGAAGCGCTTTCGTTCGGCAGCGATATGGTTTTGGGACAGCACTACCACTTCAAAACTCTGCATTTCATTTCTGCCGAAAACTTCCAACTACCTGCAGGCGAATGCTTTGAGTGGTATGTGGACAAACTGAACGAAATTCTTCGTCAAAACTCCACTACGCCCGAAAAAAGCGAAGACGACAGTGACGACAAGACCGAAAGTGACAATCAGGACGAAAGCGAAGACGAAAACAACGATGGCGGAAACGGCAACGAAGGTGATGGAAATGATGGTGAAGGCAATTCCAACAACGGAGAAAGCGACAACTCAGACGGGCACAACGGCGAAGGCGAACAAAACGGCAAAAGTACCGACAATGGCGACAACGAAGCTTCTGTCGCTGACGATGGACAAAGCGAGTTCGGCAATGGACTAGGCGAAAACAAGAATCAAAACGGGTTCACACAGCAACAGCTGGACTCTGCCCGCGACCACTCGGCACTTTGGGAAGAAGACGAACTTAAGCAACAGGAAATCAACGAGATAATTGCAAGCACAACCAACTGGGGCAGCATCCCTGGCGATATGGTTGAACAGATAAAGGCCTCGCTAATAGTGCATCTAGACTACCGCAAAGTGCTTTCGAGTTTCCACACCAGCATATTGTCGAGCCACAGACACTTAACGCGAATGCGTCCCAACCGCCGCAGCGGATTCGAACAGATGGGAAGCATCTACGAATTGGCGTCGAAACTGCTTATTGCTGTGGATGTTAGCGGTTCAGTAACAAGCAAAACCTTGCAAGCATTCTACTCGGTAATTGCGCGTTTTTTCAAGTACGGCATCGAAACAATAGACACAATACAGTTCGACACAGAACTCAAGGAATTGGAAACTTTCAAGAAGGCAGCCAAAGAGGTAAAAGTCACAGGACGAGGCGGAACCAGTTTCCAGCCAATCTTCGACTATATACGCGAACATCGTCAGTACGACGGACTTATAATCCTCACCGACGGCTATGCACCTGCCCCTCAAGTCGATTTCCCTATGCGTACCAAGGTGCTATGGATTTGTCAGGGCGAACAAGAATACAACGAGCACAAGGACTGGATGAAAAAGACAGGAAAAGTCTGCTGGATAAAATTTTAGGCATAAAAAAACGGCAACCATGGTTGCCGTTTTTTATCTAATGTACGAATTCTATTCCGAAGCCTCATTCATTTCACCAATAGCACCATAAACCTTCGAAAGAGCTGCCTCCATCTTAGGTTCGTATTCGAGCTGAATCTTTTCTGCCAATGCTTCCATTTCTTCGTCCGAAACGCAATTGCAATCGCCTTCAAGCGATTCCATCTTTTTGTTCTCTTCTTCGGTAAGCACATCATCCATTGCCTTGCCGCTAGTCAGGTTTTCAATGGTCTTCTCGTAAGTAAGCCGCAACATGGTTTCGTAAGTAGCCAATACGGCATCTTTGTTACCGTCCTTGCAATATGCGACCATTGCATCGATAGCATCGCCCAAAGTCTTGATTTCCTTTGTTGCACATTCGGTCTTTTCTGCCTCTTTACTATCAGTTACGTTTTCAGTCTTCGACTTGCACGAACCTAGAACCAATACCATTGCCATTGCGCATGACAAAATCAATAAAATACTTCTTTTCATATTCTTAACAATTTAACATTAATTACAAAAAATCTATTCCACCGCTCAACAGCTATGCCTCGTTAATACTCGGCTTCCACTTTCTCGGTAATTTTCTGAATGTCTTCATTAGAAATACAATCGCAGTCGGAGAGAGCATCCAGCCTCTGTTCCTGTTCCTCCGTAAGTACCCTCTCACCCAACATGTATTCATTTGACTTCTTTATTGTCTTATCCAACGTCAACCTCAATATCGTTTCGTAGGCAGCCAGCGCAGCATCCCGATTATTCGACTTGCATGCAGCCTCCATATCGCCAATAGCTTTGTCCAAAGCTATGTCATTAGTCGATAATTCCTTTGCCTTTTCCGACTTAAAACTTTCAGATTTAGGCTCATACTTGCACGATCCTAACGACAGCGATAAGGCCATCATCACAAATAACAAAATCTTCCCAAAAACTTTAGTCATATTGCATACCTTTCTGTTCACAAGGCAAAGATAGCAAAATTCTTTTAACCGCAATGAAAAATATCAAAAAATTTACTTTAATCAGTTTCACTTCTTGAATTAAACATTAACTTTGCGTACTGAAAAAAAACAAACAGATATGCAACTAATTGACGGAAACAAAATTGCAAAGGAAATAAAGGCTGAAATCGCCGAATCGACCAAGAAACTTATTGAAAAAACTGGCAAAACGCCAAAACTGACAGCTATTCTCGTCGGACACGACGGAGGTAGCGAATCGTATGTAAGCTTCAAGATGAAGGATTGTCAGGAAGTTGGATTCATCTCCGACCTTATCCGCTTCGAGGACGATGTTACCGAAAAGGAACTGCTCGACACCATCGAAAAACTCAACAACGATGCAAGCGTAACTGGTTTCATCGTACAACTTCCATTGCCAAAACACATCAACGAACAGAAGGTTATCGAAGCCATAAATCCCGAAAAGGACGTTGACGGCTTCCACCCAACCAATGTCGGCAAGATGACAATCGGTCTGCCATCGTTCGTATCGGCAACACCGATGGGCATCACGTTGCTGCTCAAGCGTTCGGGCATCGAAACCAGCGGAAAGAACTGCGTAGTGATTGGTCGCAGCAACATCGTGGGCCGACCGCTCAGCATACTCATGTCGCAGAAGGAAATGAACTGCACCGTTACCGTTTGCCACAGCGCAACCAAGAACATGAAGGAAATCTGCGCCAACGCCGACATTCTAATCTCAGCAATGGGCAAACCGAACTTCGTAACGGCCGACATGGTGAAAGAAGGTGCTGTTGTAATCGATGTCGGCACAACCCGTATGCCATCCACCGAAACAAAGAGCGGATTTAAGCTCACCGGCGATGTCGACTTCAAGAATGTTGCCGACAAGTGCTCGTACATAACCCCCGTTCCTGGTGGCGTTGGTCCTATGACACGCCTTTCGCTGCTACTCAACACCTTGAAGGCTGCAGAAAAGACTTTCTAAAACAGAATATTAAACAAAAGCAAATTCCAAACTCGCTTTGGGATTTGCTTTTTCAACAATAAACAACGAACTATGGAAGAAGAACTGCACCTTGTCAACGACCTCGCGCTGATACTAATTTCAGCCGGTGTAATGACATTGATATTCAAAAAACTAAAGCAACCTTTAGTTCTCGGATACATAGTTGCCGGATTTCTAGTAGGACCGCATTTTGATTTCTTTCCAACTGTAATCGAAGAAGCAAGCGTTTCGGAATGGTCGGAAATCGGTATCATCTTCCTGCTTTTTGCCTTGGGACTCGAATTCAGTTTCAAGAAACTATTCTCGGTCGGAAGCACGGCTTTCATAACGGCAGGCTGCGAAATTCTACTTACCTTCAGCATTGGGGCACTCACGGGCTATCTGCTCAACTGGAGCCTGATAGAATGCATATTCCTCGGCGGTATGCTGTCGATGTCATCCACCACAATTGTCATAAAAGCTTTCGACGACCTAAAACTGAAAGGTGAAAAATTTGCCGACATTTCGCTGGTCGTGCTTATCATTCAGGACCTTGTGGCAATTCTTATGCTCGTCTTGCTACCGACAATCGCAACTGGAAAGAACTTCGAAGGCAGCGAAATGATTTTCAGCATATTGAAGATGGTTTTCTTCCTTGTGTTGTGGTTCCTCATAGGTATTTATGTTTTCCCGACCTTCTTCAAGCGCTCAAAAAAACTGATGAACGATGAAACTCTGCTTATTATTTCGGTAGGCTTGTGCTTCGGTATGGTAACACTGGCTGTATTCACAGGCTTCTCATCGGCTTTCGGAGCGTTCATCATGGGGTCTATCCTTGGAGAAACCGTCGAAGGTGAACACATAGAGCATAACCTCAAGAGCATCAAGGATTTGTTTGGTGCAATATTCTTCGTTTCGGTCGGCATGATGGTCGACCCGAGAATTCTTGCCGAGTACTGGTTGCCGATTTTAATTCTCTCATTGATAACGATTTTCGGCAAGACCTTGGTATCGGCTTTCGGTGTAATGATTGCTGGCAAGAACAGCAAGACAGCATTGCAGACTGGCTTCAGTCTGGCTCAGGTAGGCGAATTTGCGTTTATCATTGCCGGACTTGGAAACTCGCTAGGCGTAATGAACGCAAATATTTATCCAATAATTGTCGCCGTTTCGGTAATCACGACATTTACAACGCCATACGGAATCCGTCTAGCCTCACCAATAGCCGATGCAATCGAAAAAAGGCTTCCGCAAAAAATAAAAGACAGACTTGACAACTACGCACAGCGTCAAAATTCTGTCAACCTCGAGAGCGACTGGAAAAAACTCATAAAATACTATTCTGTAAGAATCATAATCTACGGCATAATTCTCACCGCCATCTGGCTTGCTGCAGTAAAATGGTTCTATCCTTTTATGAACGACAAACTCAGTGAATGGAACCATATAGTAGTGGGAATCATCAACTTCCTTATTACAGCACTTGTAATGGCACCATTTCTGCGCGGGCTTATGGTACAGAAAAAGGACATCCGCCCCACAGTGCTAAAACTTTGGAACGACAGCCGTTTCAACCGTGGCGGAATCGTGGCTTTCACCCTGCTGCGCTACTTCATAGCAACCACATTCTTAACGCTGACACTTTTCAAGACTTTCAACTGGAATGCATGGGTTATAATCCTGATTGCCATTGCGTTGGTTATAATATTGATACTTTCGCAACGCACACTCAAACGATTCTCCCGCATCGAACAGCAGTTTATCAGCAACCTGAACTCAAAAGAAGCTATCGACGAAGAACACAAGCCAATCCGCAAAGGTTTCAACGAGAATTTCAAGGAACACGACATCGACCTTACGCCATACATTGTACCTGTAGCTTCCGAAATTGTCGGCTACACAATAAAGGAACTCAATCTACGCCAACGCTTTGGTATAAATATAGTTAAGATTGACCGTGGCAAGAAGCACATCAACCTGCCGTCGGGCGACGAGCGCATTTTCCCGGGCGACAGAATCCTCACCATAGGCACCGACAAGCAGAACAAGGCTTTCGCAGAATTTATGCGTCAGCAGGAAAACCTTGAAAATGAACTGGAAAGCCACGAAGATGAAGATTTTGAAAACACCAAGGTTGCCCTTGAATCGTTTGTAGTGGAAGCCAATTCACCCATCAACGGCAAAAGCCTACGCGATTGCGGAGCAAGGGATTTGGGCTGCATGATTGTCGGCATCGACCGCGGAATGGACTCGATAATGAATCCCGACCCGTCGCTTGTATTCGAAACCGACGATGTTGTTTGGGTTGTAGGCAGCAAGGCAAACGTACAAAAACTCTGCTAAGATGAACCGACAGACGCTATCGTCGATACTGAAGCTGTTTGCAATCTCGGCAAACAAGTGCAACAGCGAGGACTCCAACGACATAGTACTGAAATTCAAGGCTTTCCTTAGCAAAACAATAGAAGACAGATATGTCAACGAATACACCGCTGAATTTGAAAAGGCTCTAGAAGAATACGCTTCATTTTCGAACAAACGGCTGTCGCTCAACTCGGTACGACTTATAAAGATTTGCAACGAAACCAGCCGTAACCTTTCGCACGACGACCGCATACAAGTGCTTTTCTACCTCGAAAAATTGCTTTTCCCAGCAACCGAGCAGTCGGAAGAATTCATGCAACTTGTTGCCGACATATACGAAACCGAAGAAAAGACGCTCAATCAGATAAAAAGCCTGCACTCCGAGAATAAAAACGATTGTCTCCCAATTATTTGTAACGAAGAAACCGCAGGTACATTTGTTGTATTTTCCGAAAATCTTGCAGCGATAAAATCGTTTGGCGAACTTTCGGTCAACGGACAGCAAATCGCCAATGGAGAGACAGAACTTATTGGCATAAACTCGGTTGTAAGTACCGCCGGCAATAGAAAATACTATCTGAAAGACCTGATTACACTCGCAGGAGCAATTAAGAATAGCAACAAGTTCAGTTTGATTATCAGTGATTTATGCATCAAACGAAAAGACAAGACTTTTGTACACCCTCTTTCGTGCAAAATGCATAGCGGCGAACTTATCGGCATAATGGGAAGAAGCGGTTCGGGAAAAACCACTCTGCTAAAGGCAATTGCTGGTGCCGAAAAGTCGTATTCGGGACAAATATTCAAGCAGTCAGGAAGCGGCAACTACGATTTTTCACGTTCGTATCTTCCTCAGGCAAACGCACTTATTCCTCTTTTCACAGTAAGGGAACACCTTGAACAGCGTCTCGACTTCCTGCAGGAAAGCGACAACCGCGATTACAGGATAAAACAAGCATTGGAAAGTGTGGAGCTTGAAGATTTTGCAAACAACATTGCTGCAAAATCGGATGGTTCACCATGGCAAATTTCGGGAGGGCAACAAAAACGCCTAGGCATAGCAATGGAAATGTTAGCCAATCCCGATGTTTTCATCCTCGACGAGCCGACAAGCGGACTTTCGTCAACCGATTCGCTGAAGATTGTCGCTCTACTACGCAAAATAGCCTCCGAAGGAAAAGTCGTAATTGCCTCGATTCATCAGCCCGACTACGAAACCTTCATGATGTTCGACAAGATTCTCATCATCGACGACGGCGGCTATCCCGTATTTTTCGGAAAACCAAGCGAATCGGCCGAATATTTCCGTCGTCTTACCGGTCGCATCGACAAGGAATCGCTGCTCGAAACGCACTTCAACCCAGGAGTAATCCTAAACATCATTACCGAAACAGCACAAAACGCAGAAAGCGCTACAAACCAGCGTATTACATCGCCAGAAGAATGGTACGGGAAGTTTGTCGAAACCTGCAAAAGCATATCGCCACAAAGCGAAATAAAAGAAGTCGCACAAAGAAAATTCAATCCGCTAAAATCGTTTTTCTCGCAACTGAAATTTTCGTTCCGCTGCGACTTTCACAACAAGGTGCGCACGGCAATGCTCCTTGCAATTCCTCCTACGATGACCATTGCCATGTCGCTGATTACAAGGTTTTCGCATTCAGACGAATACACATACTTTTCCAATCCGAACATCCCGGCCTGGCTTATGATGATGCTCATCACAGCATTTTTCATCGGACTGGTACTCTCAGCGCACGAGTTCATATTCCTGCGGCAGTTCCATCGTAACGAACACATAATCAGCGACAAAAGGACCTCGCTAACACTGGCAAAAATCACAAAGTACATAGTGCATTCGGGCATAATTTCAGTCTTGATGACATTGCCAGCAACAGCCATTGAAGATTGTATCTTCCTATTCCCAAGCATGTTTGCAACGATTTGGCTGCTCACATTCTGCGGATGTATTACGTCAATGATATTATCAATGTTCTTCCGAAGCATTTCGACCGTCTATCTGCTGATACCTATTATTGTAATTCCGCAAATGATTTTTTCGGGTGGACTTGTACAGTACGACAACTTCAACAAGCATTTTGTAAAGGACGACGGAATGCCGCTTTTTGCCAACCTTATGCCGATACGCTGGGCCGACGAAGCCTGCATGACCGAAGCCTACCTTATCAATCCCGTGGAACAGGAAATCTTCGAGGAAAAAGTTTCTCTATATGAAGCTGCAGAAAGACTTGAAGGCGCAACAGACCAGGAACTTATAGTTAAACTTCGCGAGCAGAAAAATGATGCCCAGACCGAAATTGACCGTCGACTCGAGCGCATACAGAATCCCGACAGCGTTTACAAGCATTTCGGCAATATGTACATTTCGAAGATTGTAACTGCAACAAAATCAGGCAGCATCCCTCCTATTTACACAACTCAGCAAAACGGGAAAACAATTTTCCTTTGTGGTCACAAAATGCTTGCAGGAAAGGCATTCAGTACATTCGGATACAATGTAATGGTGCTCGTGATAATGAATATCATACTTTGCCTTGCACTGGTCGTGCTAGCAAAAACAAAAAAGCTATAACCAATTGGGTGTTATATTTATTGTAGAGGTTCTCCAATGACAATTTTGTTGCCGGAAGTGTCTGATGCAGTATCGGCAATTTCCCACATCGCA
Source organism: uncultured Bacteroidia bacterium (assembly GCA_902790405.1). Taxonomy (GTDB): domain Bacteria; phylum Bacteroidota; class Bacteroidia; order Bacteroidales; family ML635J-15; genus Bact-19. The sequence goes on from CADARW010000053.1 coordinate 9,672, forward strand.
TAAAGCGTCATATCTTCATAAATCTTTATCCTCTGCTTGTCGGCGTACGCTTTCCCCGAACCGTCCTTTATCGTATTCCACCCGGCAAACTCGTATCCTCCGTTGGTAAAAGTATTGGCGAGCAACTGCTTTAAAACGCCTTCGGTAAATAACTGATGGCTCACGGTACCTTCTCCCCCATTTGCATCGAAAGTCACAGTATAAGTCCTTATTTCGGGTTCACAACCGCTAATTGTCACCATTGATGTGATGACAAGAAGAAAAAACACTATTTTTCTCATTAAAACATTCATATACTTTTCGAATAAAACGCATCCACCGACTGGAATGCACCATATAATGAACTTTGATTGTTGAGACGTTTTACCGATTCGATCATCTTAGCGACAAAAGCCTCAAGTTTTACCATATATTCCTGCTCGCCAATTGTTCCGTCGGCAACCATCGACAGGCCTTTCTCCCAACTTGCAGTAAGCTCCGCATTCAGCATCTGGCGTATTGACGCATTAATGACCTCGTACACGATTTCGCCAAGCCTAGTCGGGGTAATTATCTGCGTTTTCTTATTTAGGTTAAGATACTCAATTTTAACCAGTTTGCTCAATATTTCGGCACGAGTAGCACTTGTCCCAATTCCGCTACCTTTTATTTGAGCACGAAGTTCCTCATCTTCAATCAACTGACCTGCATTTTCCATTGCAAGAATCAGCGAACCAGAATTGTATCGCTTGGGCGGAGTAGTTTCGCCTTCCTTTATTTCGTACCCCGCTACCGGCAAAGTCGAACCTTTGCGCAGTTTATTTACAAACTCGAAACTTCCAGAATCGACAACCTCGTCCTTGTCCTGCGACTGCTTATCATCGTCGGCTTTTGGCATGCCGGCAACCACAAGATAACCAGCATCTTCCAGAACCTTGAAATTTGCAAACAAATGTTCAGCACCAATCTGCATGTCAATCGAAACCTTGCGGTATTCGGCTGGAGGGAAGAATATTGCAAGGAAACGCCGAGCAATACGATCGTAAACCTTGCGAGCAATATCGGAACACGAAGTAAGATTGGACACTCCCTGTCCAGTTGGAATTATTGCATAGTGGTCGGTAATCTGCTTGTCGTCGACATAGCGGCTCTTGCCGATCTTAGCATAAAGCCCAAAGCCTTTTATCTGCTTCGTAAACTCCAAATATTCAGCCTGCGTGGCAAGTCCGTGCAAGTTTTTTGTAATCTCCTTTGCAACCGCCGACGACAGCACACGCGCATCGGTACGTGGATATGTAACAAGTTTTTTCTCGTATAAATCCTGGACAATGTTCAAGGTTTCGTCGGGACTTATCTTGAACAACTTGGAGCACTCGTTCTGCAATTCAGCCAAATTGAACAGCAGCGGAGGATTTTTCTTTTCCTTTTTCTTTTCAATTCCAGCGATTTGGGCAGTTTCGCCTTCGGCTTTCATAATTTCTATGCAAGTTTCGGCATCCTCACGCTTACGGAAACCATTTTCCTTGTATAAAAGCGGAGAATTAAAGAATTTTGAACCTTCAACGGCTTTCCATTCACCTTGGAACGAGCCTTCATCGTTGCCGAACTGACCCATTATGCGATAAAATGGCGTTTTTACAAACGAGCGAATTTCACGTTCGCGCCTTACTATCATGCCCAACACGCAAGTCATAACACGACCAACAGCGACAACGCAATTCTTGTCAAGCTTCATGAAGTTTTTCACATGATAGCCGTACTTCAATGTCAGGATACGGCTGAAGTTTATACCCATAAGGTAATCTTCCTTTGCGCGCAGGTAAGCGGAATCGGACAATGCATCGTATGCCGACAGCGGCTTTGCCTCGCGTATTCCGCGCAGAATTTCCTCCTCGGTCTGCGAATCAATCCATACGCGGCGACGCTGTTTCTCGGCAGGCACGCCAGCCATTCTATCGACTAACCTATATATATATTCACCCTCGCGGCCCGAGTCGGTGCAAACGTATATGCAATCGACATCGGCACGTGTGAGCAACGCCTTCACAATATCAAACTGCTTCTTGACGGCTGGAATTACCTCGTAGATATACTGCTTTGGCATGAAAGGCAAAGTTTCCATGCGCCACTGCTTCATAACAGGGTCGTAGGCTTCGGGGTAACTCATCGAAACCAAGTGACCGACACACCAGGTAACAATGCTAGTATTGCCCTCGAGGTAGCCGTCGTTGCGCGACATAGTCTCCTTGAGAGCCTTAGCGAATTCCCTCGCAACACTAGGCTTTTCGGCTATGAACAGATTCTTGCCCATTATTATGACGGGGCTATGCTCCTATCACACGTCTGAGGTTGGCGATCTGAGTATTCCAAAGCTCCACAGCCTCGTCTTCCTCGTCGTCAATAACAAAATCGGTAACTATCAGAGCAACATCGTTGGTAAGTTCGTGCTCTTCGATTCTAAATTCAAAATACGAATCGTCGTCTTCCGACTCAACCCAATGGAAACGCACCATCGACTGGTCCTTCGAAGCGATGAGCTCCGCAGATTCTTCAACACCTTCCCACTCGAAAGTGAAAATATTATCCTTTTCGTTGACCTTGTCGGCATACCATTCGTTCAAACCTGTAGGAGTGCTCAGGCGATTATATAAAACTTTCACAGATGTGTTCAAAATAAACTCTAACTCAATCTTCTTCATACACAAGAAATATTTGTTATTTCGTGGTCAAAATTAAACCATATAAAAAAATTTATAGAAATATTTTTTTTCAAAAAGATTTGCACATGTCCAAAAATACATATACTTTTGCAGTCCCATTTCCAAACAGAACTGGACGATGGCGAGGTAGCTCAGCTGGTTAGAGCGCATGATTCATAATCATGAGGTCGGCGGTTCAATCCCGCCTCTCGCTACGAAAGGCAAGCGGCTGATTAGCCGCTTTTTTTATTGATACCCGCAAATCGAAATTCGTAAATTCCAAATCGTAAATTAATTTGCATTATATTTGCAGGTCTTTTTGAAAAACATACGAAATGAACGAGAAATTCCATAGGATAATATTCATAATCATCGCAATTGCGATTGCTGCAGTAATGTTTTCGCTCGTCGGTGACTACGGAAGCAGCATTGCCGAGGACGAATACCAGATAACCCAGTCCATACAATTGGACAGGTACTACAAAAGTTTCGGCAGCGACACCAGCATACTCCAAAGTTCACATCCAATGTACAGCGGATGGTTCAACGCACTCACAGCCACACTATCCGACGTTTTTACAAATTGTGAAATCCGCAGTGTACGCCATACGACGAATGCGATATTCGGATTCATCGGTATTATTTTTGCCGCTTTGCTTGCAAAACGCTGTCGCAACTGGCGTACAGCAAGTTTTACCATGTTGTTGCTCGGATTTTCGCCTATAATATTCGGACATTCAATGTTCAACCTCGACGATATTCCAGTCTTTGCTACGTTCGCGGCATCGCTGTACTTTGCAAAACGTCTTGCCGACCACTTTCCCAAGCCCAAAATCATCGATGCTGTGTTTTTTGCTCTGACATCATCGCTATGCATCGCTGCAAATCCCGACAGTTCTCTCATTGTTGCTATTGCACTTATTATCTGCACAATAGGACTTGTAGCACAACGCAAACACGACGAGATAAAAAAAGCTGC
>CADARW010000054.1 GCA_902790405.1 uncultured Bacteroidia bacterium
TGTGCAAAAGATATTCAGGCTCAGCAGATTATACGGACGATGCTTAATCTCTCCTCGTCCAATCTGGACTACAAGATAGCAAGTCCCGATGGTTTTTCGGTCATTGGAAGCAACTCGATAAATACAACTGGCGAACTTTACAACATCGACATCAACGCCATCGATAAGCCCGAGAACCGCCGTTCTAAACGGATGTTCGACTTTGTGGTTTCGCTGCTGATGATATTGTTCTCGCCGATACTGATATGGTTTGTTAAGGGCAAGTTGAAGGCATATGCAAATTTGTTTGCCGTGCTTTTCGGTGGCAAGACTTTCGTTTCGTATCGCTCCGATAAGAACGATGTCAGCCTTTTGCCGAAGATTAAAAAAGGCGTGTTTAGCGTTGATATGATATATGGTCGTGATGTGAAGAAAGATGTTGCCGACCGACTTAATATCATGTATGCCAAGGATTACAAGGTGTCGCACGATGCCGTTATGTTTTTTAAGTTGTGGAGGAAATTGGGATGCAATTAGCAGGAAAAAAGATTTTTCTCCGCAAAATGGAGCCGGAGGATTTGGAGTTTCTCTATTCCATTGAAAATAATTCTGATTTCTGGCATGTGAGCGAGACCAAATCGCCTTATTCGCGCTGGGAGCTAAAGCAGTACATCGAAAACTATTGCTACGACATATTTACAACCAAGGAGTTGCGTTTGATGATATGCGATTACGTTTCGCAAAAGCCCGTCGGCATTGTTGATTTGTTCGAGTATCACCCTTTGCATAATCGCTGCGGCGTGGGTATAATTGTATCGCCAAAGCATAGTAGGATGGGCATTGCCACTGAGTCCGTGCAGTTGGTTATGGAATATGCTTTCAAAACCTTGTTGCTAAAGCAGTTGTGGTGTATGATCGATGCAAGCAACGATGTTAGCATTGCTCTTTTCGAAAAATGCGGCTTTGTCAAAACTGGAACTCTGAAGCAATGGAAGCAAACAGAGGATGGTTACGCCGATGTGTATATATATCAGTGCGTTGAGTCGTAAGGTCTTACGCCTTTAAAATGGTTTCTTCAGACGCTTTGGTTGTTCGTATTTTCTAAACCCGCTCGATTCAACCGTTTTTGTTTCTTCCCCGTCGTGGATTATGAAATAGGCTTCCATGCCATCTATGCTTTCAACGATTTGCATTGCTTTTTCGGATCCCATCACCATAAAGGCTGTGGCGTAGGCATCGGCACGAATGCAGTCGTGATAAACGACCGTTGCGCTAATCATCTCGTTTTCGGCAGGATAGCCAGTTGTAGGATTTATGGAGTGACCATACTTCTTGCCTCCAGCTTCCAGAAATTTGCGGTAGTTGCCCGAAGTATTCACAGCCATGTCCGACATGTGTATTTTTATCTGATTTTCGCGGTATTCGTAGCCAGAGCCCTCAATGGGTTTGTCAACTCCAATTTTCCAGTCTGTGCCATTTGCATTTTTGCCCGAGCAGTATATTTCGCCACCAATTTCAACCAAAAAATTGGCAATTCCTTTGCTTTTAAAGAAATCTGAAACATAATCGACCGACATTCCTTGTGCTATGGCATTTGTGATAATCTGTGTTTCGGGGTCGTGCTTCACAATTCTGCCATTGGCAATTTCGAGCTTGTCCATTCCGACATGTTGCAAGAGCGAATTGATTTCGGTGCTGTCGGGGATATACATTTCGTGACGTTTCCATCCAAATCCCCAAACATTAACTATAGGAGCAACAGTGATATCGAATATGCCGTCGGTGTTTTCCCAAACTTCCTTTGAAACTCGGAAAAATTCCTCGGTAAGAGCATCGAGAGAGTCGGTTTCGTTGCGGTTTATGCGCGATATGAGCGAGGTGCTGTCGTAGTTTGACAACGAACGGCAGAACGCTTTCAGCAGACTGTCGATTTCGTCGTTGTAGTTGGTATCGCTGCAATAGGTTATATTGAACATCGTGCCTTGGGTTGGACCGCTATACTTTATGTATTCTGTTTTTCGGTCACACGATGTGGCAAATGTTACCAATAACGTTAATCCCAAAAATATTTTTACTTTCAACATGGTAATATTCAATTTGTTGTAGTTCTGTTATGAAATGTTTTTATTTGATTGCAAAAGAACAAAAAAAATCAATGCTATTCACATAAAAAGTGGTAACTTTGCACCTTAAAAAATTAAAGAACAAAATATGGGTATAATTAGTTTTTTGTCTAAGATGTTTGGTACCAAGTCGGAACGCGACTTGAAGGCACTGACACCGATACTTAACGAAGTGCTTGCTTTGGAAGATGAATTTCTGGCTTTGTCGAACGACGAGCTCCGCGCACGCACTCAGGAATTGAGAAAAGGTATTCACGAACATATAAGCGGTGAGGAAAAACAGATAGCAGAACTTCGCGAAAAGGCTCAGGGTTTGGACATTTGGGAACGCGAAGAAGTGTTCAACGAAATCGACAAGATAGAGGAGAAGATTGACAAGAAAATCGAGGAGCATCTGATGACCATCCTTCCGCAGGCATTTGCAATACTGAAGGAAACAGCCCGCCGATTCAAGGATAATACCGAGGTGGTGGTGACTGCTACCGATTTCGACCGCGACCTTGCTGCATCCAACGACTTTGTAACCATCGACCACGATATGGCCATCTGGAAAAATTCGTGGGTTGCCGGTGGTAACACTGTTACATGGGATATGGTTCACTACAATGTGCAGCTCATCGGTGGTATCGTACTGCATCAGGGCAAGATTGCCGAAATGGCAACCGGTGAAGGTAAAACCCTCGTGGCAACATTGCCGGTATTCCTCAACGCATTGACGGGTAGGGGAGTACATGTTGTAACCGTGAACGACTACCTTGCAAAACGTGACTCTGAGTGGATGGGTCCGCTCTATATGTTCCATGGCCTGTCGGTTGATTGTATCGACAAGCACGAACCAAACAGCGAGGCACGTCGCAAGGCTTACGCTTCGGATATTACCTTCGGAACAAATAACGAGTTCGGTTTCGACTACCTGCGTGACAACATGGCACTTTCGCCATCCGATTTGGTGCAGCGCAAGCACAATTATGCAATCGTCGATGAGGTCGACTCGGTGCTTATCGATGATGCACGTACCCCGTTGATTATTTCTGGTCCTACACCGAAGGGCGACGACCAGCTTTTCGACGACTTGAAGCCTCAGGTTCAACAACTTGTTGCCGCTCAGAAGGATTTGTTCAACAAGATTTTCAACGATTCCAAGAAGCTTATCGCAGAAGGCAACCTGAAAGACGGTGGTTTCAAATTGTTGCAGGCCTACAAGGCATTGCCTAAGAACAAGGCTCTTATTAAGTTCCTGTCGGAGCAGGGTATGAAAGCTTTGCTGCAGAAGACCGAAAACTTCTACATGCAGGACAACAACAAGATGATGCACCTTGCAACCGATGACTTGTATTTCGTAATCGAAGAAAAACTCAACTCGGTTGACCTTACCGACAAGGGCTTCGACCTGCTGGCAAATTCTACATCAGACCCCAATTTCTTCGTTATGCCCGACATTGGCGTATCTCTTGCCGAGCTCGAAAAGGAAAATCTTCCTACACCGGAGAAATTACAGAAAAAGGATGAAATTATCCGTGACTATTCAATAAAGTCGGACCGTATTCATACTATAAACCAGTTGCTTAAGGCATACACAATGTTCGAAAAGGATGTTGACTATGTGATTATTGACAACAAGGTTAAGATTGTAGATGAGCAGACTGGCCGTATTATGGAAGGTCGTCGTTGGTCCGACGGTTTGCATCAGGCAGTAGAATCGAAGGAAAATGTAAAGGTCGAAGCTGCAACCCAGACCTACGCAACAATTACTTTGCAGAACTATTTCAGGATGTACCACAAGCTTTCGGGTATGACCGGTACAGCAGAGACCGAGGCTGGCGAATTCTGGGACATCTACAAGTTGGATGTTGTTACAATTCCGACCAACAAGCCAGTTATCCGTAACGACTACGAAGACCTTATCTATAAGACTACCAAGGAAAAATATGCAGCCGTAATTGACGAAATCGAGCGTCTGGTTAAGATTGGTCGTCCGGTGCTCGTCGGTACTACTTCGGTCGAGGTTTCCGAGTTGCTGAGCAAGATTCTTACCCGCAAGGGAATTAAGCATAATGTATTGAACGCTAAGTTGCACAAGCGCGAGGCAGACATTGTTGCCGAAGCTGGTCAGTCGAGTACGGTTACCATTGCTACCAACATGGCAGGTCGTGGTACCGATATCAAGTTGTCGCCCGAAGTGCGTGAAGCTGGCGGTTTGGCAATCATTGGTACCGAGCGTCACGAAAGCCGTCGTGTTGACCGCCAGTTGCGTGGTCGTGCCGGTCGTCAGGGTGACCCGGGTTCGTCGCAGTTCTTTGTTTCGCTCGAAGACAACCTCATGCGTCTGTTCGGCTCCGACAGGATTGCTGCCATTATGGACAGGATGGGACATCAGGAAGGCGAGGCAATTCAGCACTCCATGATATCAAAGTCTATCGAGCGTGCACAGAAGAAGGTCGAGGAGAACAACTTCGGTATTCGTAAGCATTTGCTTGAGTACGACGATGTTATGAATGCACAGCGTACCGTAATATACAAGAAGCGTCGCAATGCTCTCGATGGAGAGCGTCTTGGTGCCGACATCGCCAACATGATGAACGATGTCTGCATTTCGCTTGTTGACGAATGTTACGGAAACTATACTTACGACGAGTTCAAGTTCGAGGTTTTCAAGACTTTGGCAATCGATATTGACCTTGAAGAGCAGAAGTACGATGAAATGTCGCGCAACGAACTTGTTGACTATCTGTACGAAAACCTCCGCGAAACTCACAAGCGCAAGGCTCAGCAAATTGCCGAGCAGGCTTATCCGACAATCAAGTATGTTTACGAGAACAAGGGCAATATGTACACCAACATCATCGTTCCGATTACTGACGGTGTAAAGCAGTACAATGTTGTTGTAAACTTGGAAAAGGCTTATCAGACCAAGGGCGAGGAGATTGTTCACGCTTACGACAAGACCGCAGTTTTGCGCAACATCGACGAGTCGTGGAAGGAGCATCTGCGCGAGATGGACGATTTGCGCCAGTCGGTTCGTGCTGCTTCGTACGAGCAGAAAGACCCGTTGCTGATTTACAAACTCGAGTCGTACAACATTTTCAAGGAAATGCTCGACAAGACCAACCGTTCAATCATTTCCATCTTGATGAAGGCCTACATCCCGATGTCGAATCCCGATGAGGTGAAGGAAGCACATCAGCCACGCCAGAGGTTGGATACCAGCCGTATGCGTACAGGCCGTGAGGAAATCGGCGGCAACCGTCCGCAGTATAACGATCCGAGTGCAGGCAGGCCAAAGAACGAACCTGTTCGCGTGGAGAAGAAGGTCGGCAGAAACGACCCGTGTCCTTGCGGTAGCGGCAAGAAGTTCAAGAATTGCCACGGCGCAATGATGGGAGAGAATGAATAATTGACAATTAACAATTGATAATTTGTAGAGACGTTGCGCGCAACGTCTCTACAAATTTTAAACCATCATAAACCATTTCAAACCACCTCAAACAACATCAAACAACGTCAACCCACCTCACCTTCCTAAACCTAGAATCCTAGAAATTAAAAACTTAAAATATGTTATAAATCATATTTAAAAAGTTTTGCGGATTGAAATAATTACTAATTTTGCACGTGTCTAAAAAAAGCGAATAATAAATTTAAGTAGTTAATTATAAACAATTTAATAAAAATTTTGAAATGAAGGCATATAACTTTAACGCAGGTCCATGCGTACTGCCAAAAGAAGCGATTGAATCTACTATCAACGCTATCCGTGATTTTGATAACACCGGTATCGGTCTTATGGAAATTTCTCACCGTACACCTGGTTGGGAACGTACAATGGAAGAAACTCGCCAGCTTTGGAGAGACATCCTCAACATTCCTGCCGAATACGAAATATTGTTCCTCGGTGGTGGTGCAAGTACTCAGTTTATGACTGTTCCTGCTAACTTGCTCAACAAGAAGGCTGCTTACTTGCAGACTGGTGTTTGGGCTAAGAAGGCTGCTAAGGAAGCTAAGCTTTTCGGTAATGTAGAAATCGTTGCTTCGTCTGAAGACAAGACTTACAGCTACATTCCTAAGGGATGGAACGTTCCTGCTGATGCTGATTACTTCCACATCACAACCAACAACACTATCTACGGTACCGAAATCCGCAAGGACTTCGACGCAAGCGAAATCAACAACGTAATGCTTGTTGCCGATATGAGCTCCGACATCATGAGCCGTCCAGTTGACGTTAAGAAGTACGGACTTATCTACGGTGGTGCACAGAAGAACGTTGGTCCTGCTGGTGTTACTTTCGTAATCGTTCGCAAGGACATCCTCGGCAAGATTGCTGACCGTCAGTACATGAACCCATTGCCAACAATGGTTGACTACCGCACTCACGCTGCAGAAGAGGCTAAGAACATATCTATGTTCAACACTCCTCCAGTACTTCCGATTTTCGTAATGCACGAAACCTTGAAGTGGTTGAAGAACACTATCGGTGGTGTTGCTGAAATGAACAAGATCAACATGAAGAAGTCGAACCTCCTTTACGAAGAAATCGACCGCAACAGCATGTTCCGTGGCACTGTTGAATGCAAGGAAGACCGTTCAATCATGAACCACTGTTGGGTAATGGCAGAAGGTCGCGAAGACAAGGAAGCTGAATTCATGGCTTTCGCAAAGGAACGCGGTATGGTTGGTATCAAGGGTCACCGCTCAGTTGGTGGTTTCCGCGCTTCTCTCTACAATGCTTGCACAATCGAAGCAGTAGAAGCTTTGGTATCTTGCATGCAGGATTTCGAAAAGAAGTACAAATAGTATTGACTATTTCGATTATAAAGGCTGCCCGACGGGTGGCCTTTTTTGTTTATGGCTGCTCGTCATCGGGAACGTCGTGTCTGGCGTTGGGTACGGCAAATATTACGACAAGGTCGCCAACGGCACCTGCTATCGGGACAATTATGCGTGCAACAGAGCCTGCAGGAATAAACACAAAGGTTGCGAGCAATACCATGGTCGTCATAATGCCTACGGCGCCTGCCTTTTGTGCTACAGTCATTCCTCCGCGCTTGTGGTAGTTGCGGATGTACTTTCCTAACCACGATGCTAGTAGCCATTGCTGAAGACGTGGCGAACTGCGGTAGAATAACCACGATGCAAGTAATAGAAATGGGGTAGTTGGCAATCCTGGCAATACAACTCCAAGTGCTCCAAGTCCAACAGCTATCAGACCGAATATTATGTATAAATACCGTTTCACGTTCTAAAAATCTTTGCAAAGGTACTGATTTTAGGATTTATTGGTTGCAAAAAATAAATTTTAGAAAAAAACCTTTGGTTTGAAATAATTGTCTTATCTTTGCAACCTCAAAACTGACGGATTCGTCTAACGGTTAGGACGGCAGCCTCTCACGCTGCAAATAAGAGTTCGATTCTCTTATCCGTTGCTCTCCAAAGTCCATTTTGCAAAAACAAAATGGATTTTTTATTTTTGTCCCATAAAAATGACGATTATGAAAGTTATACTTATCAACGGAAGTCCGCGTACCAATGGAAACACAGCCATTGCATTGCACGAGATGGAAAAGGTTTTTGCTGCCGAAGGAATTGAAACCGAATATATCCAAGTTGGAAATCTTGCAATTCGCGGTTGTGTGGCTTGTGGTTCATGTGCAACCAAAGGAAAATGTGTTTTCGATGATATTGTCAACGAGGTTGCATCAAAGTTTGAAGCTTGCGACGGAATTGTTCTCGGAAGCCCTGTTTACTACGCATCGGCAAATGCTACGCTTGTGGCATTTCTCGACAGATTGTTCTACAGTGCCAGTTACGATATGACCATGAAGGTCGGTGCAAGCGTTGTTGTGGCTCGCCGTGGCGGTTTGTCGTCAACATTCGACGAGTTGAACAAGTATTTTACCATTGCAGGAATGCCAATTGCATCGAGCCAGTATTGGAATAGTCTTCACGGACGCTTGCCAGGCGAAGCCGAAAAGGATGCCGAAGGCTTGCAGACTATGCGCACCCTTGCAAGGAACATGTCATTCCTTATCAAGAGCATTGCGCTAGGCAAGGAAAAATTTGGCTTGCCCGAAAAAGAGGAGAGGGTGGCGACGAATTTTGTGAGATAATTATCTTTTAACAAAAATTAATCCCCCATTCAGATTCTGAAATAAGTTCAGAATGACAGAATGGGGGATTTTGTTTTAGAAGCCTCCGCCAGAATGACTGCCTCCTGACGAGCCATGACCGCTGCTGCCACTGCCGCTACTCTTGGGCGAGTAGGTTCTCGTCGTGAACGATCTTACAAACTTGGTGCTTTCTTTTGTCAATTTGAATGAACCTTGCTTCTTGTAGTCGTTTGCGCTGGTGGCTTTAAATACAAGTTTGTATTTTTTGCGGTGAAGCCCCCAGAAAAGCCATGCAAAAAGCAATGCAAATATTCCGCATTTCCATTTCGGAAACGAAATATCATATAAGTAGTCTTCTTCGACTGCGTTGATAAACCACATAATTTCTCCGTAATAATCCTCGCTCTGGTACAGAGGCTTCATGCTTTCTGCATAACTGTCAACCCTGTCGCCAATAACCGACATTTCTGCCAGACGACCGGCGTCGTAATAGCGGTTTCTGCCGTAGGCCTGGTCTATAATCAGCATAACGCCATCGGCCTTGAAATCGTTGTAGTCGTAGAAATCCTGAATGTACACGTCTGATGGCGCATAGTCGTTGAACGATGGCTTGGGATTCTCGTTTATGGTTACGATTGCAATGTCAAGTCCGGTTTTGCTCATGAATTCGCGGCAACGTTGCTTGATTTGAATGCGCTGGGTCTCTGTCAGAAGCTCTGCGTAGTCGTAAATCTTGTAAGATGTATCGACGTAAGGCGTTGTAAGAACGTATTCGATGTTTGCCTCCGTTACTTGGAACTTTTTTACATGCGGTTCGCTTTCTGTCCTTTCTCCGATTGAATAAATGTCGCCTTGTGCAAATCCATACAAACTGGCAACCAGAAGCAGTATTGTTGAAAAAATATTCTTCATCTTGACCTCCTTTCTTAATCAAATAGAATAGCGAATAATGCTGCAATTCCAAATCCCAATGCGAAGAGAATCAGGAAGAACAGTGCTGATTTGCCTTTGGATATGGGAATGTCTCCGACAATTTTCCCCGTTTGTCCGTTCATTGCAAAAGAGTAGGGTTTGCCTTTGACAAAAGTGTTCAGCATCCATACGGGCAGCAATACATAGTCAACGTTTTCTATCTTGCAGTTGATGTCTTCTTTGGACGAGACAAGCATACCGTTGATTGTTGATGTGAGCGACTGTTTTAACGAATTGTTCATTCTGAGGTTTGCTCGGTCTTCGTTGTCTTCTGCGCTTACATCGTATTTTTCGGCCAAGAATCCTGACAGATACGAATAATTGAACGGTACCAGTGCTTCAAATTTGAACGGCTCGATGGAGTCCATCAGATTGTCGTCGAATTTTTCGCTGCCATCGGCAGGAACCCTTTCAAAACTTTCCATTCCTTCACGATATTCGTGGTAAACATTGGTTTGAGAGCATTTGTAGTCGCCTTCGCGCCATGTTTTTGCCAGTTCGTGCCTTTCTCCATCGATATAGCCTTCCGATTGTCCGTCGTAAAGCCAGAAAGGGATGTAAACTCCGGTAATTTTCTCAATGTTTTCCCTCTGTCCGAACTCTTTTGGGGCAAGGAAACGCTTTTTCCTTAGACCGTTGTATGCTGCAATTGCCTGTTGCTTTGTCGTCGAGAACGGGATTACATATTTCGGGCGGAATTTGCCTTCAAGTCTCGACTTTAGAATTCCAGTGCTGCCACAGTAAACACAGAAAGTAGAAGCCGTGTTCTCGTCGGTAACCATTTCTGCACCACAGTTTTGGCATCGGTAAAGATTGAGTTGCGGTTGGTCTGGGTCTGGCGTGGTATCTTCTTTGTAATCAGACTTGTTGATGTCGATGTCTGCATCGGATTTTGCCTCCGTCATTTTCAGGATTTCTTCTTCGGAGAACTCCGCGCCGCAAGTTTCGCACACCCAAAGCCCTTTTTCTGCATTGTATGGCAGAGAAGAACCGCAACCGGGACATTTTAATACGGTAGTATCCATTTTTATAATATTTAGGACTTCAACTTTTGTAACTTCCTCATACTTTGTGAAGTCCGTTAAACAAAGTTTGAGAATAAAGACATTGCAAATTTACATTATTTTTGTATTATTTATGACATTAATGTTGATGGTAAAAATAAAAAATCCTCCTTCCGTCATTCTGAACTTGTTTCAGAATCTGGGAGGAGGATTTTGTTGCATATAGTCTATTACAATACCTTTTCTATTTCAGCCTTTGCAAACGAAATGGCATCGTCAATCTTTGAGATGTCCTTTCCGCCTGCGGTTGCCATAAACGGCTGTCCACCGCCACCGCCTTGCATAAGCTTTGCCGATTCGCGGACAAGGTTTCCTGCGTTCAAGCCTTTGTCCTTAACAAGATTGTCGGACAAAGCAATGGCAAGTGCCGGCTTGTCGTCGCAAACGCTACCAACTATGCATGCAAAGTTACTGAGCTCGCCACGAAGTTGTGTGCAGATTTCCTTTATGTCGTTTCCGTTGTGACCGTCGATGCGCGTGCTGATGAAAGTGGTTCCATTGCGGTTTTCTGCTTTTTCAACCAACGATTTCTTCAACGACTTCAATTCTTCCAGCTTGTATGCTTCAACCTGCTTCTTGAGTGTGGCGTTTTCGTTCATCATTGTCTCGATTCCGCCTACAAGGTTCTTGGCATTGTTGAACTTGGCCGAGATTTCGCTCAAGGTGTCGATTTGCTTGAAGATGTATTCCTGTGCTGCCTTGCCGGTTATTGCCTCGATACGGCGTACACCTGCAGCAATTGCACTTTCCGAAATTATCTTGAAGAAACCAATCTGTCCTGTGCTTGCAACATGAGTACCACCGCAGAGTTCTATCGAGTCGCCGAACTTAATAACGCGGACAACTTTTCCGTACTTTTCCCCGAAAAGAGCCATTGCGCCCATTGCTTTGGCTTCCTCGATGTTTGCCGAACGGTTTTCTTCCTTTACTATGTTCTGGCGGATTAACTCGTTGACAATGATTTCGGTCTGACGAATTTCTTCGGCAGTCATCTTGTTGAAGTGGGCAAAGTCGAAACGCAGTCTTTCGTCGTTAACCATCGAACCCTTCTGCTCAACATGTGTGCCGAGAACCGAACGCAAAGCATAGTGCAGAAGGTGGGTTGCTGTATGGTTGTTGGTGATTTCGGTACGGCGTGCAGCGTCAACAATGATTTCAAAATTGCCGTCGATGTTCTGCGGCATTTCCTTGGTAACATGGATGCGCAGGTTGTGCTCTTCTATTGTATTAATAATAGGTATGCGCTTTTCGCCGTCAACGATTACGCCCTTGTCGCCAACCTGACCGCCTTTTTCGGCGTAGAATGGTGTGCGGTCGAAGACAATGTGGTACAAAGTTTCGTTTTTCTGTACGACCTTGCGGTAGCGAAGTATGCTTGCGTTTTCGCTGAGGCTGTCGTAGCCGGTAAATTCGCAGTCGGCTTCATCGACGATTACCCAGTCGTCGGTGTTAACTTCTGCTGCGTTGCGGGCGCGTTCCTTCTGCTTTGCCATTTCAGCATCGAAATCGGGCTTATTTACGGTGTATCCCTTTTCGCGAGCGATGAGTTCGGTAAGGTCGAGCGGGAATCCGTAGGTGTCGTACAGCAGGAATGCCTGAACACCCGAAATTTCGGTTTTGCCTTCCGATTTCAGCTTGTCCATTTCGGTGTCGAGCAGACGCAAACCGCGTTCGAGCGTGCGCAGGAATACGGTTTCTTCCTCGTTAATGACCTTTTCGACCAAAGTCTTCTGCGATACCAGTTCGGGGAACGAGTCACCCATAAGGTCAACCAAAGTATCAACCAGCTTGTACATGAATGGCGTCTTGATGTCGAGGAAGGAGTATGCGTAGCGGACGGCGCGGCGCAAGATTCGGCGGATTACATAGCCTGCCTTGTTGTTCGATGGCAGCTGACCGTCGGCAATAGCGAACGAAACTGCTCTCAAATGGTCGGCAACTACGCGCAGAGCGATGTCTGTTTTGTTGTCCACACCATATTTTTTGCCCGAAATCTTCGAAATTTCACCAATTATTGTCTGGAAAATGTCGGTGTCGTAGTTCGATTTTTTGCCTTGCAGTACAGCGCACAGACGTTCGAATCCCATACCAGTATCAATGTGCTTCTGTGGTAGAGGTTCGAGTGTACAAGGTTCCAAATTTCAATCACTTGCGGATTGTCCTTGTTTACAAGTTCTGCACCTGCGACTTTTGCACGCTCGTCGTCGTCTCGCAGGTCGATGTGAATTTCGGAGCAAGGTCCGCAAGGTCCTTGGTCGCCCATTTCCCAGAAGTTGTCCTTCTTCGAACCGTAAATTATGCGGTCCTTCGGAACATATTTCAGCCAGAAGTTTTCGGCTTCGTGGTCGATGTCGAGGTTTTCCTTCGGGTCACCACCGAAAACTGTCACATACAGACGGTTCTTGTCGATTCCGTATTCTTCGGTAAGCAAGTTCCACGCAAGGCGTATTGCATCTTCCTTGAAGTAGTCGCCAAACGACCAGTTTCCAAGCATTTCGAACATGGTGTGGTGGTAGGTGTCGTGTCCTACATCCTCAAGGTCGTTGTGCTTTCCCGAAACGCGCAGACATTTCTGCGAGTCGGCTACGCGAAGCGATTCGGGCTTGCGTATTCCGAGGAAAATATCCTTAAATTGGTTCATACCTGCATTGGTAAACATAAGGGTTGGGTCACCCTTTACTATCATCGAGGAACTCGGAACAATCTTATGTCCGTTTTTCTCGAAGTAACTCTTGAATCTTGCTCTTATTTCTTTTGAGTCCATTTGTTAATATATTGATTATCAATACTATTTTTATATTCAGTTTCAAAAATTTTGCAAAATTAAACAATATTGTTAATTTTGCACCGTTTTTTGTTAAAAACTCATCGCAAAAAGATGAAGCTGTTTAAGAAAAAATATAAGTTCAACCGCGAGTCGTTGCAGTACGAGGAGGTGAAATTCAGTTTCAAGAAATTCCTCGGCAGGATGATTCCATACACGATTTCGTCGTTGATATTCGGTGCGATCATAATGTTCTTGTATATAGTGGTGTTTGAGTCGCCAGAAGAACGTATTTTGCGCTCCGAAAATGAATATCTGGAGAAAAATTTCAAGGAGATGGGACGCCGTCTCGAACAGAGCGATAGCCTTCTGAACGAAATGGCAAAGCGCGATAATTATATTTATCGTTCTTTGTTTGAACAAGATACGATTCCTTGCACTATACGAAATGCTGGTATTGGCGGTTCCGATGCTTATTCGAAATATGATGGCTACGAGACTTCCGACCTTGTAAAAAGCGTGGCAAAGAAACTCGACCGCATTGAGTCGAAGATGAATGTGCAGAGCATGTCGTATGTTACTATAATTGATGAAATTAAGCATCGTGAAAAAGTAAGTTCATCACTGCCTATATTCCAGCCGATTCGTCCTGGTGACCTTACAAGCATTGGCTCATATTTTGGCTATCGTATGCACCCAGTGCTTCATTTCTTGCGTATGCATACCGGTATTGATATGAATGCCGCAACAGGCACTCCTGTTTATGCTGCAGGCGATGGTGTTGTTGTGACTGCTGATGGCGATAATCACGGCTACGGCAATATGATTGAAATAGACCATAAGGTCGACGGACTTTCGTCGCGATACGCTCACTTGAGCAAGATTCTCGTAAAGAAAGGCCAGCATGTAAAACGTGGTGAGCTTATTGGCAAAGTCGGAAGCACTGGAATGTCGACTGGTCCGCATTTGCACTACGAAGTTCTAATTAACGGCAAGCAGGTAAATCCGCTCAGGTATATGATTACACCTACAGCCGACGAATATCGCGCTATGATTGAAGCTGCAAACTATGCAGGAGTTTCATTCGACTAGGCTTCGCCGTTTCTATGGGCTTCGCCCGTTTCTGAGTTTGAATGCCTGCGGCGTTTGATGGGCTGCGACGTTTCTGAGACGCAATGAATTGCGCCTGTACAAATGGCTTTTAGCCTTCTCGCCTAGTCTATTGTCAGCCTTGCGGCATAGTCGTAGTGTTCGCCCAATTGTATGATTTCCATTTTCAAGCCGCATTGTGCAGCGTAATCCTCAACGGAATATGGGTCTGCGAAGAACCAGTTGAATTTGCCCGAACTTTGCTTGTGGAACGAAATATCGTAAACAAGTTCTCCGTAATATTTTCCACCGAGCGGAATATTCATCGAACCGTCGTCTTCCAAATATAGGTATTGCAGGTCCGACGAGTCGAAAATTATTTGCCCTCCCTCGTTGATCAACGATTTCAGGCGGGAGAGGAGCTTTGGTAGTTCGGGTAATGTTCCAGCCATGCCTATGCCGTTCATAAGCAAGAAGATAGTGTCAAACTTTTCGGCGTTATAGTCGAAGATGTTTTTGCAGACGACCTTTTTCACACCGCGTTTCTGCATCACTTCGCAGCATCCTTCGGATATGTCGAGGGCAGTTACATCAAAGCCTTTTTCTTGCAGATATAGCGAGTGAGAGCCTGCGCAGGCACCAATGTCGAGTACTTTGCCTTTTGCCTCGAGCAGGGCAGCTTTTTCGTGTTCGGGCATCTTGTCGAATCCGCGGAAAAGATAGCTTGCTGGAAGATAGTCGGTTTCGGCTATGTCGGTGCGGACAGTGATGCGTGCCCTCTTGTCGCCTTCTTGGTAGGCCTTTAGGCAAAGTCCGAAAACGTCGTTGTGCTGTGTATTGTCCATTTTATTCCTCGTTTGCTGGTGACACTCTGAATACTATCCTGAAAATCCCTTCGTTGTAGCTTGTGCTCGTGATGCGGAAACTACCGATTTCTGCTGTGCTTTTCACATGGTTCCCAAGACAGGGGCACACGTCGTAGTCGCCCACATATACAAGGCGAAGTGTTTCGCTAGCATCTTCGGGCAGACGGCTAATGTCGATTGACGGTGGAAGTTCGTCGCGCGAGACGAATTTTGTTTCAACAGGCAGGTTCTGCGCAATAATTTCGTTCACTTTGGCTTCTACGGCGCGAATCTGCTCATCGGTAGGGCAGATGTCGAGGTCGTAGTTGCATTTGCTTTTCTTGCGTTCTATGTGGTTTATGCGCGAGCGTGCGCAGCCGAAAGTGCGTACCATAGTCTGGTTGAGTATATGCTCGGCGGTGTGTGCTGGCGGAAATTCGTCCTTGTTATGTGCGTTGAGTGTAGGTTCTTCCATACTAATTAGTTGCTTGAGTCTGTTATTTTTACCAAATACCATTTGCCATCAGTTACAGCAAAGTAGTACCTTACGTATATGCCGTTTTCTATTCCAGTCTTGGTGACAATATACATGTCGTTTTCCTTTTCGGTTCTTGCTTTGTAGCTTTCGTCAACGAAATTGTCGAACAGCCAGAATTCGGCACCTATGTCTTCGGTTATTTCGGTTTCGTTGTCTTCATCATATTCATAATAGGTGAGCGGAAGCGGGAACTTTGTGCGTTCCATCTGGAATACGGAGTCGGTAGTGTATGATTTCCAAAATTTCTTGAAGTTTTCTGGCGCATTGCTTTGCGCAGAGCAATATATTGCCATTGTGCATAATGTGATGATTGAAATTATGATTTTTATGTTTCTCATAGGTTAATTTTTATTCTTGTGATAATTGTCTTTTGCGTTTTACATTTTTTATATACGTTGAGTATAAGTCCTTCCATACCAAATTCAATTCGGGCACAAATTTATTTGTAATAATTGATATAACAATAGTTTTGTTTGGTTGTTTTGGATGTATATTGCAATAAAAGTGTTTTTTGAGGTATAAATTTTCGATCGAATAAAAGTTTTTTGCAGAAATGCACCGTAAAAAACATTTGACGTAGTTTTTTTTGTGTGCGACGAATTTTATTTACTTTTGTGCAAAACTTTTGGCGTTGTCTTTTTTTCGCAGAAATATTAACGGAATACTTGGAACAATCCTCTTTCACCTGATTGTGATATGCGTATGTCTTGCCTGCAAGATTGGCGTGATACAAAAAGAACCTGAAAGCTATATCATAATCGACCCGCAGGACTTTGAGATGGATGACAAGCAGTCGTCGGAAGCTGACGAAGAAATGATGACCGACGAGCAGATTGACCAATATTTGCAAAATCTTGGAATTACAGGTTCGAATTATTCGGGGACACGCACCTACCAGCCGTCGGCTGGACAGTCGATGTCGGAAGCCGATATGAAGGCAAGGTACGAAGAGCAGTTCCTGCGCGAGAAATACGGTGACGACTACAACGATGCGCAAAACCGAACCTACGAGGATTACATCGACCAGTCGCGCATGGAGCAATACAAATCAGACAACAAGCCGCGCAATATGGTAAAGTCGGGACCAGCCCTGGTATATGCCGAACTCGACAACAAGCAACGCGAAGCATCGTACTTGCACGTGCCTGTTTTTACTTGCGAAGGCAGTGGTGTTGTTGTCGTTCGGATTTCGGTAGCCTCGAGTGGAAAAGTCGCGTCGGCAGAAGTTGTGTCGTCGAACCTAACTGCCGATGTCGAGTGTTTGACGAATGCTGCACGTACTGCTGCACTCAAATCGGCTTTCTCAAAGATTTCGGGCAACAAGACCGAAGGCGGAAAGATTACATATACCTTTGTGAAACAATAACTTATTTCTTTTTCTTTGTAAAAGCAACCGAATCGCCCCAGGCGTTGTAAAGTATCTTGTGTCCTATTGCCTTCATGCGTATGTCGAGGCACGAGAAGCATTCTTCGGGTTTGTCGCTCACGCAAGCTTTATCGGGATATATGAGATAGTCCTCGCGGTATTCGTTAGGTGTAAGGTTTGGCATTATGACGTTTGCTCCAGCCATTATCGCCTTCTCGCGTCCCATTGGGTCGATTGTCTGGTTTGCGGTGGCTGCCACCATGTTTATTTCTGGCATCATCAGGCGGAGAATTGCTATCATCTTCAGCGTCATGTCCATTCTTTCTTGTACCGGCGGTATCTGGTCGGCATATTTGTACAGCGGAGTGTCGGGGTGTGGGATAAATGGTCCCATGCCAACCATTGCAACGTCCTTCTGCTTGAAAAACAGGAGGTCGTCGGCAAGATTTTCGATTGTCTGGAATGGAAGTCCGACCATTACGCCCGTGCCAGTTTGGTAGCCTATAGAAATTAGAGAATCGATGCAGGCAAGTCGCTTGTGGAAGTCGTGGCGTTCGTCATGAGGGTGAATCTTGTAGTACAATTCTTCGTTCGACGATTCTATCCTGAGCAGGTATCGGTGAGCGCCAGCCTCGAACCATTGGCGATATACTTCGTCGGATTGTTCGCCAAGCGAAAGAGTTATGCCAAGTGAACCGCCGTCGATTTCCTTGATGCGCTTGATAAGCGTTGTTATTTTGTCGGTGAAATCGCGGTCGCTGCGTTCGCCGCTTTGTATTGCAACCGAACCATAGCCGAGTTTGTGCGAAAGTTTTGCACATTCTATGACTTCATCGTCGGTAAGTGTATATCGTTCAATATTCTTGTTGTTGCTGCGGACACCGCAGTATAGGCACGACTTGCGGCACTTGTTGCTGTATTCGATGAGTCCGCGCAGGTGAACGTTGTTGTCGAGTACCGAAAATTTTACTTCCTGTGCCTTGCGGAAAAGCATTTGCATGTCATTGCCCGTTGTTGACAGAAGTTGTATGATGTCTTCCTTTTCGAGGGGGTACTTTTCTAAAAGTTCTCGTGTTGTCATAGCTGAATGTATTTGTTTGCAAAGGTAATACGGAAAATGGATTTGATGGTGTTTTGAGAAAACAATTTTCGAATTTTGACATTACTAAATCGTGTAGTTTTGTATGTGATTCAGTAGTTTATCTTAAAAACTTTTTTACTAAATCATATTATTTTATGTGAGATTTAGTAATTTTATTTATAAACAAAATTGCTAAACATTGATTATTAGTGTTTTAAATGCGGTAGGGAAGTTCAATATCGTTTTTCCCTTATTTGTCGAAACTGCCGAACATTGTCCCGAATTTTTCATTGTCAAAATCGGGGATGGCATTGGTTATCTGTCGGTTAAGTTCTTCTGCGACTCTTTGCTTGCCGATTTCGATAGAAACGTATGCGGTGTATCTGTCGTTTGCTTCGCTATATTTTTCGCAAAAGGGAACTAGCCCTTTTAGCGTTATGTCGGCAGTCTTGATTGTGGACAGTTCAATTCTTTTTATAAATGCCTGTTTGTCAGTAATTTGCATTTCTGTTGCATATTGGTTTGCTGCCGATTTTGCTCTGTCCATTATTTGTTTGGCTATCAGTGCTTTTGCTTCTGCTATTGCTTTTTCTTTGGCTATGCCTATGTTGCTAGAGGTCGCATTTGCGCTTGCCCGGTAGAAATGGTTGTCGGATTTTCCCTCTTCGAAGCATGGTATGTATGTTTCGATGGGTGTGCTATCGGTAAGGTTCTTGCTGCTGTTGCATGATGCAATTATGCAGGAAGTAATGATAAAAAGCGCTATTTTGCCAAACAATTTCATGCCGCAAGTTTACAAAAATAAGATGGTATTTGAAAATTTTTCAAATCATCGAATCTACCAAACAATGCTTTTAACTTGTGTCTGTTGATATTTTCAAATTGTAGTGTGAACTTGTTGTCCGACGGGGTATTATTTTTATCATCTTAAAAACTGCGCGATGAGAAAATTGCTGTTGGTTGTAATATTGTTTTTCGTGTTGCCGATGAGCTATGCACAATCGGTTCAGGAAGAGTATATTAAGAAATATTGTCAGGTTGCCGTCGAGGAGATGACTAGAACTGGGGTTCCCGCCAGCATTACTTTGGCTCAGGGAATTCTTGAATCGGGAAGCGGAACTTCGCAGCTTTCGATAAAAGGTAACAACCATTTTGGTATAAAATGCCATTCCGACTGGACTGGGGGAAAAATGTATGTTGACGATGATGCAAAAAACGAATGTTTCCGCATGTACCATAACGCCTCGGAGTCGTTTCGCGACCATTCTGATTTTCTGCGCAACAACCAGCGTTATGCTTCGTTGTTCCAGCTCGATATAAAGGATTATAAAGGATGGGCAACCGGATTGAAAAAGGCAGGCTACGCTACCAGCCCGACTTATGCAACACGTCTTATTGAGATTATAGAAAGGTATAACCTTGCCCAGTACGACTCTGGAACATTTGTGCCTGCTTCAAAGCCTACGAGATATTATACTTCCAACGGTTTCGAACTCAGCATGACAGAATATTCGCTCGGCTCGAACAACAATACACAATACATTGTTTTGAAGTATGATATGGACATCGAGGTGCTATCTCGCAAACTTGGTATGGCTCCGTGGCAGTTGCCCAAGTACAACGACCTGCCCAAGAAATGTAAAGTTAAAGCGGGTGAAATCATCTACTTGAAGCCTAAACGCAACAAGGCAGAAAAGAAATATGCGGAACACGTTGTGTCTCGAGGTGAGACTATGCGCGACATTTCGCAGAAATATGCCGTCAAGATAAATAGCTTGTACAAGCTGAACGGTTGGGAGCAGGGCGTTCAGCCGGTTGAAGGTTCCAAAGTAAGACTACGGTAAGTAGTTTCAATGGCTGACGCCGTTTCTATGTGCTACGCACGTTTCAATGGCTTCGCCGTTTCTAAGTTTCTGAGGCTACGCCGTTTCTATGCCTGCGGCGTTTGAGAGTTTGATGGGCAGACGCCCGTTTCTGTGGCTGACGCCGTTTGAATGCCTTCGGCGTTTGAGAGTTTGATGGGCTGACGCTCGTTTGAAAGGTTGTTTCTATTTTTCCCGTTTCTAATCTCAAACCACCTCAAACAACCTCAAACAACCTCAAACAACCTCAAACCACTTCAAACAACCTCAAACAACCTCAAACCACTTCAAACAACTTCAAACCACTTCAAACAACCTCAAACCACTTCAAACAACCTCAAACCACTTCAAACAACTTCAAACAGCCTCAAACAACCTCAAACATTCTCGTCCCCATAAACATTTGTTGAATTTTTGAATCATTGAATCAAAAATTACTCTACCTTTGTAAAAAATTATAAGTCATGAAAAAGATATTTTTTATTGTAGCAATCATGCTGTTAGCAGGTATTGCATTTTCACAGGAAAAGGTTGTAAAGAAGGCGTCTGCAACCCCTACCGAAACTCAAAATGAGAAAGTTGAGAAGCGTTCCAGCATAGTGTTCGACAAGTTGGTTCACGATTTTGGCTCTTTAGAAAAAGGCGGTGATGCAAGTTGTGTGTTTACTTTCAAGAATGTTAGCAAGAAACCCGTAACGCTTACTAACGTAAAGACTTCGTGCGGTTGTACTGCTGCCGACTGGCCAAAGGAACCGGTAGCAAAGAAAAAGAAAGGTACTATAAAAGTTAAATACGACAGCAATAGGATAGGCAAGTTTACCAAGACTATCAAGGTTTATATTGATGGAGAAGAAAATCCTATTCAATTGGAAATAAGAGGAACTATACTTTCTCCTAATGCTAATAATGTAGTGTCGCCAGTAGAAAAAAAGGTCGATGATGCGGATTCTAAAAAGGTAATTGAAAAGACAATACCTCAGGATTCCAAGTCGAATGAAGTAAAACAAGTAAAGAAATAAAGTTTTAATAAAATAAATTATAAATTAAACAGATATGCCACAGATATCAGAAAAAGGAAAAAACATGCCGTCGTCGCCAATTCGTAAATTGGTTCCCTATTCAGACGCAGCAAAAGCAAGAGGTGTAAAGGTTTATCATCTTAACATCGGTCAGCCCGACATTAAGACTCCAGAAGTTGCTTTGGAGGCAGTTAAGAACATGACCGACAAGGTTATAGCATATAGTCATACAGCTGGAAATGCTTCCTATAGGAAGAAACTGGCTGCTTTCTACCAGAAGATTGGCATCAACGTTACCGAAAACGACATGCTCATCACCACTGGCGGTTCGGAAGCTATCGTATTTGCTTTCATGACTACCCTCAACCCAGGCGAAGAAGTGATTGTTCCAGAACCTTTCTACGCAAACTACAATGGTTTCGCAATGCAGGCAGGTGTGGTTATCAAGCCTATCACTTCGAGCATAAAGAACGACTTTGCTCTTCCGTCAATCGAGGAGTTCGAAAAGGTTATAACTCCTAAGACCAAAGGTATTGTAATCTGCAATCCTAACAACCCGACTGGTTACCTTTATTCAAAGGAAGAGCTCTTCCAGTTGGCAGAAATCGTTAAGAAGCACGAT
>CADARW010000055.1 GCA_902790405.1 uncultured Bacteroidia bacterium
CACCGACTTGGTGTTAAGGCCGTGGCTTATAATCATGTCGTTGATAATCACAAACGTGAAGTCTTTGTTGTTGTGTTCTTTCAAATGAGTCAGGAACTTTTGTACTGATGAAAATGTACTAAGCTTATATTCGTGTTCGAATGTGAAGTTGCTCTTGAATTCTTCGAGAAACAGCAAGTCGTTGTCCACAACGTATATTTCAATCAAATTTGTGTTTTTCATCGGTTTAGAAGTCGTGAGATACGCCTCTTTTCTTTATTCTGTTGACCAGCGTGTTTTTCTGGTAGTTTATTGCAATTTCAGGGTTTATGTTGCTTTCGAGCATCCAGCGTCCTCCTTTGAATTCGAGAGCATCGAACGACATGTCGGGACCATAATATTGGTACATGTCCTTGAATCTGTCTTCGGAAGGAGACAGGTGGTCGATAACAATAATCTTGTGCTTTTCGTTGTAGCGCAGCAGCATTGTGGCGCGGTCGGCGTATTCGAATATAAGTCTGCTCGAAATCATCCTGTCAACCTTGAACATTTTCTTTTCGAAGACAGGAATTCCTCTCTTTGTGAACGCAAGTACTTCTATGATTTTCCTATTGATTAGGTTGTCGGCGCCGTCCCAGCCAATAAGCGTATAGTAGGTGCGCGAGTTCCAGTTGTTGGTTATGCATTCGTAGTATATACATCCGTACCATTCAGAGGTCGTGTAGTATTCCAGGTCTTTTTGTGTTTGTGGCGCATGCGTGTTCTTGTTGCGTCTGTCGTACAGACCATATACTTTTATTTTCCCGTTTGCTTTCTGCTGGACGAATCCGAAATATTTGAACAGACCGTCGGAGTAGCAAAGATTCCATGTGTATATCCGTAGTGCGTTGTCGCTCGACTTGAGACACGACAAGTATTTTATCGAGTCGATTGGGTGGTCGAATGATTCGGGGTTGCGAAGAAACTTGTCAAGAGTTTCGATAATGTCCTGATTGAGGTCTTCTTTTTGTTCGTCGGAATTTGTTTGCGAAATTTCCGTAAAAAGGTTATTTATGGAATCAACTACAGCCTTGAATGTCAAATTATTCTTTGATATTCCAAGGAGTGGCGTGATTATCAGTAATATGACTATTATAAACCTTTTCATCAACAAGTGAAATTTAGCAAAAGTAATGTAAAAAACTTACTTACAAAAAAAATATTATAATCTGTCACAATTTTTTTTGCAAAAATTGTTCCATGTTGATGCTTGGTATTTGAAGTTTTGTTTTGAAATTTTCACTTTTTTTTCTTCAAAATCTGTAGTTGAGACATTTTTTTTATTAACAATGAAAATATTTTTTTGATATTCAAAATGATATGTGTGGGAAAAAAAATAATTATTGTTATTGTTGTGAAATGCAAAAGACTTAACTTGCAATGCTAAAATATTTGTGAAGAGGTATGGCATTTTTTTCTTTTTTACAGCAGGAGATCGCGATGGATCTCGGAACTGCAAATACAATAATAATTCACAACGACAAGATAGTCGTTGACGAACCATCTATAGTCGCAATCGAGGAGAAGACAGGCAAGTTGGTCGCAGTAGGCGACAAGGCTCGCCAGATGCATGGCAAGACGCACGAAGGATTGAAGACGATACGTCCGTTGCACGACGGAGTTATCGCCGACTTCAACGCTGCCGAGCTTATGATTCGCGGTATGATAAAGATGGTGAACAAGAACAGAAATTGGATAAATCCGTCGCTGAAGATGGTTATCGGCGTGCCGTCGGGAAGCACCGAAGTCGAACTTCGTGCTGTACGCGACTCGTCGGAGCATGCAGGCGGACGTGAGGTTTATATGATATACGAACCAATGGCTGCCGCAATCGGTATCGGAATGGACGTAGAGGCACCGCAGGGAAACATGGTTGTCGATATAGGTGGTGGTACAACCGAAATCGCAGTAATATCGCTTGGCGGTACTGTTGTAAAGAGTTCGGTACGTACTGCAGGCGACGACTTTACAAACGACATCGTAGAGTATATGCGTCGTCAGCATAACATCAGGGTAGGTGAAAGAACTGCAGAGGCTATCAAGATAAATGTTGGTGCTGCAATTCCCGAACTCGATAACCCGCCAGCAGAATATATTGTAAGAGGTCCTCACCAGATGACTGCTCTGCCGTTGGAAATTCCTGTGTCGCATCAGGAGATTGCACATTGCATCGACCGTTCGATCTCGAAGATAGAGCAGGCCTTGATGTCGGTTCTCGAACAGACACCACCGGAATTGTATGCCGACATATTTACAAAGGGTATATTCCTCACAGGTGGCGGTGCTTTGCTGAGAGGTCTCGACAAGCGTCTGTCCGACAAGACCAATATTCCAGTCCATGTATCCGAAGATCCTCTGCATGCAGTGGCTCGCGGTACGGGCATTGCTTTGAAGAATGTAGACAAGTTCCAGTTCTTGTTGAGATAATTTCTAGCGATGAGAAATCTGCTCGACTTTGTCGTTAAATACGCATATTTCATTCTCTTTATACTGCTCGAGGCTTTATGCCTCGTGCTGTTTTTTTCTGCAAATCCATACCAGAGGTACGAGTTTGCCACATCGGCCAACGTGGTTACTGGAGCTATTGCCGAGAAATGGGCTGGAGTTGTTCAGTATGTAGGGTTGTCGGAAGAGAATGAGGCACTAAAAAAAGAAAATGCCGACTTGCGCAATCGCCTCGAGGCATATAGACGGAGCAGCATTCCTGTTCTAGGCAAGAAATTTGAATATATTCCTGCCTCTGTTATTTCGGCAACGACAAATAGAGAGAAAAATACCATAACGGTAAATGCAGGACGTAATGCTGGTATGGAAACAGAAATGGGTGTAATTGGCCGCGACGGTGTTGTCGGTATCGTCAGTTCGGTGTCGGACAAGTATGCCGTGATAATGCCAATAATACATCCCGATGCTCGAATCAGCGTTAAGCTTGCCGAAAACGGCTATTTCGGCTCGCTGTCGTGGAATGGTCGCGATGTTAGAGTGGCTACATTCTCAGAAGTGCCTGGTTATGTTGATGTAAGGATTGGAGACGAAGTCGTGACAAGCGGATTCTCCGCAATTTTCCCGGAGGGTGTTCCTGTTGGGTATGTCAAGAGTTTCGAGAAAGATCTTTCTACCGACTTTTATACAATTGATGTGGAACTATATACCGATTTCCATAATATCAAGTATGTATATGCAATATTGAATAAAAATAAGGAGGAACTGAAGGCTTCTGACGAAGAATCAAAAAATAAATGATAGACAAACTGAAATACATATTGTACTTTATTGTCCTGTTGTTGGTACAGACGCTGATTCTAGACCAGATATGCGTAAGTGTGTATGTCAATGCGTTTGTTTACATATTGTTCATTATGACGCTACCAATCGATACCAACAAGTATCTGGCTCTTTTGCTTGGACTGTTGATGGGACTATGCGTCGACTTGTTCAATTCTACGCTAGGCCTTCATGCCTCGGCGGGACTGTTGGTGGCATTTGTAAGGTCGTTTGCCCTTGATATCTATTCGCCGCACGATGGATACGAAAACAATAAGCAGCTGAGTGTCCGCAATTATGGATACGGCTGGTTCTTAAAGTATGCCTTTACAATAATTATTATACATCACCTTTGGATATTTTTGTTTGAAAGCATGAACTTTGCAAACATTTTGTTTACTCTAGCAAAGGTCTGCGTAAGTTCGTTGACATCGCTGATTGTGATACTTTTGTTCCACCTATTGCTTATGTCGAGGAAATGATCGAGTACAAGATTCGCAAATATCCGATAATAGCAATTGTAGTGCTTGTGCTTATTGCAATATGGGTAAAGGCTTTGTTGCTCATGTTCGACGATTCGCTGAAGCAGTCGGCCGAGAACAATTCGCGGCGCAGGGTGGTACAGTATCCGTCCCGTGGTATAATATACGATCGCGATGGAAATATTCTGGTGTGTAACGAAGCCGCCTACGACCTGATGCTGGTTCCTCATCAGATTCATGAGTTTGATACTGCGTCGTTGTGTAGCGATTTGGGGATAACTAAAGAGACTGTCGAGTCGCGAATCTTGAATGCCAAGAAGTATTCGATGTATCGTCCGTCGGTGTTCATGAAGCAAATCGATTCGAAGGTTTATGCCCAGATGCAGGAGCATTTGTACAAGTATCCGGGGTTTTATGTCCAGAACAGAACACTGCGTAAATACAATGGCGGAATTGCTGCTCATGTACTTGGCGACATTGGCGAAGTCTCGGAGGCGCAAATAGAAGCCGATCCGTACTACCAAAGTGGCGACTATGTAGGCAAGAGTGGCGTGGAACGTGGTTACGAGACAATTTTGCGCGGAGAAAAAGGCGTTTCGTTCTATCTGGTAAACGTAAAAGGTGTTGTACAGGGTAGTTACGAAGATGGAAAGTACGATACTATTGCTATTCAGGGCAACGATATAACATTGACAATATCGAGCGACTTGCAGGCATATGGTGAGAAACTGATGGCAAACAAGGTTGGAGCTATTGTAGCGATAGAGCCATCGTCGGGAGAAGTGCTGTCAATGGTTTCGATGCCTACCTACGACCCGCAGCTGATGGTGGGACGTGTGCGAGGCAAAAACTACGACAGCTTATTGCGTGCCCCATACAAGCCGTTGATAAACAGAGCGGTTACTTCTACATATCCTCCTGGCTCTACTTTCAAGGTGGCTCAGGCGCTTGTGGCATTGCAGGAAGGTGTTATTACACCAAACCAGTCGTTCCCTTGCGACAAGTCGAAGGTCGGATGCCATAACCATCCGACGCCAACATCGGTTTCGATGGGTATACAGATGTCGTGCAATCCGTACTTCTATTTTGTGTTCCGTAGGCTTGTACAGCGTGGAATTGACAAGAATCTTTACAAGGATGCGGCAATAGGACTGGGACTTTGGAAGGAAAAGATTGAAACTCTAGGCTTCAACCACGCCTTCAATGTCGGTGTGCCTGGTGTTAACAAGGGGCAGATTCCTGGTCCCGAGTATTATAACCGCTTGTATGGCGAAAACCGATGGGCGTTCAGTACCATTTATTCGGTAAGTATCGGTCAGGGCGAAGTGCTGGTGTCGCCATTGCAGATGGCAAACTACGCTTCGATACTGGCAAATCGTGGCTATTACATTACTCCGCATCTGCTGAAGAAGATAAATGGAGAGGACTATGTGGGCGAAATGGCCCAGCGGGTGGAAACTCCGTTTGAGAGAAAATATTTCGATGTCTGTGTAGAAGGTATGGACTGGGTTGTGAACAAGCCGGGAGGAACTGGACACAATGCCTATATCCCGGGTATTACTGTGTGCGGAAAGACAGGAACGGCACAGAATCCTCATGGCAAGGATAATTCGGTTTTTATGGCGTTTGCACCAAAGGAAGACCCGAAGATTGCAATTGCCGTGTATGTCGAGAATGCAGGTTTCGGTGGAACTTGGGCGGCCCCAATAGCAAGGCTCATGATGGAGAAATATATAAATGGTGAAATATCCGACCCAGATTTGGAACGCAGGATTTTAACAACAACAATTTTACCCAATGCAACAAGGTAGGAGAAACAGCATATTGGCCAATATCGACTGGGTTATAGTTTTCCTATACCTGGCGCTTGTATTTATGGGATGGGTAAATATCTACTCGGCCGTTTACGACGATACGCACCAGAGTATTTTCGATATTAGCTGCCAGTACGGAAAGCAGTTGATATGGATAGGAGCGGCCGTTGTCGTCATTGTGGCGGTAGTTCTTATCGATAGTAAATTCTACTCTACGTTTGCCTACGTGCTGTATGCCATTGGATGCCTGCTTTTGCTTTCGGTGCTGCTATTCGGAAGGGAAGTCAACGGCGCAAAGGCCTGGTTCGAGATTGGAACTTTCCGAATGCAACCAGTTGAGTTCGCCAAGATTGCCGTATGCCTTGCCATGGCAAGGTTTATGAGCTCCGAAAACTTTTCATTCAAATATGTGCGTAACTACTTATATATAGGTATAATATTGGGCATTCCGATGCTTACAATTCTCTTGCAGAACGATACTGGTTCGGCACTTGTATTTTGTACCTTTATATTTGTGATGTTCAGGGAAGGAATGAACAGGATACTTTTCATTTCAGCATTTGCGTTGATTTTCCTTTTCATCATGGCACTTATTGTCGACACTGCGCTGCTGATGCTGATAGTTGGACTTCTTTGTACTACAGGACTGTTGGTTGTTTGCGGAAGAAACAAATATACGCGTATTGTATTTTATTTGTCGCTGGTGTATTCGGCTGTGATTGTTACGCTCTGCATACTTTCGCCCGAACATGCCGAGAAAAGCGTTTCATACGCCATGATAGGCTATGGCGTTATGTCGCTGCTGATGATAGTGCTTTATTTTATAAGTAAGATGAAGCCTCTCATATTTGCGATGATACTGATGGTTGGAATGGGCGGCTTTGTCTATTCTGTCGATTATATATTCAACAATGTGCTTCAGGCTCACCAGCAGTCGCGAATAATGGACTTGCTCGGAAAGAACGAGGATGTACTCGGCACCGGCTACAATGTTCACCAGTCGAAGATTGCAATAGGTTCGGGAGGAATACTAGGCAAGGGATTCCTGCATGGCACGCAGACAAAATACAAGTTTGTACCCGAGCAGAGTACCGACTTCATTTTCTGTACCATAGGCGAGGAGTGGGGCTTGTTGGGAATAACCGTTATCCTTATATTGTTTGGTGCGCTGATAATAAGGATAATAAACAAGGCGGAGCGACAACGGTCGACATTCTCGCGGATTTATGGTTACGGCGTTGCTTCGATTTTGTTTTTCCATGTGGCAATAAATATTGGCATGACAATAGGTCTGGCTCCTGTTGTCGGCATTCCGTTGCCGTTCTTCAGCTATGGCGGCTCGTCGCTATGGGCGTTTACTATACTGCTGTTCATTTTTGTAAGGCTTGATGCCGACAGACTGCAGGTATTTAGATAAAAATTCTTATATTTGTAACGTCGTTTTAAATGATAGATTTATGAAAAAGCATAAGGCGTATAAATGGTTTAGAGGCGTGCTGATGACATCGGCGTTTACATCGATGATGTTTGTTATGCAGGCATGCTACGGCACACCAAACTATCGTGTCGAAGAAAGCTTTAGCTACGAGGTGAAGATGTCGGGAATGGTTACCGACAGTGTTTCCTCTCAGCCTCTTTCGGGAATCTGTGTTTCTGCCGACGTATCCGACGAGGTTGCAGTTTCGGACGAAAACGGACAGTTCAGTTTGACGTTTATGGTCTATGATGACAACGATGAAGGCTTCAACCTTAATTTTTCTGATACCTTGGACCGTTACGCACCGCTCGATACGCTAATTGTTTCCGATTATACAGACATTAATATCTCGCTTGCTGCAAAGTAGTCTATGCTTCAGGCATTTCATAATTATTTCCGCAAAAAGGAAACGCAGATTCACGAGCTGAATTACCTGTTTTGGGAATGTACCCAGCGCTGCAATCTTAATTGTCGGCATTGTGGTTCTGACTGCGCTGTTTCGTCGGCGTACAAGGATATGCCGTTCGACGATTTTATGAAGGCAATTTTGCCGCTTGAGCAGCGTTACAAGCGTAATTCGGTATTCGTTGTCATTACTGGAGGTGAACCGCTTGTGCGTGCCGACCTTGCCGACTGCGGACGCGAACTGCGCCGACATGGTTTTTTGTGGAGCATTGTCACCAACGGTTATGCCTACGATGAGGCTATGCACCGCAAGCTTATGGCGGCTGGACTTTCGAGCATTACCCTTAGCCTCGATGGATTGCGCGATACTCACGATGCCTTTCGTAAGCGACAAGGCTCTTTCGACAGGGTGATGAATGCCATCGATTTGATTGCCAACGAAAAACGACTGCCAACCTACGATATTGTCACTTGCGTGAGTCCGATGAACATTGGCGAACTTTCTGAGATGAAACAATTGCTAATTGCTCACAAAGTTAAGGCTTGGCGTTTTTTCACCATTGCGCCTATTGGAAGGGCGGCAGCCGACAATGGCTTGCGTCTGGATGGCGTTCAGTTGAAGCAACTTATGGACTTTATAGTCGAAACGCGCAAGGAGGGCAGGATAGATGCCAAGTTCAGTTGCGAGGCCTATCTCGGCAAGTACGACCGCAAGGTGCGTGATTGGCATTATTTCTGTCGTGCAGGGATAAATATTGGTTCGGTGCTTATCGATGGTTCTATTTCTGCTTGCCCTAATATCGATAGGAGGTTTGCGCAAGGAAATATATATACCGACAACCTGCTTGATGTATGGGACAACCGTTTCGAGAAGTTCCGTGACCGCAGCTGGACAAAAGTCGGTAAATGTGCATGTTGTAAGGTTTACAACAATTGTCTGGGAGGAGCCATGCATCTTCATAATTTTGATTCGGCAGAGATTATGGAATGCCACTACACAAAACTTATGCAGTAGTTTCCCGAGACAATTCCTGTAACTAAAATGGCAGAAAAATCACAATTCATCTACAAGATGTATCTTACGAAATATTTTTGGGGAACTATATACAAGTTGACTAAAGAATGTACTACCGACCTGTCATTCCGCAAGTTAGAACAATAACGCGATACGGAACGGGGAGCGTAATATTGTTCAACTGTGCGGAATCTCCAATTGAAAAAGTTTCTATAGGAGATTCCGCATAAACGAACTCACAAGCAACGTTCCTTATGCTGTTCGTTCTGTTTTTCGGAATGACTCAGAGGGCATAGGAAAAAATCACATTGTGTCAACACGTATATAGATTCCTATTTTTTTTTGTGCAATATTATACCTATCTTTGCGTTATGCATATAAAAGCATGTTTAGTATGAAGCGATTAATAGTGTTGTATATGTTGCTGTTAAGCTGTTGTGTGTTTGCGCAGAACGATACCACAAAGTCTCGCTCGAAGCAGCAGATTGAGTACCGACACAACATCTCGGCGCAGGTAAATCCTGCTGGCGATTACTTAGATCTGATGATTTCAAATCAGACCACCGAAAGCAATTACGTGAACTGGCATAGCGCAATAAGATATACCTATACTGTGCATCCCAATATTCTAGTGGGCGCTGAAGCATCATATACGTCGTTTGAATATTACAACGCCGATTCGCAAAAGGACAAGACCAAGCTGGAAATTGGCTATTGGTCGCACGATGTAGGGGCATTGGCAAGGTTCATATACAACAAGCCGCAGTGGTGCCGACCTTTTGCCGACATAGTAATAGGCTACCGCAGGTCATACGTTTTTGGCAAGGATTACAGCCCTGAGAGGAACAGTTATCTATATACATATAATAGGTTCCAGTGGTATGCCGCGGTGGGGGTGTCGTTCCGCTTCTGGAAAAACCATTTCAACATCGACCTTATGTGCAAGGCTTCTACATTGAGTTTTGCCGACTTGCGAAGGGTTACTTTCGGGTGGAAAATCGGCTACAACTTCAATTCAAAGAAATAAATGATATGCCCGAAAAGTGAAAAATGTGTTCGTTTCAAAATATCTTGTGTAATATTATACCTATCTTTGCGTTGTAATATAAAACGAAGGAATGAAACGATTGGTCATATTGATTTTTCTAGCAATAAGTTGCCTCTCTCTTGCGCAGCAACCATGTCGTTTTTGCGATACACTTACTCCATACAAGCACAGCATCGACATACAGGTAAACAGAGCCTTCACTCGTGCATCGATTTGGGTGGATTATTTGTTGGAGAAGTCAAATGGTACATACGACAAAGAAAAATATGCACAAGCCTTTTTCTCAAATATCCGCTATGGATATAGGGTATTGCCATTTTTGAGTATCGGTCCAGAATTTATATACGAAAATGAATATAAACCACTCTTATATAGTGGACCAGACGGAGACCAAGTAATGATTGATGACAAAACCATCCGAGCAAAGGTTGGTGCTTACGCCCGTCTTCTCGGCAATTGGTTTAAAGTGTTCAAACCATACGCTGACTTAGGGTTGGGTTATTTTTATCTGCGCGACACATGGAGTCCCAAAAATCAAGAGCGAACAAATCTTTTCATTGACAAAAAGATTCATAAGTTTGACTTTTATGTAGGTGCAGGAATGTCGTTTATGATATGGAAGAACCACTTCAATATTGACTTGGGTGCAAAATATTCTCCAGTTCTTTGGAGCAATATCTTTTCAAAAAAGGTCGTTTTTACATGGAAACTTGGCTATAATTTCAATGTCACATGAAAATTAGGATTTCAATATTAGTTTTTTTGCTTGCAATGCTGTCCTCTTGCAATCGGGAAATCGATTTTGATTTTCCCGAAGTGGAACCAGCCATAGTAATAAACTCTATAATAACTCCCGAATCGCCTATTCGCGTGAGTGTCTCCGCTGTAATGCCGATTGCAGAGGATTCCTATACTGTGGTGTATGACACTGACGAAATAGGGACTATATATTCTCTGCATGTGCCAAAACCAAAGTATTGCATCGAGGATGCTTCTGTATTGATGTATGAGGACGGAGGGTTGCTCTGTTCTCTAGAATACGATGGCGAAGGCTATTATATTTCGGACAAATACCCCAAGGTCGGTTCGACATATACGCTAGTAGTAAATGCTCCGGGTTATAAGGAATGTAAGGCGACAACAACATTGTACAACATGCCTGTGCTCAGCAACATGAGTTTTCGCGATACTGTTACCGTTGACCAAGAAGGCTATCCTTTGTCGAAATTAAGTTTTACGATAAAAGACAATGATCCGAATCATAATTTCTATGAGGTGAGTTGCAGGGCTGTAAGCGACAAATATGATGTTGAATATGACTGGATTTATTTCAACAAGTCTCGCAACACCGACAAGGTGCTTACACAAAGCGAGAGTTTGCCATTTAATGACCGTGTGTTACTATTTACCGACAAATATTTCAGCAATAGTAGTTACAGCTTGGATGTCATATATCACTACCTGACTTACGTGGCAATGACAAAGTACGACCTCGAAATAACAGTGATGTCCATTTCCGAATCGTACTACGAATATAGTCGTAGCCGTATGATGCAGGAATATCATGAAGAGGGGTTTTTCGAAGATTTAGCAAACGGAGAGACCCTTTCCTCTATTCTTGTTGACATATACTCAAACATCGAAAACGGATATGGCATCTTTGCTTCATATTCCACAATGACTGACACGATAATGCGCAGATGAAAAAAGTAAAGCACATATTGTTATTTGTAATAGTGGCAATGTTTTGCTGTCTTGCATCGGCGCAGGACGTAAAATTGTCGGGATATGTTGTGTGCGAAGGTTCGCGCGACCGTATTCCCGATGCAAACCTTAGCGACGTGTATTCGGGCAGAGGCACTTCGACAAACGAGTTCGGTTACTATGAAATGTTTTTCAAAAGCGGCGACAGCGTACTGATAAATGTTTCGCACATTTCCTACACCGAAACCATGTTCGCGCTGAAACTTACGAAAAACACACATTTCGACATAATAATGAAGCAGGGGCACACCTTGTCGGAAGTTACCGTAACCGAAAAGACCCCGATAGAAAAACGCTTGGAAGTAAGTACAATGCGGCTAACGGGCGAACAGATAAAATACATTCCGTCCATCGGTGGCGAGCCAGACATAATGCGAGCCTTCCAGATGATGCCGGGTGTGGGCGCAGGCAACGAAAGCCGTGCCGGTATAAGCGTACGCGGCGGCGACTTCGGTCAGAACCTATATGTTCTCGATGGCACACCGCTATTCTCTGTAAACCACATCGGAGGAATACTATCGACCTTCGATGCCGACATTATTGAGCGTGCCGATCTTATCAAGGGCGGCTTCCCTGCCAATTATGGCGGTC
>CADARW010000056.1 GCA_902790405.1 uncultured Bacteroidia bacterium
GGATTCACCTACCAGCAAAGCCGCTACAAACAACCTGAACAATGGAGCGAAACCGTTGTGGCACAAAGACGTATGTTCCGCACACCCGACACCTATGGCTTCATTACAACATACTACAGTCCGCTGAGAAACTTCGACATAGCACTATCGGGTACATACACCGGCAAGATGCTTATCCAGCATTTTGCAGGATATATCAGCGAGGACGCCGAAACCATCAGCAAGCCGTTCTTCGACATGAACCTGAAACTCTCGTACACCTTTAAGATAAAGGACGAGATGAACCTTGAAACAAGCCTCGGCATGAAAAACATTTTCAACAGCTACCAGCGCGACTTCGACCAGGGCGAACTCCGCGATGCCGGCTACATCTACGGACCAAGCTTACCGAGAAGCATATATTTCGGGCTGAAGATTTCGCTGTAAGTGGCGCAATGCATTGCGCCACTACAAATTATCCATTATTCATTATCAATTATCCATTCAAAAAAATCCCAACAAATAGCGATTGCACACATTATTTTTCCACAATACTTTTGCAGCGTAAATTGGAAATGTAATGAAACTATCGGAACTGCACAATGGAGAATCGGCCGTAATCGTCAAGGTTTCGGGACACGGCGGATTCAGGAAAAGGATAATGGAGATGGGATTTGTGCGTGGTCGCAAGGTGACTTCTGTAATAGATGCGCCGCTCAACGACCCGATAAAATACACCATAATGGGCTACGACGTGCTTTTGCGTCGCAGCGAAGCCCAACTAATCGAGGTACTTCCCGAAGAAGAAGCAAACGCAATGCTCTCCGCCGAGGATGCTAAGGCTCCCAATTTCTTCGCCTGCACCGACTGCGACTCCTGCGGTCTGTCGTGCAACTACAAACGCACCAAGACCACACAGCGAAACATCATAAACATCGCCTTCGTAGGCAACCCAAACAGCGGAAAGACTTCGCTGTTCAACGCACTGTCGGGTGGACACGAACATGTAGGCAACTACAGCGGCGTAACCGTCGATGTAAAGACCGGGCACTTCAACTACAAGGGCTACCACTTCAATATTACCGACCTGCCGGGAACCTACTCGCTGTCGGCATACTCGCCCGAAGAAGTCTTTGTTCGTCGCAACCTGCTCGAAGCTATGCCCGATGTTATTGTAAATGTCGTCGTTGCCTCTAACCTCGAACGAAACCTTTACCTCACGACCGAACTCATCGACCTTAGTCAGCGCGTAGTTGTTGCTCTCAACATGTACGACGAACTCGATGCCACAGGAGCGAAACTCGACTACGAAAACCTCGGCTCGATGATTGGTATCCCGATGGTGCCAACCGTAGCAAAGACAGGCAAAGGTCTCGACAAACTGCTCGACACAATCATAGAAATGTTCGAGGGAGCCAACAAGTCGGCTCGCCATGTACATATTAATTATGGTACGGTTCTCGAACCCGAAATTTCACTGCTCGCCGACATTCTCCACGAAAGCGAAGATTTTCCGCAGCAATTTCCAGCCCGCTACTGGGCAATAAAGATGATTGAGAACGACAAGGAAGTCCACAATCTACTGAAAGACAGCAAGTCGTACGAAAAACTGAAGAAGCAGGCAGAAATTTCGTCGGAGAAAATCATCAAGCAACTAGAGATTGATGCCGAAACTGCCATCAGCGATGCAAAGTATGGTTTCATCTCGGGCGCACTGCACGAAACCTTCACCGAAGGCAAAAAGGAAGCCAACAAACGCACACGCAAACTCGACAAGCTGATTGTAAACAAATGGCTCGGTTTCCCGTTGTTTATACTGCTTATGTGGCTGATGTTCAGCGTAACATTCTGGCTCGGCGCATATCCACAGGAATGGATTGCGATGGGATTCGATGCTCTTGGAAACCTGTTCAACGGAATTATTCCCGAAGGTGCTTGGCGTTCATTGGTTGTCGATGGAATCATCGGCGGTGTGGGCGCAGTTGCCGAATTTTTACCAAACATCATACTGCTCTATATGTTCATCTCGCTGATGGAAGACTCGGGCTATATGTCGCGAGCCGCCTTCCTGATGGACAAGATGATGCACGGAATGGGGCTTCACGGCAAGTCGTTCATTCCAATGATTATGGGCTTTGGCTGCAATGTGCCGGCAATAATGGCGACACGCTCTATCGAAAGCAAGAGCAGCCGTCTGATAACCATACTTGTAGTACCGTTCATGTCGTGCAGCGCACGTCTGCCGATATATTTGCTTCTGGCTGGGGCTTTCTTCCCGAAATATGCCGCAACAGTAATGATTTGCCTATATCTGCTCGGAATAATCGTGGCGGTACTTACGGCAAAACTTCTGCGACTGACGGCCTTCAAACAGGACGAAACCCCATTTGTAATGGAACTTCCACCCTACCGCTGGCCTACCTTGCGTGCAACGCTGAAACATATCTGGGAAAAATGCTACCAGTACATAAAGAAAATTGGAACAGTAATTCTTTTGGCTTCGGTAATAATTTGGGTATTAAGCTATTATCCACACACTGACATTTCTGAAACAGAACTTGCACAAACCGAAGAAATTTCGGAAGCCGAAGCCAACGAAATAC
Organism: uncultured Bacteroidia bacterium; assembly: GCA_902790405.1. Lineage (GTDB taxonomy): Bacteria > Bacteroidota > Bacteroidia > Bacteroidales > ML635J-15 > Bact-19. The sequence goes on from CADARW010000056.1 coordinate 2,583, forward strand.
AATACGAAAACTCTTGTCTCGGCATGATAGGCAAGTTCGTTGCGCCAGTGATGTCGCCAATGGGCTTCGACTGGAAGATAAGCGTGGCTGTGCTGTCAAGTATTCCTGCAAAGGAAATAGTTGTAAGTACGCTTGGTGTGCTGTACGCCAGCGAAGAGGACGACCTTGGCGAAGCTATCCAGAAATCTGGAGACCTTACAACCGCCTCTGCATTGGCACTGATGGTATTTATGCTGCTATTCTTCCCTTGCATAGCCACAATCGGCGCGGTTGCAAGTGAAACCAGAAAGATAAAATGGGCATTCTTCTCGGTCTTCTACAACACGGCGGTCGCGTGGGTATTGGCATACGTCACCTACCTCATCGCCAACCTATTCTAAGTTCACTGATTTATACGCCATAAACGCTAATTCGGACAGTGTAAAAGCTGTCCGAATTATTTTTATTCACAATCTCAGTGTATGCCAGGCCTAATCAAAAATAGAATCCTGCTACTTTGTGCGTTTTGAAGAGAGACCTATTTTTTCTTGGACTGAACGCAAACAGGACGGACGGAGTGCCCATAGAAACGGGAGAAGTCGAACACGCCGCAAGTTCCATCGACAGAACTGAAGTAGAGGTACCACGCGTAGTTCGGGGTATCCGTTCTGAGCGAGCTCGACCAATAGTTGCCACTGGTGGTGAGATTGTTTAAACTGGTAATATCATAGTTGCCAGCAGCGGTCAGGAAAATAGATCTACCATTCACTCTGCTTGTAAATAGCAGTCCATTTATGCCATCAATAGCAGTCCAAGTAGTATCACAATTATCTATCAATTCCTGCATTTCGTCCTGTGTTGGCATTCTCCAATTAGTTCCCCAGTTAGCTGTAGCAGCATCGTCAGAAGCCTCAAGTGTTGTATATGAATCCGTAAAACCATCCTGACCATAACTTTCATCAGAACAATACTTTGTCAATGTTGTTTCACTGCCGTTGCAATATTGGTAGGTTGTCCAGTCGTAAGTATCCTTGGTTTCAGTTTCGCCCCAAGCGTAATAGTTACCGTAGTCTTCTGGAGTGCTAGCACCTACATTGGCGTATGCCCACATCAAACCGCTTGGCAAGCCCAAATCGACATAGCCATAGCCGTCCTTATAGCCAGTTGGCTCGCTGTAAGGTGCCCAAACCTTATATGTACCAGTAATGGTTATAGTAGTATTAGTAGTAACTTCAACCGAACAATTAGTTACATGTATTAGATATGTTTTTCCATTATAAACCGTAGCAATAACATCATCGTATGTATTATTAGTAGTCACACTAACATTATTATACACAGTCGCCTCCGTTTCCGAAGCCAACCTTGCCTCTAACGTATTTATATCAGTTATTGCATAATCAGAAGATTCCAATATATACAATCTCGCATTATCAACTGGCGTTATTTGTGCAAAAACGTCCTTAGTATTTATCTGCCATGACAAGCCAAATTCATCAAGTCCAGTAGCCGGGTCTCCAGAATTTCTCATCCACTCAAAAGTTGGGTCTGTGCTTATAGGTTCTACAGGTCCACTGCCATCAGAAAGCCTCATCATCACTACGGGACTATGGACAAAAGCCATCAGCGAATCGACACCTTCGCGCAGCCAAGCAATTGCAAACACCGAATATTCCTCAGTATCAAAGTCCATCATTTCCAATGCACAAACAAACCTATTGGTTCCTGTTTCAAGCATTTCTGCATCATAAAATTGATAATTGCCATAAGAGGACAAATTATTCATGCCCCTTTCTGTAAGGACACGACTTGCCCACAAACGCTTTTCGTCTTCGCTGAGCTGTCCTGGCCTAATAGCGAATCCATATTCCTCGAGCATATCACCACCTTCAAGCACTTCGCCGAAAATCAGAATGTCCTCTCCTACAATTTCCGTATTTGTTCTTACCACAATACGTGGATAGCCGGCAACAAGCACTATGTTAATATCGAGCAGGGGATTTTCCTCCGACAAATACAGCAAATTGGCAGGATCAGTCATTCCACTTACCGTATCGCCCTGTATCACAGTCCACACGCCAACCCAGAAGCCTGCATCGCGACGTACATATATTCTTTCGAAAGCAGATGGGTCGTTGGTATAGTGATCGTCACCATCGGTGTCAATGAAGCGACAGTTGTAGCTAATAGTATCTTCGGTGCTGTAGTATATAGTCACGCGAGCATCAAACGACTCGACTGCGCCCTTGTTTGCAGTCTTGTAGCCTCGCTGCAGACTTAAATTCACCACGCCGACATTACCATAATCTACCGATTCCTTGTGGCACCCCACAAATGCAACGAGAGCAAATAGTAACACAATGACAAACAGCGATATCCTTTTCATTATTAGAAATTTACATTATACATATTTCATAGTTCCAAACATCGGAATAATATATCACAAATGTATAATGCTTTTTTTAGATATACAACAGTTTATAAGTTTTTGACTATCTTTGCAAGCACAAACATGAACGACAATGGAAAATAGAAGCAATACGCCTACATTTACGGCAAAAACAAAAATGGCCGAAATTATTACCGACTATTCGTTGCTCACAATCATCGACAGGCTCAACATAAAGTTGGGATTCGGCGATGCCAGTATCGATGAAATTTGCCGCAGGCACAGTCTATCAACCGACCTTTTCCTGATGATTTGCCGCGTATATGCCATTGATGGATTCGTCCCTGAAATTGGCAACCTTACCAACAGCGACATTCCAAAGCTCATCGGCTACCTGCAACGAACACACAAATATTGGACAGAAAGTTTCTTTCCCAACCTGCACTCCAACATACACACCATGCTCGAATCATGCGACGAAAGAAGCGCCAAGATTCTCAACAAGTTCTACGACGACTACGACGACGAAGTACAGAAGCACCTCGACTACGAAGAAAATACAGTTTTCCCGTACATTAATTCGCTTGTAAGCGGTAACAAAGGCAACAAGTTCCGCATCAAGGACTTCGAGGAGAACCACAGCAACATCGAGGAAAAATTGCACGATTTGAAAAACATAGTCATAAAGTATCTTCCCGAAAATGCTTCGCAGCAGTCGCGCATAAACGTGCTGAACGAGATTTTCAAGATTGAGAACGACCTCAACAAGCATTCGGTAATCGAAAACAAGATACTCATTCCGTTAGTTTCAAAATACGAATAACATGAGCGGAAAAGTCAAGATAACAATAATAGAGCCGTCGGAGATTGTCGTTACAGGGCTGAAACGACTAATCGAACAGAACGTCAGTTTCCATGTTGTGAAAACATTCTGCTCTGTGCACGAATACAACACGATGCCCAACGGCAACCCAGACATCATAATAGTCAACCCACTGACAACGGCTGACGACAGTTCTGACCTTAGGAGCCTACTGCAAGCCAGCAGCAATACCGCAATACTGGCAATAAACTATGGTCCGTACGACGAGGAAACATTACGTGACTACGACGGTGTAATCGGCATATTCAACACCCACGAGCAAATAGAGAAAAAGTTGTCGGTAGCCATAAAGAACACTTCCGACAAGGAAACATACGACAACAGCAACGAACTTTCGACACGCGAATGCGAAATACTGACAGCTGTTGCCAAAGGCAAGACAAACAAAGAGATAGCCGACGAGTTCAACCTGTCGATTCACACGGTGATTTCGCACCGCAAAAACATATCGCACAAATTAGGCATCAACAGTATTGCCGGTCTGACAATATATGCGGTTATGAACAAACTGCTCGATGTCGAGGATTTTTAACACACCCTTATCCACATTATCAAATCAGGGATTCCCTCTTATATCGCAAAAGAAGACTATTTTACCTTAATGTCCTTCAGCCAATTGCAATTCATGAAATCCGGCATTGCTAGGCATCGGTCTTCTGCAGCCCTCATAACCTCCTGATCTTCCGGTGTCTTATCCTTATAACCCAGCATGTGAAGTACGCCGTGAATAATCACCCTGAAAATCTCGGTAGTTTCGGTTGAATACGTCTTTGCGTTCTCGGCAACCCTGTCAACGCTTATATAAATCTCACCCGAAATCTTGTCGCCCTCGGTATTGTCAAACGTAATAACATCTGTGAAATAGTCATGATTGAGATACTGCTTGTTCATGTCCAACAGATAGTTATCGGAACAAAAAACGTAGGAAATCTTCCCGACTTTCTTCTCGTGGGTTTCGACGACGTCTTTTATCCACTTCTTTAGCGCTATGTACTTTACCCTCGGCTTTTCTACATCAGCACAAAAAAACTCTATTGCCATATTATTTATCCTTTAAATTTTTTAAATATTCCTTATATTTCGTTTTGTAATAGTCTCTTAACTTCAAATTGGAGACTTGCAACAATTCGTTAAACCTTATTTCACTTTCTTTTTCTTCGAATGCCTTGTCGGGATTGCTTAGCTTGTATTCCTTAGCCTCGTGCGACTGACGTTTCTGTTCAGTTTCGCGTTCATTCTGACTATTCTCCGCCTGAAGCAAACGTGTAATTATCTGCTCCTGACGGTTTATAGTCTGCTGAGTAACATTGCGGTTCACCAAATCCCTGATATTCTGCTCAATCATCTTGTTGGCTTCCTTCAGATACTTGGCGGCGTCGGGACTAAGTTCGCCATTCATCATGTCGTTCATCATCTTCTGCATCATTTCCTGCTGCATAAGCATTTTGGCAAGTTGTTCGCCATTCTGTCCCTGCTGACCGCTTTTCTTCATCTGGTCAAGCATCTGTTGCATCTGCTGTTTCAACTGCTGCTGCATATCGCGCATCTGCCCCATTTGTTTCTGCTGTGGCTGTCCCTGACCCTTGTTCTTGCACTTGTTGCAACTCGAATTTGAACTATTGTTGCTGTTCATCTGCTGCTGTTGCATCTGGTCGAGCAATTCAGAAAGCAACAAAGCAAGGTTGTTGGCCGATGACAACACCTTCTGCTGGGATGTCTGCGCCTGATACTTCTGCGTGTTTCCCAAGTAGTCCATTACCGACGACAAGCCTTTTCGTATCTCCATCACATCCTTCGACACCATCGAAGCCATACCCGGCACCCGTGCCGACAATGCATTGATAGAATCCCTGATTACAGCAAAGTTATCGGTTATATTCTTCTGGCGGACTACATAATCCTTGTACTGCGGCGACTTGTACGACAAAGGCTTCATTCCCGACATTATGTCTTCCTGGTCGAACGAGAAAGTGAGCACATTTTCGAGCAACTGCCTTACGTTCTCCATATTTTCACCGTTCTCCTCCATCTCCATCTGCGCCATCATCGAGTTCATCTTCTCCGACAACTGCTGCATCTTCTGCGAACTGTTCTTCTGCTTGTCCGATGCCTTGTTGTTCTTGTTGTCGTTAAGGTCGTCGCTGGACTGCTGCATCTCGTTTGAAATGTCGTTCATCTCCTGCTTGAAATCCGACAACGGCATAGGTTCCTTCAAACCAGAATTCTTGTCTAGAGTCTTTTCGTACTCTTCCTTCAGTTTGTCGAACTGCTCATTCAGTTCGCTTTGCTCCTTCTTGAGTTCTTCCTGCGACTTGCTCTTATCCTTGGTTTCCTCGGCAAGTTTCTTTTCCTTTTCGGCAAGGTTTTCCATCTGGTCGGCAATGCTCTTGACACGTTCCTCGACTTCGGAGCGCTTCAGCAGTTCGAGAGTGTTGTCCATATTCTGCTCCATCTCCTCGACCGACATCTTGAACTCCTCCGACTTCTTGAAAAAGTCGTCCTTGTTGAAATCCTCCATCAACTTCTTCATCTCCTCAATCATCTGGCGCATCTCGTCAGTCATGAGGTTTTCCATTAGGGCGTTTATTTCGGCCTGCTTCTTCAGAAGTTCCTCGCTCTTCGAGAACTGCTCCTTTGCCTGCTGCAACTGGTTCTGCTCCTGCTTTATCTGCTCCATGAGCTGTTCGAGCTGGTCTTCCTTCTCGATGATGTCCTGCATAAGTTGCGAACGGTCGTATGGCGAAAGGCTTTCGTTGACAAGTTTACGTTTCAACTCATCGATGCTCTTCTTGATGTCCTCGCTGATTTTCTTTGCCTCATCAACCTTGTTCTCAGTTTCGCTGTTGGTCTGGTCGCTCATATCCTGCAAGTCCTGAGCCGAAGGAATATTGAATTCCATAACCTTTGAACGAGCAGTCTTTGGTCCGCTGTAACCGTCATTGTCGGCAACCTCAAAATAGTATGTAAGTTTGTTGCCATTATGCTCAACCGACGCAAAATCAAACGCATAGTAGAAATCCTGCGAACTCAGCCTCTGCAAGAACTGCACTGGCGACTTCGAAATTTCCTTGTCACCGTCGAAGCAATGGAAAGTCAGACGGGTGAAGCCATAGTCGTCATCAATTGCACCCTTGAAATACACGATTGCAGGATTGGTGCTGTCCTTCGCCTCGTTAACGACAATTGCCGGATAAAGGTCTGGAATTACACGGATGCGATACTTGATGTCGACAAGTTCGCTGAAATAGTCGTTGGCGACAAACAGCGAATAGTCACTGCTAGCGGTAATGCGTTTGCTCAACTTGTACTCGCTGTTGTTCTTTTCGGTCGGCAGAATGGTGCTATCCATCACAACCACAAGCGAATCAAGGTTTGCCGTACCAAAAGTCCACACCACATTGGAGCCAATCGGCACTTCCATATCGCCAGAGTTCTTTATTTCAACGGCATCGAGACCTGTGTAAGCCATCGGCGTAATGTTCACCTTGAAATCCAAGATAATAGGAGCTGGCAAAACGCTAACCTCGTAATCCTTCGACTCTACATCCTGTGCCGTGAAATAGAACTTGAACGAATTATTGAGCGTCTTGAAGTCGTACTTGAAGATCGATGCCGACAGTTTTTCCATATAGAATGAATTTCCGCCAAAGTTTATCATCACTTGCTCGGGCACGTAGTCTCCTTTGACAGAAAGATTTACAGTAAAATCATCACCTTGTCTAACCTGCAGCGAATCGTTTTCGAGGTAGAAAGCAAACGGTGCTGGCATCTCGAAATGCTCGTCGTACTTCACAATTCTCTCGGTGCCTTCGGTAACGATTGCCGGCTTGAACGAAATTATCAGCACAAAAACCAGCACGACAGGAGCAAGATAGACAAGGTATTTGACATTTTTCTTTATCTTTATTGCCGACAGGAACGGAATTGGCGAAAGTTTCTCGATTCTCTGCGAAATACTTGCATAAATAAGGTCGCGAGTTTCAGAATTCGTCTCCAGCAACGAGTTGAGTTCCAAAGTGTTCTGCAACTTGTCGGCAACTTCGGGGAAATGTTTGCCAAGAATGCGACTAGCCTCAGAATACGACAGGCGTTTGCCGATTTTCATAAGCTTCAGCAACGGCCAGAGTATCATAGTTACAAAGACAATCGCATAGAGCGTTATCGACGAGACAAACAGTGCAGTACGGAAAGCCGACGAGAACCTGCCGTAGTATTCCGCTATCACAATAATGAGATACCACAGACCTGAAATGGCGAGCGCAAGTATAACACCCTTTACTATCTTGTTCAGATAGTATTTCCTGATAAACTTATCAAGTTTGGAAATCAGTATGTTATACTTTTCGTCCATCACAATTATTCTAAACCTACAAAATTAATAAAAAGAACGAATATCTCAAAATAAAAATAATATGCGTACAAAGTATAACATGCAATAAGCTTGCCACTGTTCGTCATAATGTTTCTGCCACAAGTTATTGGCAACATTCGTCAACAAAACGTGCAAATAAAACCCAACATTCGTCATAAAAATGTGTGAGCAAAGCAAAATTTTCGTCAACATTTTTGGCAAATTACTGAAAACCAGAACAAAAAAAAGCCGATAGAAAATCTACCGGCTTTGTATTTTTTAAGGGAACCTTTTATCTCTTAATGTCCATTTCCCTAATCAAGTTCTGAGCGTTTGCATACTTGTCGATGATGAACAAAGCGTATCTTACATCAAGGCAGATGCACCTCTGCAAGTTTTCCTCGAAGTCGATGTCGCCAGACATTGCCTCGCTGTTGCCGTCGAATGCAAGACCGATAAGTTCGCCGTTGCCATTGATAACAGGGCTGCCCGAATTACCACCGGTAATATCGTTGTTGGTAATGAAGCAGGTAGGAACATCACCATTCTTGTTTACATACGGACCGAAATTCTTGTCCTTGTAAAGTTGTTTCAACTTTTCGGGAACAATAAATTCGTAGCTGTCTGGATTTTCCTTTTCCATTACGCCCTTCAAGGTAGTGTAGTAATCGTAGAAAACGCCATCACGAGGTTCGTAGCTCTTGACATTTCCGTAAGTCATTCTTATTGTCGAGTTTGCATCGGGAGCAAAGTTCTTGCCGGGGTTCATTGCAAGTACACCTTCGATGAAAATACGGTTGTTGCGTTCAAGGTCAGCCGACAAGTCGTTGTATGCAATCGAAACATTTCTGTAAACATCAATTATGTCGTTACCCATCTGCAATACTGGGTCCTTAGTGAAGGCTGAACCCGATGGCTTGTCGAGGAATGCGTTAAACTTTGCTTCGGTAGAGAAAATTGACTTCGAGAAAGCATCATCAACATATTTTTCTACATCGCCCTTGTACTTGCCTTGGATAGTCTTGAAGAACTCGGGATAGAAATCGGGACTCATCTCGTTGTAAGCCTTTTTGAACAAAGCCTTCATAAGTGCGCGTTCTGTTTCGGGGTCGTAGTCCTTGTAGAATTCCTTTGCAGGCTCTCTCATATCGCTTACTGCCGAATTGATTTCTGCAATTTCCTTCGAAGCAAAAGCTGTTGCCAACGACCTGCAGCCAAATGCAAAATACGGCAATTCGCTACCGAGAAGACCTTCGGTGATATACATTCTTGCTACTGCATGATTTCTTCTTGAACTATATATTTTCTGCAAAGCATTCAAAGCGTCACGGTACTTCGATTCGCCCTTTGCATCGGCCCACTTGCACAAGTCAGCCTCAATCTGCTTCTTGATTCCCATTGTGTTGAGGTGAGCCAAAGCCTTGTTCTGCTCGTTGGAGTACTTCCAGTAGTTTGAGCAGGACGCATATTTCGAAGCATACTGAATCTTTACCTTCGGGTCGGCGTTCATCTTCTTACGCAACTCGTTGACCTTCACATCTCTGATTTCGTATCTCAACTTGTTTGTAACCTGCATGACTTCTTCGAGTCCGTACGAAGTGACATAGCGGTTGGTTGTACCTGGGAAGCCCATA
>CADARW010000057.1 GCA_902790405.1 uncultured Bacteroidia bacterium
CTTATATTAATTTATGGCAAAAAAATTATCAAACACATCGAAAATGCTCATTCGTCAAATAGAAACACAATAAATTACTACTATTTAGTGGATTAATTCTTACATACATATACCTATATAATAATAGACATCATCTCAAAAATATTTTTGTTCACCTTACATTATTACCAAAAACACGACGCAATGCATTGCGTCGCTACAAACCATAGAACTGTTGAACATTCAAATCTTCAGCCTTTTGCTCTGTGTAAGCCAACCCAGAAACAAAAAAAGCGGAATGTCATGCTGAACAAGTCCAGCATGACATTCCGCTTTTTTAGAAACGCGAAGCATTGACTCCCTTGAACGTTGAATTCTTGAACATTGAACCTAAAACATAGAAACGTGCAAAGCACATAGAAACGGCGAAGCCCTCAACGAAGTTAACCTTTAGCTCAGCGTAAGCTAAACCTAGAAACTTTCAAACGGCGAAGCCTTAGAAACAGCGAAGCGAGAAACCCAATCTAAAATCATAATTCGTAAATCGTAAATTATATTTATTTTTGCAGAAAATTTCAAAAAAGATGTCAAAGAAGGAATACGCACCGCTTCTACCGATAGAACTGCGGAACAAAATAAAGGAATACCGAGCTAAGGGATACAAGATTCCGCCACTGAGAATAATTCGTAGCGAAGAACAGATTGCTGGCATTCGCGAAAGTGCAAAAATAAATACCGCTCTACTCGACTACTTGTCGGAAAACATTCGTGAGGGCATTACCACTCAGGACATTGACGACATGGTTTACGAGTTTACAACCTCTCATGGTGCAATCCCAGCTCCGCTTCACTACGAGGGCTATCCAAAGAGTTGCTGTGTGTCACGCAACGAAATCGTCTGCCACGGCATCCCGAGCAAGAAGGAATTCCTCCGCAATGGCGACATCGTAAATGTTGACGTATCAACCATCTACAACCGCTATTTCTCCGATGCATCACGAATGTTCATGATTGGCGAGGTTAGCGAAGAATGCAAACGACTTGTCAAAGTCACAAAAGAATGCCTCGAAATAGGTATCGCCACTGCACAACCTTGGGCTCGCATGGGCGATGTTGGCGCAGCAATCCAGGAACACGCCGAAAAGAATGGCTATTCTGTCGTTCGTGAACTTTGCGGACACGGTTGCGGTGTAAAATTCCACGAACCACCCGAGGTTCTGCACTACGGCAAGCGCGGTACCGAAGAACTTATCATCCCCGGCATGACCTTCACCATCGAACCGATGATAAACATGGGCAAGAAGGAAATCTTTATCGAAGATAACGACTGGACCGTCGTCACAAAGGACCTCAAGCCTTCGGCTCAATGGGAACACCAGATACTGATTACTGAAACGGGAAACGAAATACTAACGTATTAGGCGAAAAGGCTTGAAGGCTCAAAGACGTTTGTACAGACGCAATTCATTGCGTCTCAAGAGAAATGGCGTAATCATAGAAACGGAAACATTGTACAGTCGCGGCGCGCCACGACTCAACAAGAAACGGGCGTAGCCCATTGAAACGCCGTAGGCATAGAAACTCAGAAACGGCGTCAGCCCTAGAACTGGAAATATATGAACGCCTGCATGTCGGAGCAAATCGACTGATATACCACAAATACTACAAGCAGAACCACTATGGCATGAACCCAATGTGGCATATCGATAAACTTGTCGCGCCACTTGTCCTTCAACCTTCCGCTGAACCAATGCGTCAGATAGCCAAACGCCATGAGCAGGAACACCTTGTAGTAGGCGGCAATCACTGCAGGGACATACTCGAAATGGAAATTGGTAAAAACATTCTTAAACATGGCAATGGCAGTGTCGAAATCCTGCGAGCGGAAGAACACCCATGTTACCGTTATGAAAAGGAAGGTGTTGAGCACCCTAACAAAATTTATAATTCCTCCATTGAACTTTGCAAACGGACTGATTTTCTGCCAGTACTTGTCGAAAATTAAACCAATGCCGTTAAGTCCGCCCCACACGAGGAAATTCCAGCTTGAGCCGTGCCACATACCACCGAGAAGCATGGTTATCAGTCGGTTAATATTCGACTTGATGCCGTCTGCCACCGAAGGAACAAACCTTATAAGCAGGAACAACACGAGTGCAAACACCAATATTGCAACGGTTACTATCCAACTCGATGCCATCAGCATGATAACCAGCAGAATGAAGCCAAAATTCAGATAGGTTCCGATTGTTGCCTTGCGGTTTCCGCCAAGCGGAATATAGAGGTAGTCCTTGAGCCACGACGACAGCGAAATGTGCCAGCGCGTCCAGAATTCGGAACAGTTTTTCGACTTATACGGCGAGTTGAAGTTCTTGCTCAGGCGGAAGCCCATCAGCAAGGCAACACCTATTGCAATGTCGGTGTAACCCGAAAAGTCGCAGTAGAGTTGCAACGAATATCCGAACATCGCCATCAGCGACTCGAAGCCAGTGTACATGTCGGGATTGGTGAACACACGGTCGATAAAGTTGACGGCAATATAGTCGCCAATCATAATCTTCTTTACCAAACCCTTGAGTATCATAAACACAGCCGAACCAAACTCGTAGCGTGTGAGTGAATATTTCTGGTAAATCTGTGGTACGAATTCAGATGCGCGGACAATAGGTCCAGCCACCAACTGAGGGAAAAACGACACATAGAATCCGAAGTCGATGATGCTCTTCACAGGTTCGAGCTTACGACGGTAAATGTCTATGGTGTATGACATTGTCTGGAAAGTGTAGAATGAAATTCCCACCGGCAGGAATATTTCCGACAAGTTGAACTGCGTACCGACCAGCATATTCGACAGTCCAGCAAGGTAGTTTGTTGCCACCAGATGCGTCCCAAACATCGAATTGAAGGCATCGACGAAGAAAAATGTATATTTGAAGTACGAAAGAATGAAAAGGTTTATGAAAACACTGAGTACCAGATAGGTTTTCCGTTTCCCCTCCTTTTCGGACCTATGGATTGCATTACCAATGAAATAATTCAGTATAATGTTAACTATCAACAGGATAAAGAAGAATCCGCTCGACTTGTAGTAGAAGAACAAACTTGCAAGGAACAAATACAACGCCCTGAGTTTAGGACGGTTGCAGATGAACGAATATCCAAACAGAACCACCGCGAAGAATATCCAGAAGAACATCTTCGTGAAAATCAGCGGAGAATTCTCATCATACAGAAATATGCCTTGCAAAAATTCAGTCACAATCCAATTTTTGAGGGCGCAAAATTAATATTTTAGGATATTCGAAACAAAGGAAAATATAAACTTTTGAAAGCTTATTCGCCTTTTCTTTGCAAGTCAGTACATTCCAAACCTTTTAATAGCTCCTCGACCTCATCGAGTCCATATAATTGCGAAGCACAGCTTTCTCCGAATCGGGCAAGGACACCTTCTGCAGATACGAATCAGCAATGCTATAGCATTCCTCTATTTTTTTTATCGTAAGGTCTTTTATATTTAAGGTATCGTATATGGCTTTTACCGAATTGTACTTTTCGTCACGGTCGAAGTTTTCTTTCGAAATCCATTCCAACAATTCCTTTTTGGTACTACCCGAAGCCAGGTTTATTGTATTAATGAGCAAAAAAGTCTTCTTGTTTTCGGCAATGTCGCCACCTATTGGTTTGCCGAATACGGCAGCATTTCCGTATGTATCGAGCAAATCGTCCTGCAATTGGAATGCCAGCCCAGCATATCGTCCATACTGATATATGTTTTCACAATCCGATTCGCTTGCTCCTGCAATCAACGCGCCTACCTTCAAGCTTCCTGCAAGCAAAACCGCCGTCTTCAGGTTTATCATCTTCATATATTCGTCGACACTAACATCGGTTTCGGTCTCGAAATCCATATCGTACTGCTGACCTTCACAAATCTCTATAGCCGTCTGCAAAAAAGTTTCAAGTACTTTCTCTCTATTAACAGCTGTTTTTGCAGCACACTTGCATGCAACCAGCGACATAAGGTCGCCCGAAAGAATTGCTATATTCTCTGTCCACTTCTTATGCACAGTAGGACGTCCACGGCGCATATCCGACTTGTCCATTATGTCATCGTGAAGCAAGGTGAAGTTGTGAAAAATCTCAAGTCCAAGAGCTGCATCTATAGCCTTATCTGCACTTGCGCCAAACATCTCTGCCGACATTAGGCACAACACAGGACGGATACGCTTTCCACCTGCCGAAAGTGCATATCTAACAGGCTCGTACAAAAATTTAGGTTCGGTTTCCATCGCATTAAGGAACGAAGAAAGGTGCACTTTGAAATAATCCAAATAATACTCTTGAGTTTTCATATACTAAATTATATAGGTATAAGTCCTAAAAAATCGATTTATAATATACCACTTGCAATATCTGCGAAACTACCAAACACACAAGAAGTCCATAAAACACCAGTCCCCGAACAACTCTCCGTCTGGCGTTGACCACTATATTTGAAAGCAGATAGCAAAGAGGGAAAAACATAAGCCATACTGATTCGTTTGATGAAAGCGGAGAACCGACATAAAGCCCAAAATATATCAATAGGACAAGCATCGATTGATAATATTTCATTTCCGCAGCCTTACGGAAGACCCTAAGGATAAAAACTGACAGCAACGATACAAACAGCGAAAAAATGACTGGAATAAAGAAAATGTAATTGAGATAATTATACTTCTCCGCAAATATGAGGGTTAAAACCTCGTTCTTTACAGATAGCAGCATCTCGTTGAGGTCGCCATATAGCCATACAAGACAAAATGCTACAGCGCAAACAAACGAAGCGGAAAGGAAAAAAGAAAACAAGTCGCGCCATGCTACTGGCTTAACAATTATAAATACAACAACTATTGCCGGTAGAAGTACAATATACTTATATGCAAATAAAAGCGAAAGGCCATAAAGAAGTCCGACATCAAGACTGCTTCTAATATCCTCATACTTGTTGTACATCGAGAATATACGCAAGATGGCCAGAGCCACAAATAATGTAGCAAACATTTCTGGAATAAATCGCTGCGCATTTATGAGACTTCCTGTAAGCAATGTAAAAAATAATGTAGGCAGCTGGTATCCCGATTCAACTATCTGCAATCGGAAATTAGATACCGACACGTAGCAAGCAAAAGCAAACGTCAATGCAAAGGCTATTGCTGTATAAATATACTGAAACTTCGACGACTCATATATAAACCTGAAAAAATACGAATGCATACCTCCCGTGTCGACTGCAGTAGGCATCACTGCAAATTTGTATGCCCATAAGCCGAGCATAAACAAGAATGCCAGGAAATAGTTGAACGGATTATTTGATTTTATCAGTTTCAGCATCTACAAAGTCATTTCAAATCGAAACCAAGGTCGGTACGATAATAGCATTTGTCAAACGATATATTTTTGATTGACGAATAAGAAACGTTCAGAGCATCGAATATTGTGTTGCCATAACTGCTTACAGCAATAACCCGGCCGCCCGATGTAACTACATTTCCGTCAGCAACTGCCGTGCCGGCATGGAAACAAATGCTATCCCTCACTTTTTCGAGACCGCATATCGTCTTGCCCTTTTCGTATGCTTCGGGATACCCACCCGAAACCATCATCACAGTTGCAGCCGCACGCTGATCAAACTCTATCGATTTGCCAGCCAATTCTCGTCTTGCAGCAGCCTCGAGCAATTCTACCAAGTCCGCTTTGATGCGAAGCATTACCGATTCGGTTTCGGGATCGCCCATACGCACGTTGTATTCAATAACATACGGATCACCTTTTACATTCATAAGTCCAAAGAAAACAAAACCACGATAGTTCATGCCTTCCGAACGAATACCATCAATGGTCGGCTTAACAATCCTTTCTTCTACCTTTTTTGCAAAATCCTTATCGTAAAACGGCACTGGCGAAACCGAACCCATACCGCCTGTATTCAAACCGGTATTTCCTTCGCCGATCCGCTTATAGTCTTTTGCTTCGGGTAGAAGTACATACGACTTGCCATCTGTCAAGGCAAACACCGAACACTCTATACCATCGAGGTACTGTTCGAGCACCACCTTGTTGCCTGCGCTGCCGAACTTTCCTCCAAGCATATTTTTCAATTCGCACTTTGCTTCGTCAAGGTTGTCGAGAATCAACACGCCCTTGCCTGCTGCTAGTCCATCTGCCTTAAGTACGTATGGCGGATTTACCGATTCGAGAAATTTTTCTCCCTCCGATAAATTCTCAGCCGTTACCGATAAATATTTTGCTGTTGGAATGCCATACTTCTGCATGAACATCTTTGCGAACTCCTTACTCCCCTCAAGTTGAGCCGAAAGTTTGTCGGGACCAACCAACATAAGATTTGCAAATTCCGGCTTAGCCTCAAAATAATCCACTATTCCCTTTACTAGCGGATCCTCCGGACCGACAACCAGCATGTCTATTTTCGCCTTGCGAACGAAATCTGCAACAGCATCAAAATCATCAGCTTTTATTGCTACATTCTCGGCAATATCACGAGTTCCTGCATTTCCAGGAGCAACGTACAACTTTTCAACTCTCGGACTCGATGCAATTTTCCATGTTATTGCATGCTCTCTTCCTCCCGAACCTAATACCAATATATTCATTATCTTATATTTCTAAATTTCACTTAAAATGTATCGTCAATACTCTGATGCCCACCACTACTACTCGAACTTGTAGTGTCAACATAACTAGAGTAGAACTGCTCAGGGGTAATACGTACTAACTTATAGTCGGACTGTGCACCACTATTGTATAATTGCGAAACCAAAACTTCATTCTCGGCAACTTTACGTATATGAATCAGCGCTCGACTATTGTACTGGTTATAACCTATATTATAACTACTAACTGCTTCTTTGTAGTAAATATTCATCTGCTTGCGACGAATTTCCCAAACCATAGTGTCGGTGTAATTGTTCTTGTAATATTTGGTTGCACCCTGGGCACTATCGCCAAAATGATAATATGGTATCGTTTTGCATAGCTCACCGCTCTCTTCGTTTACTGGTTTCCAATAACCCTTGATAGAATCTTCCCACTCCCGATCGGTAGCAGTAGGTCCACAACCTGAAAAAAAAGACAATACCACAGGTAGCACTATTACTAACAATATCAAAATCTTCCTTCTCATCATTTATGCCAAATTATTTTACGTTCTTCGTTGTATAATATTTTATTGTTGTCGAAAAGCCATTTTATAACGTTTACACATTTGGCTTCATCCTCGCCAACCTTGTCAATCAAATCGTTGTAAAGATATGGCGATTCTCCCAATATCCGCTTTATTTTATCGAGAATAATATCAAATTCGTACTTACTGAGTCCCAATTCGTTACGACGTTTACAAACATCACACTCCCCACATCGGTCAACATCGGTTTCTCCAAAATACGCCAAAAGTTGCTGACTCCGGCACTTATTGTCACTCGTAGCATACTGCAACATTGCTTCCATTTTAGCCACAACCCTATCCTTACGTGAATCGAGAGCCTTGCGGTCGAAATACATGTCGTTTTCGCGCCTACGCTCCATTAGCAACCTTATAAGCGGTTTGTTTGTCTTTGGTATATAGCTAATTATCTTATGCTTAGACAGCAACTTGAAGTATTCGTAAACCGATTGCTCCGATATTCCAGCTTTCTTTGCAATGTACTCCTCACTTATGTTCACATAGTCGGTAAACACACCTGTATACATTCTGAGTATCAGCTTAATAAACTCATCTATATTCTTGTTCTCAAGCTGATACTGGTACAGGTCGTCGCGACGAACGGTAAACATTATCCTAGAAACCGTATTTGTATCTTCAACATATTCGAGAAAGCCTGCAAATTCGAGAGTCTTAAGACAACTATGCGTCGTAAGCACATCGATGTGCGTATGAGCCGAAAAGTCGAATATGTCGAAAGGAATATCCTGGTTCACACCGCCTTCGTACGGCACTCCCAAATAGCTGCACACAGCCGAGTAAACTTCCTTAACTTTTGGTAGCTCGGGAAATGAAGTCGTAATGTTTTTCTTTATCTGTGCCTTATCCGAATTGTTGGTAAGGAGGAATGCATACGCTCTCTTTCCGTCGCGTCCAGCACGTCCCGCTTCTTGAAAATACGCCTCGGGCGAATCGGGCAAGTCGAGATGAATTACCAGTCGCACATCGGGTTTGTCAATTCCCATTCCGAACGCATTGGTGCACACCATTATACGTATTTGATTTTTCTGCCATGCCTCCTGCTTTTCAGACCTTTCTTGCGCTGACAAACCAGCATGATAATAATCGGCCGAAATACCGTTCTGCTGCAAAAGCATCGCGTATTCACGGGTTTTCTTGCGGTTGCGCACATAAAACACACCCGAACCTGACACCTTGTTCAGAATTGAAAACAACTTGCGAATCTTATCTTCGGTATTTATCACATAGTAAACCAAATTCTTGCGCTCGAAACTTTTCTGGAAAACGTTGTGAACAGGAAATTTCAGTCTATCCTGAATGTCGTCAACCACCTCGGGGGTAGCCGTCGCGGTGAGTGCAAGCACTGGAACTCCAGGAAGAATATCACGGATTTCGGCAATTTCGAGGTAGGGAGGACGAAAATCGTAGCCCCACTGCGAAATACAATGCGCCTCATCGACGGTTATCAAGTTGACATGCATAACCTTGAGTCGCTCGCGGAAATAATAGTTCTTGAGCCTTTCGGGCGAAAGATAGAGAAATTTATAGTCGCCGTATGTTACATTATCTACTGCCTGTAATAACAAGGCAAACTCCGCTGTTCGCCATGCTAAAAACCTGAAAAGTTATGGATTTTCCACCACCAGTAGGCATAAGTCCGAGGGTATCCTTTCCCTCCGACACCGACTTGATAATCTCCTCCTGCGGATAGCGGAACGTGTCGTATCCCCAGTATTTCAGCAATATTTCACGAAACTGGCTCATGATGTTGAAAAGGCAAAAATAAGAAAAATGGCGCAAACAACCAAGTTTACATACTGCAAAAAAAACTTTTCAATTTCTGCAAAAAAAGTCTTATCTTCGCACCTTAAATTTAAATAGAGATTTTATGGCAACGAACAGCAAAATCATCATGGACGGTCTCACATTCGACGATGTCCTTCTTATCCCAGCATATTCGGAAATTATACCGGCACAAGTAACGCTTGGATCGGTGTTTTCCAGAAACATAAAAATAAATACTCCAATAGTTTCGGCAGCTATGGATACTGTTACCGACAGCCGCATGGCAATAGCAATGGCTCGCCAGGGTGGTATTGGTGTTATACACAAAAACATGCCTATCGACATTCAGGCTCGCCATGTAAGTCAGGTAAAACGCGCCGAAAATGCAATGATTCTGAATCCTGTCACCATTGATGTTGAAAGCACTGCAGGTGATGCTCGCAAAATAATGAACGAATACAACATTGGCGGTTTGCCAGTTGTTGACGCAGAAAAACGTCTCTGTGGTATTCTTACCAGCCGCGACATGCGTTTCCAGGACGATGCCAGCAAGCCTATCAGGGAAATCATGACACCAGCCGATAAACTCGTCACTGCCGACCAGAACACAAAACTCGACGCAGCAAAGGATATTTTCAGAAAATACCGCATCGAAAAACTACCTGTTGTCGATAAGGACAACAAGCTTGTGGGACTTATCACCTACAAGGACATCACAAAGGCTAGCGTAAGCCCCAACTCGTGCAAGGACTCCAACGGACGTCTGCGCGTGGCTGCAGCAGTCGGCATAACTGGCGATTCCATCGAACGTATGGAAGCACTTGTAAATGCTGGTGCTGATGCTCTCGTAATCGACACTGCACACGGACACACCAAGAGTGTAAACGAAGTGCTAAAGGCTGCTCGCAGCAAATTCCCGAACATCGACCTCGTAGTTGGAAACGTTGCAACTGCCGAAGCAGCAAAACTGCTCGTCAAGAATGGTGCCGACGGTATTAAGGTCGGTATCGGCCCTGGCTCGATATGTACGACAAGAATAGTTGCTGGTATCGGCGTGCCTCAGCTTACCGCAATCATGAACGTATGCGAAGGAATCAAGGGTTCGGGCGTTCCGGTAATCGCCGACGGTGGTATCCGCTACTCGGGCGACATCGTGAAGGCAATCGCTGCAGGTGCATCGTCGATAATGGCAGGCGGACTTTTCGCAGGTACCGAAGAGGCTCCTGGCTCAACTATCATTTACAACGGACGTAAATTCAAGGAATACCGTGGAATGGGTTCGCTCGAAGCTATGCAGCTCGGCTCAAAGGACCGCTACTTCCAGGATATGGAAGACGATGTCAAGAAACTTGTTCCAGAAGGAATTTCAGGACGCGTACCCTACAAGGGAACTCTCAACGAGGTTATCTACCAGCTTATCGGCGGTCTGAAAGCCGGTATGGGTTATTGCGGTGCTAAGAACATCGAAGAATTGCACGAAAAGGCTCAGTTTGTACGCATAACCGCAAATGGTGTTGTCGAAAACCACCCGCACGACATAACTATCACAAGAGAAGCTCCTAACTATTCTAGAAATCAATAAAGGATACTGAAATGAAAAAAAACGTACTGACAATCGTATTGCTGCTTTTTGCGGCAATACTTTATGCGCAGGACAGAACTCTGCTCGAAATCGACAATGAAAAGATCGATGCCGACGAGTTCATTCACATATTCAAAAAGAATGCCGGCAATAACGGCAATGTTACCCGCAAGGATGTCGACGAATATATGGACTTGTTTGTAAACTTCAAACTTAAGGTCCACGAAGGTCAAGCGCTCGGTCTCGACACTTCCAGAAGTTTCAAGCAGGAAATTGCAGGTTACCGCAAGCAACTTGCACAGCCTTACCTTAGCGACAAGAGCATCGAGGACGAACTGGTAAAGGAAGCCTACGACAGAATGCAATACGACGTCAACGTGAGCCACATCCTAATTACAGTAAGTTCGAATGCATCGCCAGAAGACACGCTGAAGGCCTGGAACAAGATAAACGAGGCTTACAAGCGAGCTACTAAGGGAGAAAACTTCTCTAAACTTGCCGACGAATATTCGCAGGACCCATCGGTGGCAAAAAATCATGGTGACCTTGGCTATTGCACCGTTTTCGGATTGGTATATGAATTCGAAACAGCTATGTACAACACAAAGCCAGGTGAAATATCGGCTCCGTTCAGGACAAAGTTTGGTTACCACATTCTAAAGGTCAACGACAAACGTCCCGCCAAGGGCAGATACAAAATAGCCCACATCATGATAGTTTCGCCACAGGATGCAACCGACGAACAGAAAAAAGAAGCCAAGGAAACCATCAACGATGTATATGCACAGTTGAAACAGGGTGCCGACTTTGCAAAAATGGCAGACGAATATAGTGCCGACCGCAGGACTGCTGTAAAAGGTGGCGAACTTGGCTGGATAAGCGTTGGCGGAAGAATGATACGTGAATTCGAAGAAGCCGCATTCAACATTAAAAATGTAGGCGACATTTCCGAAATTGTTTCTACAGGCTACGGATACCACATTATAAAACTGCTCGAAAAAGAACCGATAAAGTCGTTCGACGAATGCAAGGCCGAACTAAAGTCGAAGGTAAGCGGAAACATGAGGTCGTACAAGGGCCGCGACGTTGTAATCGCCAACCTGAAGAAAGAATACGGAGTAAAGGACATGCAGAAAAAAATTGCTCCTTTCTACAAGTCTTATGTAACAGACTCCATCTTCAGTGGCACATGGGAAATCGACTCAACATTGAAACTTGACAAGATAATATTCCAAATCAAAGACGAAAAATACACAGAAAAGGATTTTGCCCAATACTTGATGAAATTCAACATAAAGCAGGACCCTGTTGACATAAAGATGCTTGTGCAAAACGCCTACAAGCAGTTTGGTGACAAATGCATAATTGAATACGAAGAAAAGCATCTCGAAGAAAAATATCCGTCGTTCCGTTACCTTATGAAGGAATACCACGATGGAATACTGCTCTTTGCCCTTACCAACGAAGCTGTATGGAACAAGGCTATAGCCGACACCATGGGACTAGAAGCCTACTACGAGACAGTAAAGGACAATTACAAGTGGGGCGACCGCTACTATGTACAAACTTTCAAGTGCAAGGACGAGAAGACAGCAATAGCTCTCTTAGACGCTTTTTCTCATAATAACCCTCTCAAAAAGGATAACATTATCAGCAAACTCAACGCAAAAGATTCCACAGCCGTAGTTGTTGGAGAATCAGCTCTAAGCGAAAAAGGACAGAGCCTGCTTGTTGACAATGCCATCCGCGAACACAAAGTTAACCAAGACACTGTTCAGGCAATCTACAGAAACAAGGATAACATCGTAACCTGGATAACATATCAACAGCCGCGGACAAAGGAACTCAGCGAAATCAGAGGAATCGTTACTGCTGCATATCAGGATTATCTCGAAAAATTGTGGATAGAAAGTCTTCGCAAGAAATATACAGTGAAGATACACAACGAAATGCTCGACCAGATTGTAAAGGAACTTTCCGAAAACAAACAATAATGTACAAGTCATTATTACTGATATCGCTTGCTTTTTTACTCTTCGCGTGCAATAAAAAGAGTGAATCTCCCGTTGAAGAGAAATACGTTGCCAGCATTGGACAGGAAAAGTTGTACGAAAAAGAGCTTATGCAGGCAATAGGTATATATGCCGATGCCGCCGACAGTGCAAAGCTTGCCGACAAGTACATCGACGACTGGCTGACCGAAAGAGTAATGTATAACGAAGCGATGAAGCTCATGACCGACACTGCAGAAATATCAAAGAAGATAATGCAATATAGGAGACAACTATATTCGCACGAATACTGCAACAAGTATATCTACAGCAACGTCAACATGAACATAACCGAAAAAGAAATATCCGACTACTACGACAAGCATCTCAACGAATATATCATCAACACATCATACGTAAAGGCGCACTATATGACAATCCCGCCACAAATCACACGCTACTACGAGATTTTTGACAAACTGCGCAAAAGCGATCTCGACAGCGAACAGGAACTTGGCGACTATTGCGACGGTCCGGACAAAAACGTTTACTTTGTAAAAGACTGGGTTGAGCTGAACGATTTTCTTAAACTTATAAATTTCAGTGGATCCTTGGAACCTTACGAATTAAAATATAAGAATACTTTGGACTATATCCGCGACACTTTACATTATTTGGTGAAAATCGACGACTATGTCGTCCCTGGCGACCTTCTGCCTATCGAACTTGCCAAGCCCCAGATAATACAGATTATCATGAACAAGCGCAGACACGACAAGTACATACAAGGCAAAAAAGAATTATTGAACAAATACAAATCAGACGGAAATATTACTATTGTCAACCAATAATACATGAAAAGAATTATTTTTATCTCCATATTGACCCTACTCATCGGTGCTAATACCTATTCACAGGGGATTATCGATAAGATAGTAGGTATAGTCGGCAACGAAATTATAATGATGTCCGACATCGAGAACCAATATATACAGATGCAAAGCCAGCAGATGGAAATAACTCCAAACACTCGCTGCGAAATTCTTGAGGACTTAATGTACCAAAAGTTGCTTTATGTTCAGGCCCAGAAAGACAGCATCGAGGTAACGACCAAAGAAGTAGACATGGAACTCGACCGCCGTCTGAGCGTATTCATAAACCAGATCGGCTCGGAACAAAAACTAGAGGAATATTTTGGAAAGACCATCAAGGCGATAAAGGACGATTTGCGAAGTACTATCGAAGAACAAATGATGGCACAAAAAGTTCAGCAGAAAATAATTGGCGACATCAAGGTTACACCATCGGAAGTAAAGAAATATTTTGAATCGTTACCGGCTGACAGTATACCGACAATCGAAGCCTATTACGAACTTTCCGAAATAGTAATAAAACCCGAAGTAAGCAAAGAAGACAAGGAAAAGGTCATTGCTGAACTCAACAAAATTCGCGAACGCATACAAAACGGCGAAAGTTTCTCAACTATGGCTGTGCTGTATTCCGAGGATCCAGGCTCGGCAATGAAGGGCGGCGAACTCGGATTCGTCAGCAAGACCGACCTTGTTCCCGAATTCTCACAGGTAGCATTCAACCTAACTAGCCCGTTAGACGTATCTCCGGTTGTTGAAACCGAGTATGGATTCCACATCATACAAATGATTGAAAAGAAAGGTAACATGATGAACTTCCGCCATATTCTCATGAAGCCAAAAGTAAGCATGGAAGCCCTCGAAGCAGCCGACAAGAAGGCAAACGAAGTTTACAATATTCTCAAGTCCGACACAATCAGCTTTATCGATGCCGTGAAAAAATACAGCAACGGCGACAGCAAGGGCTCCGACGGAAAAGTAATGAACCCATACTTCGGCGATGCCCACATGACCGACGACTTCCTCGACCCATATACAAAGATGGCTGTATCGTCATTAAAGGAAGGAGAATTCTCAAAACCATTCCTGTCGAGCGACAACAAGGGAATTCGCGTCATAAAAATCATTCGTCTCGACCTTGATGTAAAGGAACACAAAGCTAATATGAAGGACGACTATCTGACCATCCAGAAATATGCACTCGAAGACAAGAACAGCAAACTCGTCGACAAATGGGTAAAAGACAAAGTTAAGAGCGTTTACATAAAGGTCGATGACGAGTACAAGGACTGTGACTTCAACGTTAACTGTTGGATAAAGAAATAATTGTACAGGCGCAAAATTTTGCGTCTTAATAAATATAATAGACAATTCCTAAATTACAATCGCGCCATGGCGCGATTCAACAAAAAACTTACATCATGAAGATAGCAAAAATCAAAACCGAAGTTGGCACCATGAAGGTGAACTTCTATTTCAACGATGCACCAAATACGGTGGCAAATTTCATTAAACTGGCCGAAGAAGGCTTCTACAACGGACTGCGCTTCCATCGCGTAATTCCCGAATTTGTTGTTCAAGGCGGATGCCCGTTCTCGCGCAATCTTGGCGACCCGCGAGTTGGTACAGGAGGTCCAGGCTACAAAATCAAATGCGAACTCAACGGTGGCAACCAGTACCACGACCGCGGTGTCCTCTCAATGGCACACGCAGGACGCGACACCGGCGGATCACAATTTTTCATTTGCCTCACACGCGAATATACCAGTCACCTCGACCGCCAGCACACATGCTTCGGCAAGGTTGTCGAAGGATTGGATGTACTCGACAAGATTCGCCAGGGATGCAAGATTGAGGAAATAACTATTGAAGAGGAATAAAATTGATACTATGAAAAACAAACTCTTTCCCATAGTAATTATGCTTATGGCGCTAATTGCATGGAGCTGCGGATCGCCCAAGACAACAGAACCTGCCGAAAGCACCAACATAGAAACGAAGTCAGAAACGGCCACCGATTTTGCTGCACTAGTCGGACAATGGTGCAACGCGCACAACACCAAAGATGTTGGAATGCTGTCGAATGCTTACAACCAGAGCGTTATGTTTTATGGTTCGCCAATGGACAAGAACGAATGCATTGAAAACAAACTGGCATTTTTCAAGAAGAAACCAGACTTCAAGCAGGAAGCAACAGGCGAAATAACAATCGAAAATATCAGCGATACCGAAGTGAAGTGCAGTTTTGTAAAGCGCGTTACAGTGGGTGGTCAAACAACCGACTACCCGTCGTACCTGAACTTCCGCAAGATTGGTGACGAATGGAAAATTTCGGTCGAGAGTGACCTTATAACCGACGAAAATCTTGCCAAACGTGCCGAAAATAAGAAAAACACACTTACACAGGAAATGGGCGACCGCACCGATGTAGATGGATTATTCGACTTCAACGGCGATGGAAAGAAAGAATCGTGCTATCTGCTTGAACCGAAAAAGTACGACGATGAAGACCATTTTATGGAATGCGAAGGTGAATGCAACTGTCTTATTATGTTCTCCGATAGCAACATTCCGCCAATCGAGGTTGAAACCTGCATTGGAGGCAAACCCAAAATTTACGGCGACTTGGATGGAAACGGCACTATCGAAATTGGCATTTGGCCTTGGTGGTGGACAAGCTGCTGGCATACCTTTTATATATATACGCTCGTGAATGGCGAATGGGAATATTTCGTTGATCCGTTCTCGGTACACTGCAACCTTATGGAGGCACTCGAAGAATCTGGAGAACCTATCATCACTCCAGTAAAAGGGCAAAAAGATATGTTCCAGATTAACTACTCCTACTTCGATGAAGAAGAAGGCATAATGGAAGGAACTGCAACGGTAAAGAAATCGATAAAGTAATCTTTCAATACAAACAAAAAAGGCGAGAAAAATCTCGCCTTTTTTGTTCATCAATTATCCATTAGTTTACATTTACCACTTCCTTCACTTGCGGAACGTCGGTCTTGAGTTTGTCCTCGACACCGAGTTTCAAAGTCTGGATACGATATGGACACGAACCACATGCGCCCTGCAATCTTACCTTCACAGTAAAGTCGGGAGTTACTTCAATAAGTTCAATGTCGCCACCGTCCTGCTGAAGGAAAGGCTTTATCTCGTCAATCGAGGCTTGGATTTTCTTTACTATTTCTTCCATATTGAATAAATTTACTTTGTTTCTACCATTTTTGTCGGTGGCAAGGTTGCATTGCGCTTTTCGACAGCCTTTACCAGATTTGCAGCAAGCTGAGCAAACAATTTTCCAACTATGCTTGCAAATTCCATCGAAGCAGGCATTCCCTTGTCGCCGCTATCGCAGATTGACTTCACGATAGGAATCTGCCCGAGAAGTTCGGTGTCCATTGCCTTTGCAAGTTCAACACCGCCATCCTTACCAAACAGGTAATACTTGTTGTCAGGCAGTTCGGCAGGTGTAAACCACGACATGTTCTCGACGATACCTAAAATCGGCACATTGATATCCTTGGTACGGAACAGCGAAACAGCCTTGCGAGCATCGGCAATTGCAACCTGCTGAGGAGTACAAACAACCACTACGCCCGTAACTGGAACGGTCTGAACCAATGTAAGATGTATGTCGCCTGTTCCTGGAGGCATATCGAAAAGTAAATAGTCGAGTTCGCCCCACTTGGTATTCTGTATAAATTGTCTCATTACACCAGCAGCCATTGGACCACGCCAAATTGCTGCACTTCCAGGAGCAACAAAATAACCAACCGACAACAACTTAATTCCGTATTGTTCGACTGGCATAATAATTTCACGTCCTTCGCTGTCGGCTTCTGCCATCGGTTGGGCATCTTCAGTGTTGAACATCTTTGGAACACTCGGTCCGAAAATGTCGGCATCGAGCAAACCAACCTTGTAGCCCTTCTGCGCCAACGAAATTGCAAGATTTACAGCAACTGTCGATTTACCAACGCCACCCTTGCCGCCTGCAACAGCAATAATATTCTTTACCTTGCCGACGCCACACTCTACAGGTTGCTTCTTCGTTTCCTTCGGCTTTACCTTTGTTACAACATTAACAGCAACATCGCCAAAATGAGCCTCCAAAACATCCTTCACATCACGCCTTATCGACGAAAGAAACGGATCGGTTGGTTTCGGGAACAATAGAGTTATATCTATTTCTTTGCCGTTGGCTTCAATCTCGCCTATCATTCCTTCCTCTTCGAGTGTACGCCCTGTTTCAGGATAACACACTGCTCCGAGTACTTCAATAATATCTTCTTTGTTCATTGCATTTGTTTTTAGGGATTGCAAAGATAAAACTTATTTACGATTTTAGATTTACGATTTATGATTTTATTTGGCTAATACCGTTTCTTGAGCTGCCCCTAAAATCACACCCCGAACGTAAATATAAAAGTCAACTAATGTAATACAATGTGCACCTCGGCATTGTCCATTCGACATACTCAGGGACGAAATCCAATTTACCAATACAACGTACTGATTATTAGCAACAAAAAAGAATGCAATCAAAAAAAATCATATTTTTTTGTCACATTTTGACAATGGTATCAAAAAAAATGTAAATTTAACACTCCAAAATATTACGATGATTTTTAATTTAATTAACTGAAATATAGTTCATTATAAAAGCAAAGAAAATGTACAAGATTACCGAACATCCGATTTTGGACATTCCACAAGCCGAACAGACCACCTTTGAATATAATGGTCAGAAGGTTACAGGACAAAAAGGTTATACTATTGCAGCAGCCTTGCATCAGGCGGGCTTCCCTGTTCACAGTCATAGCATCGACGGTCGCGAGCGCAGCCTCGAGTGCGGCATCGGCAAATGCGGTGCCTGCCAGATGCTGGTCGATGGCGAAATAAAGCGTATCTGTATAACTCCAGTCGATGGCGTTAAGTCGGTTCGCGAAATTCCGCAGGATTATTTCCCGCAGGTCATCGAACCAAAGGACGAAACACGCAAGGTTTACAAGACTCAAGTCGTAATTATCGGTGCTGGTCCTGCCGGTCTGGCTTGCCGCGAAAAACTCAACGAAATGGGCATTGCAAACATAGTAGTTGATAACAACGAACGCGTTGGCGGTCAGTTCAATATGCAGACGCACCAGTTCTTCTTCTTCGAGAAGGAGAAAGTTTATGGTGGAATGCGTGGCTTCGACATAGCAAAATCGCTCGCAGGTGACGACCACAGCAACATCTTCCTCAACTCCACAGTTTGGGATTTGCTCGAAGGTAAGCGCGCGGCTTGCAAGAACCTCCGAGACGGAAGCATCTTCTACATCGATGCCGAACATCTTGTAGTGGCTACCGGTGCTGTTCCGTTTATGCCAGTATTCGAAAACGACGACCTTCCAGGCGTTTACACTGCTGCAGTTGTCCAAAAGATGATGAACGTAGAACATACGCTTCTCGGCAAACGCATACTTTCGATAGGTGCCGGAAACATCGGCTACCTAACTTCGTATCAGGCTACACAGGCTGGTGCAAAGGTAGTGGCTGTAGTAGAAGCAATGGACCACGAAGGCGGTTTCCCTGTTCAGGCAAACCGTGTACGCCGACTTGGTATTCCAATCTACACTTCGCATACTTTGCTCCGTGCAATTCCTAACGAAACCCACACAGGCATAGTTGGGGCAGTTATTGCCGAATGCAAGAACTTCCAGCCGATTCCAGGCACAGAGAAAGTTATCGAAGGAATTGACGTTATTAATATATGTACGGGCCTTATACCCGACAGCCAGTTGCTCACAAAGGGCAAGGAAGTTTTCGGTGCTAACGTATTTGGTGCCGGCGATGCAGTTCGCGTTGGTGAAGGTACTTGCGCCGTACTTCGCGGAAAGCAGGTTGCCCTCGAAATTGCAATGCAGATGAACAAGCGCGTCAACTACGACGAATACCTTGCGGTTTCGAAGGAATACATCGATGCACAGCAGCGTCCGGTACGCATTCTGCAGAAACCAAATAAGCCGACTAGCGAGCGTATGAACACTCGCGGATTCGTCGTTGCCGACTGCCTCTACGGATTTGCCTGCAACCCATGCTCGTTCTCGTGTCCGCAAGGTGCAATCACAAAGGCTTCTACCTCATCGGTTCCCGAAATCGACTACAACAAGTGCATCGGCTGTATGGAGTGTGTTTCGCACTGCCCGGGTCTAGCACTCTTCGGCTATAACCTGCAGAAGAATACTTTGTTCCTGCCTATCGAATACCACGTTGACGTCAATTCCGAAGTCGTACTTATCAACGACAACGGCGAAAAGGTTGGCGAAGGCGTTGTTGAACACATCAAGATTAACGAAAACAAGACCAACGTTGCCCGCGTAAAGGCTACCGACGTAAGCGGTGAAAAGCTGACAGAAGTTACTGGCTTTATCCTGAAGAAGAACTTCGGCGAGAAGGTTGCAATGAACCCGACCAAGAAGGACGGCAAGGAACCTGCTTACATCTGCCATTGCGAAGACGTTCAGCTCGACAAGATACTCGAAGTCATTGGCGACCGCAAGGTTATTTCGGTTGACGAATTAAAGCACACAACCCGTATCGGTATGGGTACTTGCCGTGGCAAACGTTGTATTCCGCGCGTAAAGCAGTTGCTCCGTGGCTACGGAATAGAGGTTGTTGGCGATGCTACACCACGTGGACCTCTGTCGAACCAGGTTACAATAAACGACATGCAGCCGACGAACAAGCCTGTTGAATTTATCGCAGGAAAGAACACCAAGCGCGTTGAGTGCGACGTATTCGTAGCAGGTGGTGGTATCGCAGGTAGCGCATTGTTCCGCTACTTCTCCGAAGCTGGCAAGAAGACCGTGGTCGTCCAGCATTCTCGGTTCCCGAAATTGCCGACATCGCAAACCACAACCAGGATATTTTCCGCGAATTGCAAAGCAAGACCAACGTGGGCTACTATCCAATCCGCTATGTAGGCTTCGCACACGACGAGGCAACATACAAGTCGTTGGAAGCATCACTCGGTTGGTCGGACGGCTATATGGTTGACAGAAAGGACTTCCAGAAAGAAATTTCACCATATTTCAACCCGAATCTCGACACTTACAGCGCAGCTTGCGTAACCAACAACTGCTGGCAGGCAACTCCTGGCAAGGTAATCGATTATATACGTCACTTGGCTTGCGAAAAGGGAGGCGTACTTCTCGAAGACTGCCGCTTGGTTGAAGTTCAGCGCACCGCAAAGGGATTTATGGCCTTGGTTTACACTCACGACAAGGAATTCGTTGAATACCACTGCGAACACTTTGTAAACTCACTCGGCTATCAGGCAGCAAAATTTGCAAAACAACTTGGCATCGAAACCGGCTTGTACCCAATCAAGCACCAGGCATTTATCACTGGTCGTCTGCCAATGATGGGTAAGGATGGCGAGTGCTTGGATATGCTCATCGACCGCCGTCAATACAAGGGATTTTCTGCAGTTTACGGACAGCAGTTCAAAGAAACCGGACAAATCATCGGTTGCGCATCACCAGGCGTAGATGCTGCCGAGGCTGGCAAGAACTTGAAGTTCAACGCACAGAATTTCCTCGAAATTTGCTCCGAAATGTTCCGCGAATGGATACCGCAACTTGGTGCTGTCAGCTTCCAGGCATTCTGGGCAGGCTACTACACCGAACCGCGCTACATCATCGACCCGGGACACGGCTTGCTCGTCGGTCTGCAGGGACACGGCTTCATGCTCGGCCAGTACCTCGCAAAGATGTATGTCGACAGGTACATGGGACGTCCAGTTCCAGACTATGCCGACAGATTGTTGCTCAGCGGCGACGGTCTTTGCGAAAATGCGTTCAAATAGGATTTACGCAACTTTTAAAATAAAAAAGAAGGGCGAAAGCTCTTCTTTTTTTATTGCTTTTCAAACAAATTACATCTTATTCCCCCTACTCCAGATATAAATCTATCAGTCCTTCGGGAGCATCAATATACACTTCCTGCTTGTCGTCGTCGATGCCAACAACTATATCTTCGGTGTAAGGGATAATTATTGTCTTGCCGTTGAAGTCGGTTTCAAAGACCGGATTTCCAGGAATTAGGTTGAAATCTGCAATCTCACCGACAAATCCGCGATGTGCGTCGAAGACCTTGTAGCCCACAAGTTCAAGTTCCTCATCATATTCCTCATCGTCCTGCACATTGTCGGCAAACACCAGCACCTTGCAACCCACGTATTTCTCGGCCGCTTCGGCACTATCGATATATTTGAATTTTGTGGCGACATAACCGCCAGAGTTTTTGTAGTCCTCTACAAAAAAAGGAACCGGTAACCCTTCTATCAGAAGGAATACCGGTATTTCTTCGTCAAGCAAGTCGTCGGAGAAATTATTTTCGAACTTTAGGCTGAGATGGCCATTGAGTCCGTAGGTCTTTGCAACCTGAGCAATTTCAACCAACTCCTTGTTGTCAAACAGCATAGCTTATTCTGCTGGAGTTTCAGCTGGAGCTTCTTCTGCAGTTTCTTCTGCATTTGCTTCAGCAGCTGCTTCCTTTGCAGCCTCTTCGAGAGCTGCCATAGCTTCAGCGCGCTTCTTTGCGATAGCTTCAGCACGCTGTTCCTTGACCTTGGTTTCAGCTTCAAGTCTAGCCTTTTCGTCAGCCTTCTTAGCTGCTGCGAGTTCGCTCTTCTTGTTGCTAACCTTAATGTTCTTTTCGTCCAACCATGCATTGAAACGTCTTTCTGCTTCTGCTTCGTTGAAAGCACCCTTCTTTACGCCTTCGAGAAGGTGTTTCTTCATAAGAACACCCTTGTACGACAAAATGCGTCTTACGGTTTCGGTTGGCTGAGCACCCTTCTGGAGCCATGCCAATGCAGAATCGAAGTTAAGATCGATTGTTGCAGGGTTTGTCATCGGATTGTAAGTTCCGAGTTTTTCAATAAATCTACCATCACGTGGTGATCTGCTGTCGGCAACGACGATGTGATAGAAAGCTCTTGCCTTGCGTCCGTGCCTTGAAAGTCTTAATTTTACTGACATAAAATAAATTTTAATAAATTAAATAACTTAAACTCGCAGTTACCCGAACTGCGGGCGCAAAAGTACAACATTTTTTTGAAACAGAGATATTTTTGAAGAAAACTTTTTTGTCTATTTCCTCAACGCCTTGAATTTCTCGGCACTGCTGCACAAATCTATATCTACGTATGTTTCAATGCCTTCCAACCTGCCATCCTCGCAGAACTGCCAGAAAACCCATTCGACCGGCAATTTCTTTGGATTCTCCTTCTCGGAATAGTGAGCTATCCAGATGGGATATTTCTTGAAACGCTTGTCGTCGGTGATGACTTTTTCGTAAAAGTTGCTGTAGGTGTAAATTATCGGAACTACGCCATAATGCGCCTCCACAATTGAAAGCCAGTTGAGCAGACCATTCTTCAAACTAGTGATACTCTGCACTTTGCTATATTTCTCGATATCAAGAACAGGAACGAAATCTCCCTTTTCAACGACAACCGTCTTTATGAAAAGATTGGCCTGGTCGGTGCTGTTCTCGTTGGGTCGGTAATAATGGTATGCCCCACGCGGTACATTGTATTTCTTCAACTGTCGCCAGTTCTCCGAGAAATTTCTGTCCTTGGTGTCGCTGCCAGCCGTAGCGCGGACAAATGCAAAATCTATCTTGTTCTTGTCAACTAAGGTTTCCCAATCGATATCACCCTGATATTCAGAAACATCAATTCCAAACAAACTGTACTGCGAATACATCTGTCGGTAGGTCTGCATAGGCACCACCGCACCCATTTCAGACTCCTCGCTGCTACCGAAGAAACGCTTGTAGTATTTCTGCAAGTAAGGGTACGAGAAATAACCTGCGACAAGCAATGCCACAGCAGCCACGAAAACCGCGACAACTTTCCACCTCCTACCCTTCTTGTGCCTCGATGCCATCCGCCTACTTCGCGATGAATTTATCCTTTACATACTGTGCGATTTGCACTGCATTGGTAGCAGCACCCTTGCGCAAATTGTCGGCGACAACCCACATATTTATGGCATTCTTGCACGAATAGTCGAGGCGAATGCGACCGACAAAAGTCTCGTTCCTATCCTTTGCATTTATAGCCATCGGGTAAAGGTTGTTCTTTGGGTCGTCCTGAACAACCAGTCCTGGAGCAGCCTTCAAGTCAGCCATAATCTTATCCAAGTCGGGCTTCTGCTCGAACTCGACATTTACAGCCTCACTATGCCCGCCAACCACTGGCACGCGCACAACAGTAGAAGTCACAAGCAAATGTGGAAGTCCCGGCAGATCTTTGTTGTGAATAACTACATCTGTCGTCAGGCGTGTACTCTCATCCGTGGCTTTCCACCCTTTGTAGTACGCCTTGCTTTTCCCGTGCGATTTGAAAACGTTGCGGCTTTCTGCTCTTAGGGCTTTCGCCCCTTCATTGCCGACCTTCACCGCCACTTCATGAAGATCTTTTGTTATTTCGTCACCATAATCATTAAGGATCTTCATTATGGCCGTATCCAGTTTATCAATCGGCGTTTTTGCCATGGGTACCGCCCTTCTTCTCAGCGTAGAGTTCCATATAATCCGAGTCTGACTTATATGTTCGGTATATCGAATAGGTCTGACCTTCAAACCTTATCGTTTCCTCGCCCTCATAATCTGCAGCAAAAACCGTAAATACAAGCTGGGGATTGAGTCCGTTTCTTCCTGCCTGGAAGAATTCTCCCCGTGTTATGCTTGCGACCTTGCAGAATACTTCGCGCGATGTATATGAGGTTTGAAATATGCCGTTTTCATCCTGCAAATTGACGGATTTTAACAGTTCTGCAATGCTCTCCATTATTCAGCCCTCATTTTTTCAGATATAACCCTGTTATTAAGCGCATATCGGAGCATCCTTGGCATCCCGGCAAGGTCTGCCATATTCTTGGCTCCGTTTGACATAGGGAAA
>CADARW010000058.1 GCA_902790405.1 uncultured Bacteroidia bacterium
AGAAAGAACTGCGTGAGAAAGCAGGCGAAGGCGTTGAAATAGAAATGCCAAAAGATCCGACAGAAGACTATTTCAAGGAACTGATGGAAGATTTCCGCAAGCAACGCGAGGAACGCATGCGTCGTCAGGAAGAACTCAAGGAAAAGAACTACGAGAAAAAACTCGCTATAATCGAGAAAATCAAACAGTTGGGTAGCAGCGAATCTGCATCGCAGTCGTACGAGGAATTTAGAAATTTGCAGAAAGAATGGAGCGAAATCGGACAGGTTCCTGCCGACAAGAACAAGGAACTCTGGGAAAACTACCAGATGCACGTCTCCAACTACTATTATCTTCTGAAATTGAACAGAGAAGCCCGCGAACTCGACTATAAGAAGAATCTTGAACAGAAGATTGTCCTTTGCGAAAAAATGGAAGAACTTTTGCTCGAAACAAATATACTTACTGCTTATCGCAAATCGATAGAACTTTTCAAGGAATGGAAGGAAATAGGTCCTGTTCCAAACGACAAGCGCGAGGAAATATGGGACAGGTTCAACGACGGACGTACCAAGATTTTCAACAATTTCAAGGAATACAACGAACACCAGAAGGCCGAGCGCGAAACCAACTACGAACAAAAGGTTTTGCTATGCGAAAGAATCGAAGCCATGGTTGCCGAAGACGCATTGCCTCAGAACGGGAAAGACTGGGTTGTTGCATCGCAGAAAGTATTGGAACTTCAGGCTTTGTGGAAGACCATCGGTATGGTTCCGACTGCTGTAAACACCGAAATTTACGAAAGGTTCCGTGCTTCGTGCAATAAGTTCTTCGAACTCAAGAAGGAATATTTCGACAGGATGAACAGCGACCTCGAAGAAAACCTTCGCAAGAAAACCGAATTGTGCGTAACTGCCGAATCGTTGCAGGACAGCACCGACTGGAAGAAGACAACCGAAATGTTCTACGACCTGCAGAAGAAATGGAAAGAAATCGGTCCGGCTCCAAAGAAGCACTCGGAACAGATATGGGGACGTTTCCGCGCAGCATGCAACAAGTTCTTCGATGCAAAGAGCCAGTTCTATTCAAACATCGAGGCCGAACATCAGATGAACCTTGAAAAGAAAGAAAACCTTATTTCGGAAGTAAAGGCATACGTCCCAGTAGAAGATCAGGCCCAGAACATCGAAAAAATAAAAGAATTCAGAACTCGCTGGAACGAAATAGGCTATGTCGCATCTTCGGAAAAGGATCGTCTCTATAACGAATTCAAGGAAGCTGTAAATAAGATCTTTACAACTATAAATCTCAATCGCAACGACTTGGAACTTTCGACATTCAATTCTCAGATAGAACTCATAAAGGATGCTGGCGAAGTTTCGGCATTGCAGAAAGAAAGAAGCGCTATAGTTCGCAAGATGCAGGACTTGACTGTCGAGATTGCACAAATTGAGAATAATTTAGGATTCTTCTCAAGCGGTTCCGATTCAATTGTTCACGAATTCCAAAAGAAAATCGAGAAAATCAAAAACGAAATTTCGGTTTTAAAGGAAAAGAAAAAAGCAATCGACATTGCTGAACGTGAAATGAAAGGCGTAAACAATGAATAATAAAGTTAGAATTGTACTTATAGCAATAGTTGCGTTTCTGGCAAACGCAACTATGCTTTTTTCTCAAACAGGAACGCTCAAGGGCTTTGTTCTCGACAAGGAATCCGGTGAGCCATGTATGTTTGCAAACATATCGATTCCTGTGAATGGTACAAATATGGGGGCATCAACCGATGTGAATGGTTATTTTTCAATTCCTAAGATACCTGTAGGAACACATTCTGTAACAATTACTTATCTGGGATCTAAAAATTTCATGATGTCGAAATCGGCTGTAGTACTTCAGGAAACAGTCGTGTCGGCCGAACGCGAGGAGCAAAAAACACAAGTAAGGGCTTCAATCATAAAGGTCTCTCCTACCCAAATCAAGCAATTGCCATCTGTTGGCGGAGAACCCGATATTGCTCAGTTCCTGCAAGTGCTTCCCGGTGTGACTTTCACTGGTGACCAGGGTGGCCAGCTTTATATTCGCGGTGGTTCAAACATCCAGAACCTTGTGCTTATTGATGGAATGACGATTTACAATCCCTTCCACTCGATAGGTCTGTTCTCGGTATTCGACTCCGATATCATCAGGAATGCCGATGTTTATACAGGAGGCTTCAATGCCGAATACGGAGGAAGATCTTCGTCGGTAATGGATATAACTATGAAGGACGGCAATGCGCAGAGGTTTGGCGGCAAGTTCTCGGCTAGCACTTTCGGTGCAAAACTTATGCTCGAAGGACCTATTGTCAAGTTCAAGGAAGGAAAAACAAGTTTGTCGTACATTTTGTCGGCAAAGACTTCTTATCTTGAACAAGCATCTAAATATATATATAGGTATATAAACGATGGCGCTGGACTGCCATTTAATTTTACCGATGTATATGGAAAACTTTCTCTTGCCTCTCCTGGTGGTAGCCGCGTAAATGTGTTCGGGTTTAACTTCAACGACAATGTAAGTTACCAGGGAATTAGCGATTTGCATTGGAGAACATACGGCGTAGGCGCCAATGTATCGGTAGTTCCGCCAAGTTCATCGATGCTGATAAAGGCTCATGCTTCATATTCCAACTATGCAATTTCGATGCAGGCCCTTGAGAATTTCCCGAGTGCAAGCTCGATAAACGGCTTCAATGTCGGATTGGATTTCATATACCACATGGGAAAGAATGATTTTACATGGGGTCTCGAAATGTTGGGATTTGCTACCGACTACGTTTACTACAATTCGGTTGGAAGAATGCTGTCGCAGGAAGAATATAGTACCGAACTTGCAGCTTTCGCAAAATACAAGTGGAATCTGGGTAGTCTCGTGATTGAACCCGGTTTCCGTTTGCACTACTACGCATCTATGGGTTCTGCATCTCCCGAACCTCGTCTTGGCTTGAAGTACAATGTTGTTGAAAGGTTCCGTCTGAAACTGGCCGGTGGTCTTTACTCTCAGAACCTTGTGGCAGCAAACAGCGACAAAGATGTAGTAAATCTCTTCTATGGCTTCCTAAGCGGAAACCTTCCGAGTATGCCCGATACTTACAAAGGTGAAATCTTGAAGACAAAACTGCAGAAGTCGGAACATATAATATTCGGTTTCGAATGGGACATTGTAAACTCATTGAACCTTAACGTAGAAGGTTATCTGAAGAACTTTGAACAGATAACTACAATAAATAGGAACAAGATATATGACGACAATACAACTAACGCCTCTCGTCCTGACTATCAAAAGAAAGATTTCATGGTCGAATCGGGATATGCATATGGTGTTGATTTCCTCTTAAAATACGACACCGAGAAATGGTATATTTGGGCGGTTTATTCACTCGGCTGGGTTCACAGATTTGATGGTGTTTCGAAATATGCGCCCAACTACGATCGTCGCCACAATGTAAATCTTGTTGCAACATACAAGTTTGGAAAGAACAATTCGTGGAATGTTAGTGCAAGATGGAACTATGGTTCAGGATTCCCGTTCACTCTTACATCGGCACTTTACGAAAATGTTGACTTCTCAGGCGGGGTTAACTCTCAATATTGGTCGAATAACGGAACTCTTGGCGTTGCATATTCTGAACTCAACACGGGACGCCTGCCAAATTATCATCGTCTCGACCTTACTATCAACAAGTTTTTTGCATTCAAGCATAACATGAAACTTGAAATCAACCTTGGTGTAACAAACGTATATAATCGCGAAAATATATTTTATTTTGACAGACTTGAGTATAATCGTGTCAACCAATTGCCGATTATGCCAAGCTTTGGTATGAATTTTACATTTTAACATATTATGGCACAAGAAACTAAATACATCTTTGTAACTGGCGGCGTAGCATCGTCACTAGGCAAAGGAATAATCTCGGCATCCCTTGCAAAACTGCTTCAGGCAAGGAACTATTCAGTGACTATACAGAAGCTGGATCCATACATAAATGTCGACCCAGGAACACTTAACCCGTTCGAGCATGGTGAATGTTTCGTTACCGACGATGGCGCCGAAACCGACCTCGACCTCGGACACTACGAACGTTTCCTGAACGTCCGTACGTCGCAGGCCAACAACGTTACTACCGGACGCATCTATAAGACTGTCATCGAAAAGGAACGTCGCGGCGACTATCTAGGCAAGACCGTACAGATAATCCCTCACATTACCGATGAGATCAAACGCAGAATCAAGTTATTGGGCACCAATGGCAACTACGATTTCGTAATTACCGAAATCGGTGGAACAGTTGGCGACATCGAATCGTTGTCGTACATCGAAGCAGTTCGTCAGTTGAAGTGGGAACTCAAGAACCGCTGTGTGTGCATTCACCTGACACTAGTCCCCTATCTTGCTGCCTGTGGCGAACTGAAGACCAAGCCTACACAGCACTCGGTAAAGGCTTTGCAGGAAGCCGGTGTTCAGCCCGACGTACTTGTTCTCAGAACCGAGCACAAGCTTCGCCCCGATATCAAGGCCAAAGTTGCTAACTTCTGCAACGTTCAGCCAGGAGCAGTAATCGAATCTAAGGACTGCAGCACCATTTACGAAGTTCCGCTGGTTATGCAGAAGGAAGGTCTCGACAAGATCGTTCTCGAACAATTGGGCATCGAAGTTGGTCCAGAGCCAGAATTGCTTCCATGGCGCTCGTTCCTCGAGAGATACAAGAATCCGAAGCATCATGTAAAAATTGCGCTTGTCGGCAAATACGTAGAGCTGAAAGATGCATACAAGTCTATAAACGAGTCGTTTATCCACGCAGGAGCAGCCAACGAAGCCGATGTTAATGTTGCATACATTAATGCCGAAACGGTAACTAAGGAGAATTGCGAATCACTTTTCGCCGATATCGACGGTATGCTTGTTGCTCCAGGCTTCGGCAATCGTGGAATCGAAGGCAAGATTGCAGCTGTACGCTACGCAAGAGAAAAAGATATTCCGTTCCTTGGCATTTGCCTTGGTATGCAGTGCGCTGTAATCGAGTTCGCAAGGAACGTTCTTGGTCTCGACGATGCCAACTCGCTCGAAATGGATGAAAAATGCTCGAATCCGGTTATTAACCTTATGGAGGAACAGAAACTTGTTACCGAGAAAGGCGGAACAATGCGTCTTGGTGCCTATCCATGCCTCCTGAAAGAAGGTTCTAAAGCAGCAAAGGCATACGGAAGCGTTGAAATCGAAGAACGTCATCGTCATCGTTACGAATTCAACAATTCTTACAAAGAGGCTTTCGAGGCTGCTGGAATGATTGCAACTGGTATAAATCCGCAGACAAACTTGGTCGAAATCGTTGAAATTCCCACCAATAAATGGTTTGTCGGCGTTCAGTTCCATCCGGAGTACAAGAGTACTGTACTCAACCCGCACCCATTATTTGTAAGTTTTGTTAAAGCAACTATTGATAATAAGAAGTAATATATGGATAAAAACACAATCATTGGGCTTGTAATCATAAGCGCTCTTCTTATCGGATACATGTTCCTCTCGCGTCCTAGCAAAGAGGAAATCGCCGAACGCCAACGCGTACAAGATTCAATAGCCCATGAACAAATGGTTAAGGAAGAAGAAGCTAAGGTGGCAGCAGAACTGCTTAAGGCTGAGAATGAAAAAGCAGAGAAAGAAGCTGCAGCACTGGCCGATAGTTTGAGCCCCGAACAGCTAGATTCTATAAAGAATGTAAAACTGCGTAATGATTATGGAATTTTTGCGCAGTCGGTAAACGGCGAGAATAAATATACGGTTGTCGAGAATAACAAGATGATAATCACCTTCCTAAATAAAGGTGGTAAGATTTATTCGGTACAACTTAAGGATTACAAGACTTTCAATCAGGAACCATTGGTGCTGTTTGAAAACGACGAGAATTCAACCTTCGGAATTGTACTTACCATAAATGGAAGACCTTTGGTTACTAATAACATGTACTTCGAGCCAATGGCAGGAGGAAAAGCTGTAGGCTCCGATACTCTTAAGGTCGGCGAAAACGGTTTGAACCTGTCTATGCGTCTTAGTGCCGATGCAGGTAAGTACATTGAATACAATTATGTTATTAAGCCCGACGACTATATGCTCGACTTAAGTCTTAATATAGTCGGTTTGAAGGATGAAATGAAGGACAACACAAGTACACGCATGCAATGGTATGTTGATGTGTTGGCTCTTGAAAGAGGTCGCGATTGGGAATCGAACAACACAACGGTATTTATGCGCATGTCGGATGAGGAAATCGAAAACCTCAACGAAATGAAGGATGCCGACAGCTACGAAACCAAAGGAAGCGCCCAGTGGATTGCCTACAAGCAACAGTTCTTCTCCTCCATTCTCGTTTCTAAGGACAATTCGTTAGGCGACCCGAAGATTTCGTTGCTGAAACTCGATGAAAACGAGAATCCTAGAGCATTGAAAACTTTCAAGTCCGACTTTTTCCTCGACATTCCTGACGAGTCAAAGGTAACCAAAGACTTCAGCTTCTATTTTGGACCTAACAAATATTCGCTGTTGAAAGAATACACCGACAAGGATGGCAACGACATGGATATGGAAAAAGTCATTCCGCTTGGCTGGGGTATTTTCGGCTGGGTTAACAAGTATGCCATCATCCCGATGTTCAACCTGTTAGGACGTGGAATTGCCAACTATGGTATCATCATCTTATTGATGACTATAATAATAAAGTTGGTTCTTTTCCCGCTTACCTACAAGTCGTACATGTCGACAGCTAAGATGCGTGTGCTGAAGCCTCAGCTTGACGAAATTGCTGCAAAGTACCCGAAAGGTAAGGAAATGGAACGCCAGCAGGCACAGATGAGCCTTTACCAGAAGGCGGGTGTAAGTCCAATGGGCGGTTGCTTGCCATTGTTGCTCCAGTTCCCGATACTTATTGCAATGTTCCGATTCTTCCCTGCTTCAATCGAGTTGCGCCAGCAGCCATTCTTGTGGGCAACCGACCTTTCGTCGTACGATGCAATTCTCGAATGGAGTACAAACATTCCGATTATTTCGTCGCTTTACGGAAACCACGTCAGCTTGTTCGCTTTGCTTATGGCAATTTCGATGTTCGTACAGCAGAAGATGACAAGCAACCAGAACGCAGGCAACTCAATGCCCGGCATGAAAGTCATGATGTGGATGATGCCAATACTTATGTTGTTGTGGTTCAACAAGTATTCGTCAGGATTGAGCTACTACTACCTGCTTGCAAACTTGTTCAGCATCCTGCAGACCTGGATTATCCAGCGTTTCGTAGTGAACGAGGATAAACTTCTTGCTCAGATGGAAGCCAACAAGAACAAGCCAAAGAAGAAATCGAAGTGGATGCAACGTTTGGAGGAAGCTTCGAAGAAACAGCAAGAAGAAATGCGCAAAAGACAGAAATAATGTCAGCGCACCGAAATAAAAAAGCACCGTTTATGCGGTGCTTTTTTTATGGGTTGTTATCCACCAAAATCATCGAACGCTATCATTTCGGGCAAAAGTCATGTGGATTATAAATTTCGTTCTATCCAGTTTTCTATTTTAATGCCATTAATGCGAGAAGATGTTTGACATTATCAATCTAACGAAACAATATTACGTGTTTTTGTATTTGTTCGGCTATCTTTTATGACACATTCTATATCATCCATATCAGAAGCATCTTTCCATACGCCAAATAGATCGAATACCCTTGATTTTTTTGCTTCCATCTTTTTTGCATTTTCGGAAACCAACGAATCGGTAAGCATTTTGAGCAAATACAATTTCACTCCGTCGTTAAGCGGATTCAGTATCTTGAAATAACCTTCAGCTATGTTGTAGTCTCTTGTTAATGTTTCCATATCGTTATGATTTATACTGCAAAAATAGACATTCTTTTGACATATTGTTTATTTGCAACCGAATATTTGCAGGATTTTTATCCTCCAAAATCGTCGAATGCAATCATTTCCTCTGGAACGCCGTAGTCGTCGAGCATCTTGGTGACGGCAGCAGTCATCATTGGCGGACCGCAGAGATAATATTCTATTTCTTCTGGCTCCTGATGGTTCTTCAGATAGTTATCCTCGATAACCTTGTGGATGAAGCCTACATAGCCGTCCCAGTTGTCCTCGGGCTTAGGCTCCGACAAGGCAATGTTGAACGAGAAGTTCGGGAACTCGGCTTCAATCTGCTTAAAGTCGTTTTCGTAGAAAATTTCGCGGCGCGAGCGTGCTCCGTACCAGAACGAAACCTTGCGCGTTGTCTTCAAAGTCTTGAACAAATGGAAGATATGAGAACGCATCGGAGCCATACCTGCGCCACCGCCTATAAACATAATTTCGCGGTCGGTATCCTTGATGTGGAATTCGCCGTAAGGTCCCGAAATCATAACCTTGTCACCCGGCTTGCGCGAGAAAATGAACGACGAACATACACCTGGATTTACATTCATAAATGTTCCAGCGCTCCTGTCCCATGGTGGCGTTGCAATACGGATGTTGAGCATAACCATATTGCTCTCGGCTGGATGATTGGCCATAGAGTAAGCACGGAAAGTCGGTTCGGGATTCGTCATCTTCAACTTCCAGATGCCAAGCTTGTCCCAGTCTTCCTTGAATTCGTCCTCGACCTCGATGTCTTTCGAATAATCGACAGTAACTTGCGGAACATCAATCTGTATGTACGAACCCGACTTGAAATTTAGCGTTTCGCCTTCGGGCAACTTGACAACAAATTCCTTTATAAAGGTAGCCACATTGCGGTTCGACACAACCTCGCACTCCATCTTCTTGATTCCCATAATGTCCTCGGGAATAACAAGTTTCATGTCGTTGCGAACTTTCACCTGACAAGCCAAACGCCAGAAATTCTGCTGTTCCTTGCGTGTGAAGAAGCCTGTTTCGGTCGGCAGAATTCCGTTTCCGCCCTGTACCACACGGCACTTGCACATACCGCAACTTCCACCGCCACCGCAAGCCGAAGGAAGATGGATATTATGCTCTTTCAAAGTAAGCATCAACGAGTTGCCTGTATCGACTTCGAGAGTATCTTTATCGTTAATCGTAATTTTCACCTTCGACTGAGGCGTTAGTTTTTTCTTGGCAAAAA
The DNA here is from genome assembly GCA_902790405.1 of uncultured Bacteroidia bacterium. Lineage (GTDB taxonomy): Bacteria > Bacteroidota > Bacteroidia > Bacteroidales > ML635J-15 > Bact-19. Next base: position 9,124 of record CADARW010000058.1, read on the forward strand.
GCAAAATTGCAACCAAGGCGACCATCACGACTAAGAAAACCGCAATGGCACTGATAAGAACTATAGATTGAAACAACAGCATAATCCTACAATTTTATTCCCATAAATCCCATGAAAGCCAATCCCATAAGACCGACAATTATGAACGCAATGCCCAGTCCGTCAAGGGCCTTTGGTATCTTCGAGTATTTAATCTTTTCGCGTATGGCAGCAAGGCTGACAATTGCAAGCAACCAGCCTATTCCCGAGCCGAAACCGAAAACGGCAGCTTCGCCGACATTTGCGTACGAGCGTTCCGCCATAAAGAGCGAACCGCCTAATATAGCGCAGTTTACAGCAATAAGCGGCAGAAATATTCCCAACGAATTGTACAGCGACGGCGAGAATTTTTCAATTACCATCTCGACAAGCTGAGTCATCGAAGCCACAACTGCAATGAATACTATAAATGTAAGGAACGACAGGTCAACATCGGCAAACGACGGTGAAATCCATGTCATTGCGCCCTTGCAAAGCAAATACTTTTCGATAAGGTAATTGATCGGAACGGTAATCGTAAGCATAAACGCCACCGCAACGCCCAATCCGAACGAAGTCTTAACTGTCTTCGACACAGCAAGGTACGAGCACATTCCAAGAAAATATGCGAAAATCATATTGTCGATAAAAATCGACTTGACGAATATGTTAGCAATGTTTTCCATTATTTACCCTCCTCCTTTTTCTGCTGGCGTGCGCGCTGTATCCACACTATCAATCCTACCGCTATCAACGCCATAGGCGGCATAATCATAAGTCCGTTGTTCATATAGCCGGCATCGTAGAATGCCTGTGGCACAACCTGATAGTTCCAGATAGTACCACTACCGAGCAATTCGCGGAAAAATGCGACCACAATCAATATAAAGCCGTAGCCAAGTCCATTGGCAAGTCCATCAATGAAGCTGCGGCGCGGGCTGTTCGACATTGCAAAGGCTTCCAAGCGCCCCATCACAATGCAGTTCGTTATTATAAGTCCAACAAATACAGAAAGTTGCTTGCTGATGTCGAAGACGTATGCCTTCAAAAACTGGTCAACGACAATCACGAGGAAAGCCACAACCACAAGCTGGACTATTATTCTGATTCTGTTTGGGATAGTCTTTCGCAGCAAGGATACAATCACATTCGACAATGCCACAACAAATGTAAGGCTCAGCGCCATAACCACTGCCGACTGCAACTTTACGGTCACCGCCAACGCCGAGCATATACCTAATATCTGTACCGTAATCGGGTTGTTCCTGATTAGCGGGTCTAAAAATATTCTTTCTTTCCTATTCTTTTCCATAGCACTTATCTTCTTGATTTTTCGATGTATGGCAAGTATTTGTTCAAGCAAGACTCTATCATTTCGCTTACCGATGTGGAAGTTATTGTTGCACCCGAAACGGCATCAACTTCGTTTTCGTTCTGTGCACCTCGCTTGTTAGTTTTTACAGAAACAAACTGGTTATCAGCATTGAAAATCTTCTTTCCAGAAAACTGCGACTGAAAATGTTCGGTAGCAATTTCAGCACCAAGTCCCGAAGTTTCCGACTTATGGTCGAAGTAGGCACCATAAACAGTGTTAAGGTCTTCATCCAAAGATAAATACCCCCAGATAGGACCCCATAAACCTTTGCCCGAAAGCGGGAAAACGTATTTTAAACCTTTGTCGGTCTGAGCTTTGTACAAAACCAGGGCGTCATCCTTTTCAACCTCGTTGCCCGATTCGTCAACAGCGATTTCTGTAACAATTTTAGCGTAGGTCGATTCAACTTCCTTGGTCTCGACATTTATTTTCAATGCCGACAGAATGTTTCTTTTCTGCTCTATCTCATAGTTCTTGGCCTGCTTAGGCTGAAGCAATACGGCGACAAGGCTCAGAGCACCAGCCACAACCACGACCAAAATTATCGAGTATATAAATATGTATGAATTCTTGTTCCTGTCCATAGCCTATCTGTTTTTTCTACGTCTTACGCGTCTTACCTTCACGCGTCTCAACCTCTTGTTAATGTTAGCTCTTACGACGCAATAGTCGATGAGCGGTGCAAAAATGTTCATCAGCAGAATTGCCAGCATCATACCTTCGGGATAAGCAGGGTTTAGAATTCGTATCAGCATGGCCATCACGCCGATAAGGAAGCCGTAAATGTATTTTCCCTTTTCGGTTTGTGCTGCAGTAACAGGGTCGGTTGCCATAAATACGGCGCCGAAAGCGAAACCGCCTAGGCACAGATGCCAGTACCAGTCGATTGGCGTGTACGATTGCAAAGCAAATGCCATTGCTGCACCGCCGGCAAATACCGAAAACATTATCTTCCAGCTTGCAATGCCAGTAAATAATAGTATGAATGCGCCCAAGGCGATTGCGATTATCGATGTTTCGCCAATTGAACCTGGGATTAGTCCGATAGTTAAATCCAAAATTGAAGTAGGCTCACCAAATCCATTTGTTATCACATCACTACCCTCGCCTATCTGAGCCAATGGAGTTGCTCCAGAAAAGCCGTCCACAGCATTTCCGTCGGTCATTCCTGCTATCCAAATTTTGTCGCCAGACATCTTTGAAGGATACGAGAAGAAAAGGAATGCACGCGCCAGCAAGGCTGGGTTTACTATGTTCATTCCTGTTCCACCAAACAATTCCTTTCCCACCAGCACAGCAAAAGCCGTTGCCAAGCCGACCATCCAAAGCGGCGTATCTACGGGCATTATCAACGGAATAAGCATTCCTGTAACGAGGAAGCCCTCGTTGACCTTGTGCTTGCGTACCTGAGCGAAGGCAAATTCTATTGAAAGGCCGACAAGGTACGACACTAGCAACATCCAGAACACCTTGAGGAAGCCATACCAGAAGACTGTCCAGAAGCCAGTTTCGGCAAGCACTCCCATCGAGTTAAAATGTTGATAGCCCACATTGTACATACCAAACAATAAACAAGGAATTAAAGCAAAAACGACAATAATCATCGTTCGCTTCATGTCTATTGCATCACGGATATGCGAACCGTTTTCTGTAACATCCTTAGGCACGAAGAAGAAAGTCTCGAATGCCTCGAAAGTCGAGGTCATAAAAGGCATCTTCCCTAGTACCTTAGGCTTTATGTTGTCAATAATTTTTCGTATCGGATTCATAATCAACTATTCCATTTCTTTACGTACTAAATCCAAGCCGTGACGAATCGTCTGCTGAACAGCAATCTTCGAGGTGCAAACAAATTCGCACAATGCCAAGTCCTCCTCTATAACTTCGTAAATGCCAAGCTCTTCCATCTTGTCAATATCATCGGTCATTGCTGCCTTGACAAGCAGTTGCGGATAAATGTCGAGCGGACAAACCTTTTCGTACTGACCGGTAACGACGTATGCACGTTCTTCGCCATGCATATTGGTGTCGAGGTTGAAGCGTTTCCACGGAGTAAGCATCGACAGGAAAGTCCGCGAGTTGCTGAACTTGTTTGCTCCGGGCAACATCCAGCCGAACATTTCGTATTCGTCGCCTTCGGGGATTACCGAAACCTGCATTTCGTTGAAGCCAAGATACGGATTATCAGTAACATTTATACCCGTAAGCACATTGCCGGAGATTATGCGGACATTTTCGGACAACAACATTCCGCTACGCAACTGCGATAAATCGGCACCTATGCGAAGCTTGTAATACTGCGGAGCAACTACTTCTGCGCCACATACAGCGACAGTCTTTTCCGGCTGATATTCACCATGTTTCAGCAGACGACCGATGATTGGCAAGTTCGATGCGCTAATAGTCCACACTGTTTCGCCCTTGTTTATGGGCTTTAGCTTGTTTATCTGCGTACCAACCAATCCTGCAGGATGTTTGCCAACAAATATGTTCTTGATAATTTCGGGGTCATCGGGCATAAGCATTGCAAGGCGCGAATCCTTTCCGAACGACAGATAAACATTTCCGCTAGTGAAATTATACAGCGCACGGATTGCAAGTTTCAGATATTCAACATCATCCTTCAGGGCAAACTCCAAATTGCAAGCAAGCGGAGCCGTGTCGACGAAAGAGATGAAAATATCGCGTGGTGTCGCATTAGGATTGGCGACGATTCCGTAAGGACGCTGATTTATAAGCGGATAAATTCCTGCTTTCGAAAACAGAGTCCGTACATCTTCGTTAGTGTCGAATTGTACAGCTTCGTCGCTGCCGTCAGCCAGGCCATCATCACGACCGTGGC
>CADARW010000059.1:0-25135 GCA_902790405.1 uncultured Bacteroidia bacterium
CAAATTTGAATGGCACGATGGTAAAGTTGGCGACAAGATTTATCTGCACTGCGATATTTGTGGCAAGGAGTTGCTGTATCCCGATGATGAAGAATCGCTATTTCCCGAATATCCTTCGTGCGAATGTGGCGGTTGGTTCGATAAAGCAGAGAGATGGACTCCGTATGTCTGTCCGAAATGCAAGGAGGAAATAGAACCGCGCATGGTTCGGAATACAACTGAGGTGGTGAAAAGTGAGGAGGAGTGAAAAATAATAGTTGACGATAAGTATTCTTTTGAATTAACATATACCCAAAACTCGTGCAGAAAAATGTCAACATTCGGTAAAAAGTCGTGCAGAAAAGTGTCAGCATTCAGCAAAAAGTCGTGCAGAAAAATGTATGATTTTGTTTGAAAGTCGTGCAGAAAAGTGTATCTTTGCGGCGAAAAGTCGTGCGGAAAAATGTCAATACTATGGAGAGAATAGGATATAACTTATTGATACAGTGGAAGAATAGTAAAAATAGGAAGCCTTTGATTGTAAATGGTGCCAGACAGGTTGGAAAAACATGGCTACTAAATGAGTTCGCAAAGCGTGAATACAAGAAGAAGGTTATGTTTAGTCTCGACCGTCACGAAAAGGCTCGAGAGGTTTTCGTCAATGGCGGAAGCGTGGAACAATTGTTGCGAGCGTTGTCGGCGTTGTCGAATGTTGACATTACCCCAAACGATACATTGATAATTCTTGATGAGATTCAAGAATGTCCGCAGGCACTTACTGCCTTGAAATACTTTTGTGAGGATGCGCCCGACATACATATAGCGGTTGCAGGTTCGCTTCTTGGAATATCGTTGCATAAGCAAAGTTCGTTTCCTGTGGGCAAAGTGGACATTATCAGGTTGTATCCGATGAACTTTGAGGAATTTCTTCGTGCAGTCGGTCGTGAGCAGATGGCCGATGAGCTTTTGCGTGGCGACTGGTCGGTTATTAATCTTCTGGAAAAGGAATACATCGACTTGTTGCGGCAATACTATTATGTGGGCGGAATGCCGGCTGCGGTATTGGCGTATCTGGACAATGGAGGATTGAAAGATGTCCGCCAAGTTCAAAAAAAGATTCTCGCCGACTATGAACACGACTTTTCCAAGTATGCTCCACAGAACGAAGTGCCGCGTATCCGTATGGTATGGCAGAGCATTCCGTCGCAATTGGCTAAGGAAAACAAGAAATTTATATATGGAGCCTTGAAGAAAGGAGCTAGGGCAGCGGCTTTCGAAGTAGCAATACAATGGCTGGTCGATGCTGGTCTTGTGTATAAGGTTTGCCGTACAACAGCGGTAAAAATGCCATTGAAGTTTTACGAGGATGCCAATGCTTTCAAGTTGTTTTTGCTGGATGTCGGTCTGATGGGGGCTATGGTTGATGCACCCGCATCGGCTGTACTTGTTGGCAATGAAATTTTTAGCGAATACAAGGGCGCATTTACCGAATTGTTCGTAGCGGCACAATTGATGGGGACAGGATTGCCCGTATTTTACCATAGCGCAGAAGATTCGAGGGTAGAACTTGATTTCGTTGTGCAAATAGGTTCTACGGTTTATCCAGTGGAGGCAAAGTCGGAAGAAAACCTGCAGTCAAAATCGATGAAGACATTTATACATAATCATCCTGATTTGCGTGGCATACGCCTGTCGATGAAACCGCGTATAAGTCAAGATTGGTTGGAATGTATCCCATTGTATGCTTTCTGTGAGGAATTTAAGCGGATGCAAGGCGTAGAAAAGTGACTTGTCGCAGAGGTTAACCCGATTTACAAGAACTGCGTAAAATACACTGGCATACAGGTGGTTTCTCCGTCCTGCTGATAGTCTTTGGTGTAGAGCAGTATGCGGTCGGAGATGCGCAATGTGTTATCAAATTTATAATCTCACTCTGATAAAAGCAGTAATTGGTTTATATACAATAATATAAATGATGTCTTTTGGGTTTCCTCAAAATGTTTTTTGCTAAAAATGCATAAATCCTCAAAATGTTTTTTGCCAAAAGTGCATAAATCCTCAAAATGTTTTGGCAACATATAGTCTTATGTCAGTTTTTTGAGAGATGGTTTTAGCGTCCCGCGCAGGAATTTACTTTCCAAGGTTTATCCTTCGTGAAAAAGTTCTATTTTTGTGCAACTAAATGTAATGTGTGATTTTTGTTGAAATGAATACTTCGAGTCTTGATTTGTTTTCGCAGAAGGGCGCACTTGTCGCAAAAGATGTAACGCCTTGGCAGACATTTTCTGGCAAGGGGATGAAATTCCATTTGCAGTCATACGACTGGAATGGTTGCGCTTGCCTTTCGTACCTCACAATGAGGGCTTTTCTTGGTCTGATGAAGATGGAAACCCTAATCTGCACGCCATACTCGAAAGACCTTCCGCTTTATTCATACGACCTAATAAGCGCTTTCGGAAAACGGATTTTGATTGTGGAGGTTTACGATACACAACTGAATCCTGTCGATTTGTCAGCAATGCAAGCCGTAAAAGATACTTACCGCGATTTGAAGGACAAGCCTCTGAAACCAGCATGGTACGACAATCTTCGTCTTCCGCCTAGCACCGCCAAGGTTGGGGCAGCGTCGCGCCTGTCGGCATTAGTCTCCGAAATGACATCTGCATATATCGACATGTTTTCCACTGCCAGCAATGTGGATTCTGCCGCCAAGACCGCTCGAAACCGCATATATGTTGAAGGGCTAATCAGCAATGGCGGACCAGCCTTCGACACCATCAGTAAGATGCTTGGCGTTGAAGCGGCAAAGACGCTTTTCCGCCGTTATATTTTCGGAACGGAATAATACGACTCTATTATTCCCACTGTTTCATTCCCGCCAACGGATTGGTGTCAATCAGTTTCAGCGACTTCACCATCTTTGCTGTGCCTTCCTTGTATTTCTTGAAATGTGCTGTCTGGAGATGGCTTTGGTAGGCCTCTTTGTCGGCGTAGATTTCGAGGATGTGTATTTTGTACGGATTTTCCTTTTCCTGCATCGATAAGAGGGTCAGCACGCCTGGTTCCACTTTCACCGATGTTTCACCGACTTCCTTGGCAAATGCCAGATATTCATCCAAGAACTTAGGTACCACTTCGATTTCGGCAAGGCGGACAATTCGTTCGCCATATTGGCGCAATGGAATGTTCTCGCCAAACAGCCGTCGTGCATTGTCGGTGAATATGTCCTGCGGATTCAGTCCGTGGGAGGCAAGGCGGTTTTCCAATGCTGTTTTACCGCCAACAAGTACTTGCTCGGCAACATACGGATAGTCGCTGCCGTAAAGAATATGGTCGGGGGTGGTGATTGTAAGGAGCGCATCAATGACCTCGTCGGTAGGTGCGCCGGCAAGGTCGTAATATAGCCTTGAGAGGTTTGCATCAACATCGACAGGTTGCATATATCCTTGTTTTATCATCACAGGAAGCAGCGAACGGAAGCGCGGCAAGGCGTTGGGCAGGAACGAACCGCAGTGCGGCACCACGACTTTCAGATGCGGATAGCGCACCAGCACATTGTGGGCTATCATATTGAGGATTGTGCGTGTTGTTTCGGACAAATACTCGTAACTTGCCATAGGCACATCGGCAATCAGTTGTGCGTTTACCGCCGAGGGCTTGTGCGGATGCAGGATGATGACGGCATTTTGTGCGTCGAGATAAGCCATCAGAGTATCCAAGGCTGGGTCGCCAAGGTATTGTCCGTAGCTGTTGGTGGCGAGTTTTACACCGTCGGCGCCCAAAGTTTCGAGAGCGTATTTGGCTTCGCGGAGGGCAGACTCGACATTGGGCAAGGGCAGTGCTGCACAAAACATAAAACGCCCCGGATAACGGGTTTTCAAGGCTGTACATTCCTCGTTGAACCTACGGCACACATTTGCCGAAGCCTTTGCATCTCCGAAATATGGTTGAGGTGCGGGCATTGTCAGCACCGAGGTCTGTATGCCTGCTTTGTCCATAAATGCTATGTGGCGTTCCAAATTCCAACTCGGGATAGGGAAGCCCTCGTCCATCTCGGCGCCATTGGCCTTTACAAAGTCAATGTAATTTTCCGTGATGGCGTGGCAGTGAATGTCAATTTGTGCCATGGATGGCAATGCTGAAAGGGTCATACAAGCTAAGATAATAAGGATTTTGTTCATGGTGCTGTTTAATCTGGTTGCTGCCGATGATTATTTTATTTTCATCCCGTCCTTAAAGGCTTCGCCAACGCGCTGGCCTACAAGGTAGTAGCCGTGAGTGTATGGGTCGAAGGCGATGGCTTTCAGTGCTTCGATGTCAACTTTGCCGTCTTTTATCTTGTCGGCTTCTACGGAGGTCTGCAGCACCTTGCCAATGACACCAAGACCAGTGTCGTCGCTTTGGTATTCTATAAATTCACATTCAATGGCGATAGGCAGTTCGTTGATAATCGGGGCGTTAACCAATGCTGACTTAGTGGCGGTGAGACCGCTCTTGGCAAACTTTTCGGGTTCCTTCTTACCGCTGACCACGCCAAACCAGTCGGCTTCAACGACATGGGCTGCATCGGCGATTTGGATGACGAATCCCCTAGTGCGCTTGATGTTTTCCACCGTGCGGTGAGTTTCGGTGAGGTTGAGGGCTACACGCTCGCGGTCGACCATGGTGCCCCATGCGGCGTTCATTACATCAATGGTGCCGTCTTCGTTGTAAGTAGCCACAAGCAAAACGGGCATCGGGAAGATGGCTTCTGTTACTTTAATTGGTTGTTTCATAAACTATTATTTGTTTTTAAACTTGTTTTACTAATTAGTATGCATCCTGCAATCAATCTCGTTCGGGTCACCCTCACCGTCGCATAACTTGATTTCATTGTCTCGCAATGAGATGAGTTCCTCTTGATGCACGACGGCTTCCAAGCCCTTGGCAAACTGCTCCGCCTTTGCGTGGCTGTTAGTGCCGGGACGGAGACTGGTTGTGATTACGATGACTTATAAATTCTTCCCGAAAAATTCTGCAAGCGTATCCCAAGGTATGTAGTTGCCCTCGCCACCGTCATAAAGGTCGCAGTGTGAAGCACCAGGGATAATGAGCAGCTGCTTGTTCTCTGGATTGGGATTTGGTTTGCCGATGAAGTTGTATCCTTCTGCCTGACCTTCCAGCATATATTTGTAGGCTGCTTCACCAAAGTAGCGTGAATGGGCCTCTGCGCCGTGCATCACGAGAACTGCGGAACGAATTTCGTTGATGTAGTAGAGGAAACGGCTGTTGGCGTAAGCCTGTGTGCCGATGACGCGCCATCCGTCGTTGCTGTTGCCACTGCGTTTGTGGTAGCCGCGCGGGGTTTTGTAATAGGCGTGGTAATCTTTAACAAACTGTGGAACTTCTTCGGGCAACGGGTCGATAACACCGCCAGCCATAGCCATTGGATCGGAGAGGCGTTGCTTGCTCATTGCCTCGCGGGCAGTATGGCGCGACTCTTCTTTGTCTTCGCTGTCGAAGTATCCGTTGCCACTGACACGGGTCATATCGTACATTGTGCTTGCCACGGTAGCCTTGATGCGCGTGTCGGCAGCGGCAGCGTTGAGTGCGATGCCCCCCCAACCGCAGATACCGATAATGCCTATGCGTTCGGCATCCACATTGTCCTGCTTCGACAGAAAATCGACGGCAGCCATAAAGTCCTCGGTGTTGATGTCGGGTGATGCCGTGCGGCGAGGTTCGCCGCTGCTTTCGCCAGTATATGACGGGTCGAATGCCAGTGCAACAAATCCGCGTTCAGCCATACGCATGGCATAGAGTCCGCTCGACTGCTCCTTGACAGCACCGAAGGGACCGCTCACGGCGATGGCAGGGAGGAGGGGATTAGAAATCCCCGGTTCTTGAGTTGCGGATTTCAAATCCGCAACAGCTTCTGTTCGCAAATCCGCAACAACTTCTGCCTTTGGCGTATAAAGGTCGGCGGCTAATGTCAGTCCGTACTGTGTTTCAAATGTAACCTTGCGGTGGTCAACTTTGTCGCTGAGTGGGAAAACCTTGTCCCATTCCTGCGTGAGTTGTAATTCCTGTTTCATTTCCTCTTTTGTTTCTGTAGGTTGCGTTTTGTCGGTGCAAGCAGTTGTCAATATAACTATCGTTGCAAATAATGCTAATTTCTTCATTGTCACTTATTTACAGGGTTAATTCATAAGTCTGCTTTCGCCCCAAGTGTATTGCGGATAGGCCTTTTTCAAGTCTTTTGCAGAACCTTCGACTCCGCTACCACCGCTGGTTGCAAACACATTCAGCACCTTGCCGCTAAGGTCGTGAGCCTCGATAAATGTGTTGATGATTGTCGGTGCTGTGTACCACCATACAGGGAAACCAATCCAAATGGTGTCGTAGTCGGCAATGTTGGGGCAAGTGTTCTTGATTACCGGACGCGAACTCTTGTCCTTCATTTCCAGCGTTGAACGCGACTGCTTGTCACGCCAGTCGAGGTCGGCTGCAGTGTAGGGTTTCTCTGGTACGATTTCGAACAGGTCGGCATTCTTTTCCTTTGCCAACCTCTGGGCTGCGGCCTTGGTAGTGCCTGTAGCCGAAAAATAAACTACTAATGTCTTTTTCATTTCGGTATTCTCCTTTGCTTGTTTGTTTTGTGCGTATGCGCCAGACAATAGGCAGCATATTGCGATTGTTAATGTAATTTGCTTCATAATCAAATAGTTGTAATCGTTATTTGTTTTCTTTTATTTCTCTAATTATTCTGGCCGGACTTCCAGCCACCACCATATTGGCTGGTACATCCTTGGTAACAACGCTTCCCGCAGCAACTATGGCATTTTCGCCGATAGTAACGCCGGCAAGAACCTTCACATCGGCACCAAGCCAGACATTGCGCCCGACGACTATGGGCTTTGTGAGCAACGAATGACGCGTGGCAGGGTCTTCGGGATGATATTCGGTAGCAAGTACGCAATGCGGTCCGATAAATGCGCCGTCTTCGATTGTTATGCCTCCGAGAGCAAGGAATGTGCAGCCAAAGTTTACAAAACAATCGCGGCCAAAGCGTGTTGTAAGTCCGTAATTGATGTTAAACGGTGGAAACACGCGCACGGTCTCGTCGATGTTGCTGCCTGTTATCTGTCGCAAGTAGTCTCTGACTTCTGCTTCGTTGTGATAGCCGGTATTCATTTCGGCACACAATTTCATTGTCCGTTGCACATCGGCATAGAGGTCGTCGCTGCCGACATAGTCTTTTCCTGTAGGGTTGTCTGTCATTGCTTGCTGAATTTTATTGTTATGTTTCCTGTGCCAAGTGCTTCTTTAAGTTGTTGGATATCATTTATATGTCCGATTGGCGAATAGCTGTACGATGACTTGAAAGTTTCGTAGAACACCACTATGCAGTTGTCCCCGTAAAGCATAATGTCGCCAGCGTTGATGGTTCCTGGACGGATGCTGTTGACGGGCAGGGTGGTTTCGAGGTAATTGTATTTTTCGTTTCCGTTCAACTCGTTCATTTCCAAAGTAGTCGGCAATAGTGCGTAAAAACTTTCTGCACTACTGTTGTCTTCGAGTGTGGCAGTGAAAATCTTGTTGCCAATCGAAAGTTGCATTGTCTTTACAGATGCTGGCGTTGGCATATCAGGTTCTTCTTTCGTACACGAAGCGAAAAATAGCATGGCAAAAGCTAATATGTTGACCATAACTTTCATTTTCCGAACACTTCCTTTGCTCTGTCCATTTGCGTTGGAATGTCAACTCCGAACGGACAACGGCTTAGGCAAGCACCGCAATGCGTGCATTCGCCTGCATGATGGGGCAACGAATCGTATTTTGCCTTCAATTCTGATGTAAGTCCTTCTTTTTCGGCCTTGTCGAGCAGTTCGTTTACCTTTGCAATCGGAATGCCAGCACTGCAGGGCATACAATGGTTGCAATAGGTGCATGCTCCTTTGTCCATATCGTTTTGCGCTGTTTGCTTGCTTAATGCCGAATTGTAGTCCTTTTCCTCGTCGGTAGCCTTAAGGTAGTGCAGGTATTCGTCAACCTTGCTGGCGCTGTCGATACTGCAAAGAGCCACTTTTACGCAAGGTTTTGCCAGCACATACGCAAAACACTGGTCGCGGGAAAGCGCAATCTTCAGTGGCGATTTCTCGGCATCAAGCAGACGGTCTCCTCCGCCGAAGGTTTTCATAACCGTGATGGCAATGTCGTGCTGGGCGCAGTAGTCGTACAATTCAACGCGGACGGGGTCAATTCCGGGCAGCATCTCATCGAAAGTCTTTGAATCCCAAGGATTCTTGTCCGACAGTACACGGTCGAATGCAGGGTTGAGACTGAACATGATAACCTCTACCAGTCCGCTCTTTGCGATGGCAAGTGCAACTTCGGCATTGTGGCTGCTTAGACCTATGTGCTTGATTTTTCCCTGCGCCTTCAGGTCCTGCACATATTGCAGATAGGGGCTTCCCTGTATCTCCTGCCATTCTTCCATCTTGTCAACGATATGAATCATGCCGACATCAATGTAATCGGTGTGCAGTCGTTCCAACAGGTCTTCGAAACCGATTTTGCATTTTTCCACATCGCGGGTGCGCTCGTAGCTGTCGCCGTTCCACCAGCAACCAATGTGACCTTGTATAATCATTTCTGCACGGCGGTCGCCAAGTCCGTAACCTATGTTGCTGCGAACCTTTGGATTGGCGTCGTAAAGGTCCATGTAGTTCATGCCGTGGTCGAGGGCGTATGTGACGAGTTCGCGCGAAGCGGTAGAGTCAATTTCATCGAAACCTCCGCATCCAAGTCCAATCACGCCAACACGCAGTCCTGTGCTTCCCAATGTGCGGTATTCCATATCGGGATTTTCCTTAAACTGCGGTGTTTTCTGTCGGTTAGTGCAGCTTACCATCATTAAAATGGTAGCAAATGCGAGTAATACTATTTTCTTCATTGAGCTATATGTTTATGTTTAGGGTTCAAAAATACGAAAAAACATCAAAATGGCAATATTAGTTAATGATTATAACTGTTCATATTGTTCCTCGCTTACTGGCTCAAGCCACTCATTGCTGGCATTTTCCTTAACATCCTTGTGATATGTAAGGTGTTGCATCCAACTGTCCTTGGAAGCACCGTGCCAATGCTTTACGCCTTCGGGAATTTCAATTACCACGCCGGGTTTCAGTTCGACGGCTGGCTTTCCCCATTCCTGGTACCATCCGCGACCGCTCACGCATACCAGCACCTGAACTTGGTTGTGGTGAATGTGCCAGTTGTTGCGGCATCCGGGTTCAAAGCTGACATTAACCATTCCGCCATCCATAGGTGCAAGGTAGCTGTTGCCTATGAAATATTGTGCGTATGCCGTATTAGGTTCTCCGATGGGCCATGGCGACTGTGCACAAACAACATCCGTCTTGCCGTCAACAGCCATAGCGATGGCGGCCTCACAGCGCGAAGCTTCGATGGAAAGTCCGTTTTCCCTCAACGAATTCGGGATGTTGCGCAACTGCTCTTCTGTTACACCCATATTCAAAGCACCACGCACATGTGCCTGCAACTGCGGCATTACATTCTCCAGACCGCTCAAAGCACTTACGGTGATTAGTTCGCGGTCGGCGTGGGTGAGGTTGTTGCGGGCAAAAATGTCGCCGAATAGGTGCGCTTTCAGGTAATAGTCTTCGGCAGGGCAGAAGTCGTAGTTGAAAGGTTGTCCGCTGAGTTTTGTCTGCACATCGGTTCCTTGCTTAAGCGCGTCGTAGTTTGATGGCAACGGCGATGCATCTTCTCCCAATTCGCACTTCTGACCTTTGACATCGCGGTCGGCAACAACCTTTTGCAAAGTTCCCAAAGCATTGAGCGAGCGAGGAAAACCTGTGTAGGCATAAAGTTGCGAGAGGGCTTCCTTGATTTGGCTGACTGTCAAGCCATTGTCGAGACCGTTGTTGATTGATTCTGCAAGTTTTCCGAGATTTCCTTGCGCTTCGCAACAAGCAATTGCACTTATGCATGATGCCTGTTTTTCGTTGAATGTCAATGTGTTCATGTCTTTTTCAGTATTGTTGGTCGTATTGTTGCAAGCAGCCATAAGAACCGCCGAGCAAATTACTAATATCGTTTTCTTCATATTTTATAATTTTAGATTAAACCTCTCCATCCCATAAACATTTTGGTCACTTCGCCGTCGTGGTGGTCGAAGAAGAGACTCTGTTTTGTGTCGAGTGTTTCGATGCGAGCCATCTCGTCAGCCGAAAGTTTGAAGTCGAAAATATTGAAGTTCTCGGCCATGCGCTCCTTGTGTGTCGATTTTGGAATGATAATCACATTGCGTTGCAATAAGAAACGAAGTGCAACCTGGGCAACACTTTTACCGTGAGTTTTGCCAATTTGGGAAAGTAATTCGTTGGTGAAGAAATTGTTACGACCTTCTGCCAATGGACCCCACGACATAATCTGGCATCCGAACTCCTCCATATATTTCTGCGGTAGATGCTGCTGGTTGAAAACATGAGTTTCGACTTGGTTTACCATAGGTTTTACCTCCACATTCGAGGCAAGGTCGATGAAATGGTCGGGGTAGAAATTGCTTACACCTATTGCTCGTAGTTTGCCTTTGTGGTAAGCCTCCTCCAATGCACGGTATGCTCCGTAGCGGTCGCAGAATGGCTGGTGCAGCAACATAAGGTCGATGTATTCGGTTTGCAACTTGCGCAGGCTCTCGTCGATTGATGCTTTTGCTCTTTCGTAGCCGTAATTCGAAATCCATATTTTGGAGACGATGAATATTTCATCGCGAGATATGCCGCTCTTTTTCACCGCATTGCCTACACCATCTTCGTTTTGGTAAGCTTGAGCTGTATCTATCATTCTGTAACCTACGCTAAGCGCATCGCTCACGCAACGTTCTGCCTCGCTTGGTGTCACCTGATACACTCCGTAGCCCAGCTGCGGCATTTTTACGCCGTTGTTTAATGTTATGTATTGCATAGAATTTGAATTTAAATTGTTAATAGCCAAGTCCTTTTAACCATTTCTCAACTTTTGCCTTGCCTGTGCGCACTTCGTGTCCGTAGATGCTGAAGCCTTTTTGTACACTTGCCTTTGGAAAAGCTTTTTTCACATCATCGACACAAGATGCCAAGCCGCTGCCTTCGTGGGTTGTGAATGGGATGACGGTTTTGCCGTCAAGATTTATATCGCGGAAAAGTGTGAACATCACCTGCGGATAGGTTCCCCACCACACGGGACCACCGATAAATACGGTGTCGTACTGCGAAAGGTCGGGAGCGGTGCCTTCGTATGGCGGCAATTCGCCGTTGGCAGCCTCTTTCTTGGCTAGTTCGATAAGTGGCGTGTAGGCCATGCCGTCGTATTTGTGAGTGACTATTTCAAATTGCTCAGCACCAGCGATTTCCGATATGTAGTCGGCTACAATTTTTGTATTGCCAACCTCGATGTTTCCCACGCTGTAGTTGTCGCCAGCATGTGAGAAGAAAATGACGATTGATTTGCTCATATTGTTATGATTTTGTGGTTTAACTTCTTGTTCATAATTTATTCTCCTATGTTCTTGATGAATTTTGCTGGATTTCCGCCTACGATGGTATTTTCGGCAACATCCTTTGTAACCACTGCACCTGCGGCTACCACGGCGTTTTTGCCAATTGTAACACCTGGCAAGATGGTGGCCCCTGCGCCAATCCAAGCGTTTTCGCAAATGTGTACTGGCTTGCAAGTCAGTATCATACGGTCGTGGAGGTCGTGGTTGTTGGAAATTAGCTGCGCATTGGCGGCAATCATTGCACCGTCATCAATTGTGATGCCTCCGCGAGCCATCATAAGGCAGTTGTTCATTATCATTACACCTTTGCCCAGTCGTACGCGGTCGAAGCAAACACCAGTGAGTCCTGGCATTACGAAGCCACCGTCAGCAAATACATCGTGGCCAAACAGTTCCTTGGCGAGCGCATTGTACTCGTCGGTATATGGCATAGTGTGGTTCAACTTGAATAATGTCTGAGCCTGACGAACACCTTCGGCAAGTTCTTCGGCTGTCGATAACCTTGGGTCAACTCTTTCTTCTTGCATAACTCTTTTGTTTTGTTTTACGATGCAAAAAAACAGCAAATCCACGGAACCGCTATTTCACAAAAAGCACTATAATTTTCACTTTTTGCACAAATGTTTTAGGAGAATAAAAAATAATCTGTAACTTCGCCTCGTGAAGATTGACTTTCTATATTCGACGGACTTTTACGGGATGAATGCACCAGAACTGGCTCATACCTGTATGCATCTGCTTTGCACGGCTGGGGAGGGGAGTTTTGTGTTCAACGAACGATGCTACCACATTGTGAAGAATGATTTGGTAGTTGTTCCGATGCCCGACCGTGTGAAAAATCTTGCTGCGCATCCCGACATGCAGGTCGAGTGGTTCGCTGCCGACAACAAGTTTCTCCAAAACCTGCTACCATCGAACAACTACAGCATAGGCGGCAGTATAAGTTTGAACCAAAACCCTGTAATTCCACTTACCGATGAGCAGGCATCAATTATGCTGGCCGATTTTCATCGTCTGCGCGACCGACTAGGCGACCGTCATCTGCTGTTCTACCACGAACTTATGGGTAGCCTCTGCCTTACGATGATGTACGACATCTTTGAGCCGCACGCACAGCGCGATACTACAGCTCCGCACAGTGACCGAACAGCCTATATCGTGAAGCAACTGATGGATATGCTTTCGACGGGTATAAGCCGCACCGAGCGCGAGGTAAACTACTATGCCGAACGACTGAATGTGTCGCCAAAGTACCTTTCGGCAACCGTCAAGCGCGTCACAGGTCACAGCGTTAGCAGCTACATCAACCGCCATACCGTACCAATTATAAAAAAGTACCTCGACGACGAGCGCCTCTCGCTTACGCAAATTGCCGAGCGTATGAATTTTGCTTCACTTTCCTATTTCAGTCGTTACTGCACCAAACATTTAGGTCAGTCGCCCAGCGAGTATAGACGGAGTTTGCAGCCGAGGGGGTAGTAGGTTTTTATGAGAAAATCCGCAACTGCAGTCGTTATCTTTCAAACTTTTTTCAACAAAATACTCCGCCATATTCAATAATTCATTACCTTTGACTTTTCAAATAATATGTAAAATGGATAATAGCGTATTACAGAAAGCAAAATATTGGACAAGTGAAGTTTTCGACGAGCAGACCCGCAAGGCTGTAGCCGAAATGATTGAGAATAACCCCGAACAGCTGAACGAAAGTTTCTACAAGGACTTGGAGTTCGGAACTGGCGGTCTGCGCGGAATAATGGGTGCAGGTACAAACCGTATGAACCGCTACACCGTGGGAATGGCGACGCAGGGACTGGCAAACTATCTGCTTGCACACTGCGACAAGGCTAAGGGAATCAGTTGCGCAATAGCCCACGACAGCCGTAACAACAGCCGCGAGTTTGCAAAGATTACCGCATCGGTGCTGTCAGCAAACGGAATTAAGGTATATCTGTTCGACAAGTTGCGTCCGACACCCGAACTGTCGTTTGCAATCCGTCACCTGCACTGCAATTCAGGAATCGTCATCACCGCTTCGCACAACCCCAAGGAATACAACGGCTACAAGGTATATTGGAGCGATGGCGGTCAGGTAATTCCGCCGCACGACAAGGGCATAATCGAGGATGTTAGGAAAGTCACTGTCGAGGACATCAAGTTCGACGACGCATTGAAGAATGTGGTGGAAATCGGCGCAGATGTTGACAATGCCTACATCGAAGCACTGAAGTCGTTGTGCCACAATGTAAAGGACAATGCAAGCGCAAACTTGAAAATTGTATATACGCCGATTCACGGTTCGAGCATAAGCGTACTTCCGCAGGCACTGAAGAGCATTGGCTTCAACGATGTCAACATTGTCGAGGAACAGGCAGTTCCCGATGGCAATTTCCCGACGGTGAAATCACCGAACCCCGAGGAGCGCGAGGCCCTTACTCTTGCAATTCGCAAGGCAGAACAGATTGGAGCCGACATCGTATTCGGTACCGACCCCGACAGCGACCGTCTTGGCGTAGTGGTAAACCACAATGGCAAGTTCGTAATTCTCAACGGCAACCAGACAGCATCGATACTCGTGCATTATCTTCTCGACAGCTTCAAGGTCGAAGGTCGTTTGAAAGGAAAGGAATTCATCGTTAAGACTATCGTTACAACTGAACTCATTCCGCAGATTGCCAAGGATTACGGTGTAAAGTGCCTTGATGTGCTCACAGGCTTCAA
Organism: uncultured Bacteroidia bacterium; assembly: GCA_902790405.1. Lineage (GTDB taxonomy): Bacteria > Bacteroidota > Bacteroidia > Bacteroidales > ML635J-15 > Bact-19. The sequence goes on from CADARW010000059.1 coordinate 14,246, forward strand.
GTACATTGCCGAGGAAATCGAAAAGAACTACGGCAAGATGCAGTTCATTGGCGGTGGCGAGGAAAGCTACGGATTCCTAGCTGGCGACTGTGTTCGCGACAAAGATGCAGTAATCGCCTCGATGCTTGTTTGCGAAGCTGCTGCAAGAATGAAAGCACAAGGCAAAACCTTGATGGACTTGCTGCTGGACATCTACATAAAGTACGGTTTTTATCTTGAAGGGCTGAAGTCACTCACCAAGCCCGGACAAAGCGGAATGCAGGAAATAGAGGCTATGATGGAGAAATTCAGAAGTACGCCGCCCGAGTCGATTTGCGGAGTGCAGGTTGTTATGGTTCACGATTTCCAGGCTCGCAAGTCGTACGACAAAATCAGCGACCTCTGCTACGACATTACCTTGCCCAAGTCGAATGTACTGCAGTACGATCTCGCCGATGGTAGCAAGATTACAGTCCGTCCGTCGGGCACCGAACCGAAGATTAAATTCTATATAGGTGTAAAGGGCAAACTCGAAAATGCCGCTGCATACGAAGCAACCGAGGCAAAACTGAAGGCAAGAATTGATGAGATAATTGAAACAATAACGAAAGGCTAACAGGCATGAAGATGTCGCCATATAGCCATTCAAATTGTACAGACGCAAAATTTTGCGTCTCAACAGAAACAGGAACATTGTACAGTCGCGGCGCGCTACGACACTAGAAACTTAGAAACAACTTTAAACTTAGAAACGGGCGTTAGCCCACATAAACTTAGAAACTAAAAAACTTATAGACTATGGCAAAAGATGGAAGCGGTTGCTTAGGAGCAACATTGATCGGAGGAGTAATTTTTGTAATACTTCTTATTTGTGGAATTTATGTATGGCGTTCGTACAACAAGATAGTTGAAGCCGACCAGGCTGTGAAGAAGCCTTGGGCCGATGTTCAGGCAGCATACCAGAAGCGTGCCGACCTCATCCCCAACTTGGTTGAAACCGTTAAGGGTTACGCAGCTCACGAGCAGGGTACTTTGACGGCTGTAATCGAAGCACGCAGCGCAGCAACATCAATCAATATCAACGCAGACGAACTTAACAACGAATCGTTCGCTAAGTTCCAGGAGGCACAGGACAATGTATCGAGCACATTGAGTCGCTTGCTTGCAGTGCGCGAGGCTTATCCGGAACTGAAGGCCGATGCTCACTTCACTCAGTTGATGGACCAGTTGAAGGAAATTGAAGCCGAAATCGCCGCTAAGCGCGAAATCTTCAATGCAGCAGTACAGGATTACAATGTCCTTGTGATAAAGTTCCCGAAGAATTTGGTAGCAAAGATGTTCGGATTCGGCGAAAGGGCTTACTTCGAGGCTAGCCAGGCAGCTCAGGAAGCACCGAAGGTACAGTTTTAATTGAATAACGAATACTAACCGTCATTCCGCAAAACTGAACGAACAGGCGCAGGGACGAGCCTTGTGAGTTCGTTTGTGCGGAATCTCCCTTGTGGACAATATGGTGCAAAACAGGGGATTCCGCATAGTCGAACAATATGATGCTCCCCGTTCCGTTTCGCATTATTGTTCTGCCTTGCGGAATGACATTAAAAAAAAGTAATAATTATGAGTAAAAACATTTTGTTATTAGCAGCCGCAGCAATGTTTATCCTGCTGTCGTGCAACAAATCAGCCGACAAAAAGGCAACAGACGAAAACGAACCGGCACAGACCGAACAAACAGCTGAAGAAAAAGGACAGGAAGTTCTTCTTGTCAAAAGCATTGAAAAAATTTATGACGGAGAATCTGCAGGTACAATCTATTTCAAGTACGACGACCAGAACCGCCTTATCAACCAGAAAGACGAATACGATGAATATACCGTATCATACGCTACCGATGAAATCAAGGTCAAAGAGGAATCTGCTACAACTACCTACAAATATTCAGATGGCAAGCTGACCACAGGTTGCATCGATATGGGTAAAGAAGGCAAGATTAATATTAAGTACAACTACGAAGGAGACAAGGTTAGCTGGATAACCCGCGATTTCGGACCCAATGCAGACCCATATTACACAAGCGAGGACATTATATACAAGTGGGAAAATAATTGCATGACCGAATATACTGTAGTTTACAACACCAACGACATGGAAGAACCGCAATCGACTACGGAATTTGAATATACTGACATTAAAAATCCGTTTACAATCGATGTGTTTACAATCTTCTATTCCGCACCTGCAGTTTCGTCGTTCGGAAAAGATTTGGCATCGGAATATCTTCCCTCGAAGTCGCATTTCAGTGGCATTGTCGATGGTTGGGAAACGGAAGAGACAACAACCTTCGAATACAAAATCGATGATGCAACCGGCAGGATAACCGAGATAAAAATCAATGTTGAGAACGAAACCAATTACGACGGCGAAATCGAAAAGGATAATACTTGCCAGATTCTTAAGCTTAACTACTAGTAAATGAAGAAAATTTGTATCGCAACCATTATGTTGGCAATGGTATTTCTTGCTTCGTGCGGTGGCTCTAAGGAAAGTAAAACCGTGGAACAGCAAGTCGAGACAACCGACAGTGTTGTTGATGAAACTGTTTTTGTTGTAACTCCAGTAAAAAGCATCGAGGTGTTGTACAATAGAAAACATTCAAATACATTAAATTTGAAGTACGACGACCAGAATCGTCTTATTGAAACTATAGACGAGTTTTCGAGAAGCAATAAGATATCATATTCCGATACCGAAGTCAAGATTATCAATGAAGATCTCAATCCAGATGGAACCTACTCATTAGTAAAGACATTCACCTATAAATATTCTGATGGCAAACCTACAGAATGCAATCTAGAAATGGGACAATCTGGCAGAGTAAACAAAAAATATTCGTTCGATGGCGACAAGATAAGCGGCATTGAAAATGTTTTCAATGGCGAGGTTTCGAAATATGCATACAAGTGGGACAATGGTTGCATGACCGAACAAATAATAAATTATCATGCAGATAATAATCCACAAGAAACTACATTCGAATATACAGACATGCGCAACCCGTTTAATGTGGATATTTTTTCATTTGTAACTTCCGAAATTGACATTCTCGCGTTTGACAAAGGTTGTATTTCCGATTTCCTTCCGTCAAAATCAGTATTTACATGGACAAGCAACGATAATATTAAGGAAACCCAACGCACTGCTTTCGAATACAATATTGACGATGCTACAGGAAAGATAACATCAATAAATATTAATCGAACTGTCATTACTGATGAACTCGGCACTATTAATGAAGAAACCACAATAATTACTCTAAATTTAACTTATTAGAACTATGCGAATAAAAAGTCTTGTAATTTTTGCATTCACAGTGGCACTTCTTACTTCGTGCGGTGGCTCTAAGGAAAGCAAAATTGTGGAACAGCAGACCGAACCCACCGACAGTATAGTCGAAGAAGTTGTTGAAGAACCGTCATTCCTTGTGAAAAGCATCGAAATAAATCATGATGTTGCTGGAGACAACAAGGTGACCTTTGAATATGACGAGCTAGACCGGCTGATAAAAGTCACATCCCACCGCAACATTGGTACCGATAGCGAGTGGACCATCGAATCGACAGTTACTTACGGCGACGGTGTCATAACCTGTGATGCTGGGATGAGAAAGTTGGAGCTTACCTTGGATGGCGAAGGCTATGTGAAGAAGTCGGAGTACTTTTTGGAAGACGAAGGCTTTGTGCAGCGCTACAAGTACAAGTCGGGCAAGCTTAGCGAGTGCATCGACGAAATGGACTGCGGCAACAGCTATCTCTGGGATGGCGGAAATGTAAATATAGTAAAGGTATTTTCTCCTGCCTGCGATGAATCGTTTTCGTTCGACAGTACTTTTTATAAGTATGGCGATGTTGACCGTCCCAACATTGATGTGCTGGCGTTTGCCGAAGAGTCGGGATTTCTCCCTGGTGCGGCATCGGTTGCCCCGAAGGGAATGGTTTCCAAGTTTATGCCTATGGAAAGTAAGACAAATATCTATAGCGACGCTCACATGATAATGGCGACCTCCATAATAAAATATACCTACACTGTTGACGATTACCAGCGTGTAACCGGCATCGAATACGAATATAATTATTACGACGGTGAAGAGGAGGAATCGGGAAGTGTTAGCGTGAAGGTGAATTACTAATAGTTTGAAACAAAAAATATAACCCTATGATGTATCTACTTATTCTTTTAGCAATATCGCTTGCAGTTTCGGCTGTAGGATGGAAATATTTCATCTATTTCTTCAGTCTGGGTTATGGATATGGCGTTGCTGCTCTTGCAGTTGCAATGCTCGTAATGTTCGGTGGTGCAATATCGCTGCCGACAATAGCACTTTGTGCCTTGTTTTTCGTGTTCGGCTGCAGGTTGGGAACCTATCTGCTTGTGCGAGAACGCAAGGCTGCTGCTTACCGCAAAATCCTTTACTGTTCTGTGCGATATTGTATGTTGCACAGGTAAGTCCAGTTGCTTTCCGTCTGGCGAATACCGCCGAAGGGCTGCCAGTCTGCGACCTTTGGGCGTGGATAGGTGCGGGTGTAATGCTTTGCGGAATATTGCTCGAAGCCCTTAGCGACGCACAGAAGAATGCCGCCAAGAAGCGCAACCCGAAGCGTTTTGCTGATACGGGACTTTACCGTATCGTTCGCTGTCCCAACTACTTGGGCGAGGTTGTGATATGGACAGGTGCATTGCTGAGCGGAATAGGCGCAAGCCTTTGCGTATGGCAGTGGGTGATTGTTGCTATTGGATATGCAGGCATTTTGTATGTTATGTTCAGTGGAGCAAGAAGATTGGAACTCAGGCAGAACGAAGTCTATGCCAACGACCCGGAATATCAGGCGTATGTGAAGAAAACTCCAATTCTTATACCTCTACTTCCGATTTACAGTCTGGCAAAATATAAGTGGTTACAAGCCTAGACTTTATCCAATTCTCTCAATTATCTCCCTAAACCATACCGTAAACAATTCGGGATGGAGTTTTATTTCTGATTTTATGCTTTCGGGCGTCGCCCAGCGGTAGTCGTCGGCTTCGTTGGGGTCGGGCAGGGGTGTGCCGTTCCATTTGCCTGTATATACATGGTCTATTTCGTTTTCAGTGAGGCCATTGTCGAATTTTGCGGTGTAGTGGAAACTGAAGGCAAATTTCAGTTCGCAGTCGAAGCCCATTTCGTGCTTTAGTCGTTCGTGCATGTAGGATTCCATGTCTTTGCCTTCAACAAGATGGCTGCAACAGGTATTTGTCCATAATCCGCCAGAGTGGTATTTGGCTGCGGCTCGTCTTTGCAATAGCATTTCGCCTTTGTCGTTGAACACCACTATCGAAAATGCACGATGAAGTAGTCCCTGCTGGTGGACAAGGAGTTTCGGTGCATAGCCGGTGATGCGGTCGGATGGAGAGACTAGTGCGATGGATTCCATAGGTAGAATGAAAACCAGTCTGGCAGTCTTGCAGAAGACCAGTCGGTCTGTCAAGTTGATTTTCTGACCGTTAGTCTGTTCGACTGCAAGACTGTTCGACTGTTAGCCTTTTTATTCTTTTCCCAGCAGTCTGAACATTTCCTTCTTGTATGCTTCAACGCCGGGCTGGTTGAATGGGTTCACGCCAAGCATATATGCGCTGATTCCGCAAGCGAACTCGAAGAAGAACATCAGGTAACCGAGGTTGTATTCGTCGATAGCATCAAATTCGATGCGGATGTTCGGGACATTGCCTGCAACATGTGCGTTCATTGTGCCTTCGGCAGCCTTGCTGTTGATGTATTCCATGTTTTTGCCTTCGAGGTAGTTGAGTTTGTCGAGGTTTTCTTTGTCGTGGGGAACAACTGGGGCATCGCTGTCGTCGTCAACCCAGAGAACTGTCTCAAAAAGGATTGGACTGCCGTCCTGTACAAACTGACCGAGCGAGTGCAAATCGGTGGTGTAAGATACCGATGCGGGGAACAATCCCTTGCCGTTCTTGCCTTCGCTTTCGCCGTAGAGCTGCTTCCACCATTCGGCAAAATAGCAGAGGCGCGGATTGTAGTTGACCATCAGTTCAACCTTGCGGCCTTCGTTGAAAAGCATATTTCTTACTGCTGCGTATTGAATTGCAGGGTTATTTTCGTTGTTTTCGAGGCAGATGTCCTGTGCCAGCGATGCGCCATGAAGCATTTCTTCGATGTCGAAACCTGCGATTGCAATCGGCACAAGTCCTACTGGCGACAAAACCGAGAAGCGTCCGCCAACATTGTCGGCTATGATGAAATCGTCGAAGCCTTCCTTGTCGCAAAGGGTGCGGAGTGCGCCCTTGTTTTCGTCGGTGATTACGACAATGCGGTCGCGGATGGTCTCGTTGTCGAAACGTTTTTTCATCTCGTTGTATAGCAATCTGAAGGCAACTGCCGGCTCGGTGGTGGTTCCCGACTTTGAAATTACAACTATACCAAACTCCTTGTCTTTCAGGTATTCCATGAGTTCTGCATGGTAATTTCCGCTTAGGGTATGACCTGCGAAAATCATTTCGGTGTCCATTTTGCCGAAATGCGGTCTCAAAGCTTCGATTGTAGCCTTTGCTCCGAGGTACGAGCCGCCGATACCGATTACCACAACGCAGTCGAGTTGACGCATGCGGTCGGCGATGTTGAGTATGTCTTCGATGTCCTCGTCGCTGTACGATGTTGGCAAGTCCATCCATCCGAGGAAGTCGTTGCCTTCGCCGGTGCCGGCGGTAAGAGTGTCAAACTTTTCCTGTGCAAGTTTGAGCATTTCCTGATATTTGGCGTTGTTGCCGAGTGCTTTTTCGATTTTTAGTTTCATTGTGCTGATGATTTTAAGTTGTTTTATCTAAAATTTTAAATTTTCCATATCGTTGTCTTTCAGAAATATAGTGTTGAATCCCAGCGCATTTGCCGCCTTAATGTTGGCTTCGTTGTCGTCGATGAAAATGCTCTCTTCGGGCTTGATGTGAGAGTTGGCGACAATGTGGTCGAAAATGTCGCGATTAGGCTTTTTCAGACCGATTTCGTGCGAGAAATAGGCATGTTCCACCAGGCTTTCGAGACCATCGACACCGCGGGTACGCTTTAGCAGAGCGGTGTAGAATCGGTAGTGGATTATATTGGTGTTGCTGAGGATGAAAGTACGGTATTTGCCTTCGTTTTTCAGTCGTTTCAGCATTTCAATTCGCGCAGGTGGAAAGTCCATGATTAGTGCATCCCAGCATTGTTCGAGGGTTTTGTTGTCGAGTTTGCAACCAGTGACACGGCGGAATTCGTCGTAGAATTCGTTTTCGGTTATGCTGCCGACCTCAAGACGGTCGAAAAGTTCGTTTTGCGAGGCAAGTGTATATAGCTTTTCAAAGTCGTTCATTCCGTATTGGGCAAAAGCTTTTTCGCTCAACTTCGTGTCGATGTTGAGGATTACGTTGCCAAGGTCGAATATGAGATTCTTTATGTTTTCCATTCGAAAAAATTTCAGACAAATTTAAGAGAAATTCTGTTATGAACGTAAATTCGAAAAAAAATTGTTTAAAAATGTTTGTATGGTTAAAGAAACAATTTTTTGAATTTTTGAATCATTGAATCTATAAATCACATATATTTGCATCGCAAAGCGGGAGTAGTTCAGTGGTAGAACATCAGCTTCCCAAGCTGAGGGTCGCGGGTTCGATCCCCGTTTCCCGCTCTGTGTTTCATAATTGTATTGGTAGATTGGCGCAGGCGACTGTGCCTTTCTTGTTAAAAATAGGTCCCAAATTATATTGCAATCAGTAGTATTACCGACTCTTAACTTTTATAATAATAGTGCATTTAGGAATGAAAAATATGATTTTACAAATGCATAATCTGTCCGATTGTCAAAAAAATGAATTTAAAAACTGAAGTTATGTTTTTTAGCATTATATTTGCATTCTTTAATTGACTTGTAGTAAAAAGGAAATGAGAAAGCAAGTAGATTTTTTGGTGATAGGCAGTGGTATTGCTGGTCTGTTCTACGCTATAAAGGTCAGCAAGTACGGACATGTCGCCATTATTTGCAAAAATAAGATAGATGACACCTCGACTGTAAAGGCTCAGGGTGGTATTGCTTCTGTTATGAACAGCTACGATTCGTTTGAGAAGCATATCGAAGATACAATGATTGCCGGTTGTGGCATTAACAATAGAAAAATCGTTGAGATTGTTGTGCGCGAGGCTCCCGAACGCATTCGCGACCTTGTTGAGATTGGTACCAATTTTGATACCGATTCTACTGGTCAGTACGACATGAACCGCGAAGGCGGCCATTCCGAAAAGCGAATCCTCCATTTCAAGGACAAGACCGGTGCCGAAATACAGCGTGCGCTAGTTGAGGAAGCTCGCAACAATCCGAACATCGATATCTACGAAGACCACTTCGCAATCGAGCTTATAACCCAGCATCATCTTGGCGTAGAGGTTACTCGCGCTACTCCCGACATCAAGTGCTTTGGCGCATACGTGTACGACATTAAGCAGCGAAAGGTTTTCAACGTTTTTGCCAAGAAAACCCTTATTGCAACTGGAGGATGCGGAAATGCCTACATGAGCACAACCAACCCCGTGCATATTACTGGCGATGGTATTGCAATGGTTTACAGAGCAAAGGGTGCTGTGGAAAACATGGAGTTCGTGCAGTTCCACCCAACTACGCTCTATAATCCGAGCGAGCGTCCCGCCTTCCTCATTACCGAGGCTTTGCGCGGGGCAGGTGCAATTCTGCGTAACCGCAAAGGCGAGGACTTCTGCGTGAAGTACGACAAGCGTGGTTCGTTGGCTCCGCGTGATGTGGTTACCCGTGCTATCGATTCCGAAATGAAACTTTCGGGGGACGAACATGTTTTCCTCGATGCAAGGCATATCGACAAGGATGTGCTTATGACGCACTTCCCGACAATTTACGCCAAGTGCCTTGAAATTGGTATTAATATCAAGAACGACTTGATTCCGGTTGTCCCTGCAGCACATTATATGTGCGGTGGTATCAAGACCGATGAGTACGCTCGCACATCGATACAGAACCTTTATGCTGTAGGTGAGGCTGCATGTACGGGTTTGCATGGTGCTAATAGGTTGGCTTCCAATTCATTACTAGAGGCTGTGGTATTTGCGCACAGGGCTTTCGAGGACTCGAAGGATGCTGTTATGCCCGACGAGGCAATATTGAACAAGATTCCGTTGTGGAACGAAGAAGGCACAATAACGAACGAAGAGTTGATTCTTGTTTCGCATTCACTCAAGGAGTTGCAGCAGATTATGAGCAACTATGTTGGCATTGTGCGTACCGATTTGCGTTTGAAGCGAGCCTTCGACCGATTGGAAATTTTGTACCGCGAAACCGAAGACTTGTTCAAGACATCGAAGGTCACCGTCAGCCTATGCGAGTTGAGAAATCTCATTAATATAGGTTATCTCATAATCCGTCAGGCAATGGCTCGTCGCGAATCTATCGGCTTGCATTACAATTCCGACTTAATAAAAAAATAACTATATTTTTGAATCATCAAATCTTCAAATTATCAAATCATCAAATTGTCGAATACTCAAATTTTAGAATAATGAAGAGACTAGCATTAATTTTGGCAATCGTGACGATAGCTTTCGCAGCAAAGGCCGAACGCGTTTCGTACAACGATGCCGCAAAAGTAGCCAAGGCATATTATCATCAGACTGTCAATGCTTTCCGTGCAACCGAATGGGACGATATAGATTTGACTTGTGTTGTTAATCCTAACGATGCAAAACCCATACAATCTGTATGTCTTCGATGTGAACGGCGATGAGGGATATGTTGTAGTGTCAACCGACGACCAGATAATGCCAGTTTTGGCATATTCGTTCGAGAGTGCATTCAATATCGACAATATGTCGCCAGGTCGGGCTGCCTATCTGAATTATTACAGCGAGTCGAACGATTATGCAGCTTCGAATGTATGCGAAAATGCTGCTGAGATGAGAAAGCAATGGTTGGATCTGCTCTCGTATAATCCTTCTCTTCGTGCAACTAGGGATGTTGTAACTTCGCGCGTGTTGCTCGATGGAATAAGTTGGACTCAGGGATGGCCTTATAATTCTAAATGTCCTACGCAGCCATCAAACGACACCCATTCTTCGTGGGGCAGTCAAGGTCATGCTTATGTTGGTTGCGTTGCAACAGCAACAAGCATGGTTATGAAGTACTGGAACTGGCCGGCTACAGGCAATGGATATAAAACATATACATGGTATTACGGTTCATGGACTAATATGCATTCTCAGAACATCACCGTAAATTTTGGAAATCAGACCTATAATTGGTATGCAATGCCTGATATTGCAGGTTCTTCCGAGAACGAAGAACTTGGAAAGCTTTGCTACCATGTGGGTGTGTCTGTAAATATGCAATATGATTACGATGGTTCTGGTAGTCAGACAGAATATGTGGCTTCCGCTCTGAAAAATTATTTCAGATATTCGAACGACGTACAGTATGTATCAAGAGATTCGTATAGTGACGCGAACTGGAATCAGTTATTAAAGTCACAGATAGATCAGAGGTATCCTATGGTGTACAGCGGTAGTTCTACTCAGGTCGGACATGCATGGAACTGCGATGGTTACCAGATTAATGAAGGTGTAACAAAATTCCACATGAAATGGGGCTGGGGTACTGGTGACGGTTCTGGTTTTTATACTCTTGATAACCTTAATTCGACTGCTACAGCAGGAGGTGCTGAAAATAATTTCGTTAATGGTCAGGATGCTGTGATAAACATTCATCCTAACCAAACACTTCCTACTTGTCAGAATGTAACAGTAACTGGTATTGAAGGTACTTTCGACGATGGAAGTTCGGCGTCAGACTATGCAAACAACAAGGAATGTTACTA
>CADARW010000059.1:25190-28934 GCA_902790405.1 uncultured Bacteroidia bacterium
CATATATATCATCGTTGAAATTTCCGAAATTCGATTTGGCTGAAGGCGATTATATCGAGGTGTATCAAGGTGATATGAATTCTACAGAATTGCTAGCTACTTACGATCGTGATAATTTGCCTCCTGCATCGGGTTTTTCTATGATGCAGATTCCTGTAACGCTTAAGTTCGTAACCGACGGATCTAATGTTGCCGATGGATGGAAGGTTAACTATTCTGTGATATTCTGCTCGACAACTCCTTTGGTTCTAGATGCGCCAAGTGGAAGTTTTGGTGATGGTAGCAAGTCGTGTCAGTATCAGAATAACAAGTACTGCTATTGGACAATCTCTCCAGCAGGTGCAAATTCGATAACTGTTTCGTTCCCTGAGTTCAATGTGGCATCTGACGAAAAAGACTACGTTGCTTTTTATCACGATGCAGTAACGTCTGCAAACAGAATTGTCAAATTTGATTCAGGCAATTTGCCTACTCAGCCTGTCACTTTCCCGTATGACAAGGTATTGGTAAAATTCTATACTAATGCCACAGAGGAAGGCGACGGCTGGCTGTTGACATATACTTCCAGTACCAATTCGATTGACGAGATAGAAATCATGTCAAATCTTAGCGTTGTACCTAACCCTGCAAACGATGATGCAAGAATAGCTTTCGTTCTGACCGATGCATCGGAATTAACAATTACAATTACGAATATGCTTGGTCAAGTTGTTGGACAACAGAATTTTATGTTAGAATCGGGAAGCCATGAAATTTCTTTGAAAAATTTTTCAAATTTATCATTGCAGAATCAAATGTATTTCTTAACTTTGCAGAGTAAAAATCAAATAAGGACTTGTAAGTTCTTGTTTGTTGAATAAGTTTTTTCATAATGCTCACTAAATACGGAAAAGTTGGATCTCCCCGGTTCAACTTTTCTTTTTTATATCTGTGAGCATATATGAGATTAATCCCGTTTAATTTTTCTCTATTAAGTATTTCCAGAATCTTCTCGGCATATCCTGTACTTGCTTGCGTGGATTCTTGCGCTCCTTTATGGCAATTGCCTTGAAGTAAGTTTTCCATAGGTTTTGGAACATTTTCTCGTCGTCTGCCATAATGGATTCTTGTATTCCATTGTGTGTTAGCATATTGTTGTCGTCGAATGTAATCCGCACAACCTCTTTCATATCGTAGTAATAGCCGTAGTTGCGCTTGGTATCGTACACAATCCATTTCTGCGAGGCAAATCTGTCCTTGAAATGTTCCACCGATAGTGAAATCACATTGTGAAGCGGCTCGATGGCAGCGAAATATATGTCGTCCTTGGTTTTCTGGAAGCGCGCAAACTGCTTTACGCGCAGGTTTTCGTACGATATCTGATGGTATATTTTCGACAATTCAAGCACATCGGGGTCGCCAAAGTTTGTTTCGATGCTTTCCTTCGACTTGAAGCATTTGTATATGTATCTGAAAATCACTTCATCGGACTTTGGGTACGAATCGGCGAGCCAGCAGCACGCTACACAATGAAGTGCGGTTGTCGAAATGCGTTTTTTCAGTCCGTTCCACACCCGTTCCGATTTTTCCGTGTCGGTTTCGATGACGCAAATCTCGTCGTAGAATAGGGGAGTTGTCTCTTCCTTGTCCAACAGCATATCGGGGCACTTTTTCTGATTGTATGCCTCAAACACACAACACAAAAGACCCTCGAATGTCTTATCGTAGCGGAAGATTATCATAGTATTGCATTCATGCTTCGAAGTTGAATGACAACTGACCTTCCATTTTGTCCTTTCGTGGATTGGTTGTCAGAAGCCGTTTTACCGTCTCGGGCTTCAGTTCGTTTATGGTGTGCATAGGCAATTCCTTGTTCACAATGAAGTACTGCGCCTTTTTCATCACAACGCCAATTTTCTTCAGGTGATACGAATTCAGTTTACCATATCTGCGCGATGCAACAATCTGTGCTGCCGACCTTGTGCCTATGCCAGGAATGCGGAGAATCATCTCGTATGGCGCGGTATTCACGTCCATCGGGAAAAATTCGGGATGCCTCAGTGCCCACGAAAGTTTCGGATCGACTTCGAGGTCAAGGTTCGGGAAGCTGTCGTCAACAATCTCGTCAACCTTAAACTGGTAGAAACGCAGTAGCCAGTCGGCCTGGTAAAGACGGTTTTCGCGGACAAGCGGAGGCTGCTTCAGCACTGGCAAGCGGTTGTCGTATTCGTTTACCGAAACATAGCCCGAATAGTATACTCTGCGCATCGACGGTTGGCTATATAGTGCCGACGAAAGATGCAGTATGTCGTTGTCGGTCTCGGGCGACACACCAACAATCATCTGTGTGCTTTGTCCAGCAGGGACGAATCGTGGCGCATTGCGGAATTTCTGGCGGTTCTCCTTGCTTTCGAGCAATCCCTGTCCGATGAATTTCATCGGGGTGAATATGCTCTTGAAGTCCTTTTCAGGCGCAAGGAGTTTCAGACTTTGCTCCTTCGGTATTTCAACATTTATGCTCATGCGGTCTGCATAAAGACCTGCCTCGTTTACCAGAAGCTGGCTGGCGCCGGGGATGCTTTTTAGGTGTATGTAGCCGTTGAAACCTTGTGCGCGTAAGTCCTTGGCGACTTTTACGAGGCGTTCCATTGTGTAGTCGGCATTTCGCACCACGCCCGAACTCAGGAACAGCCCCTCGATGTAGTTGCGTCGGTAGAATTCCATCGTTATTTCCACTAGTTCCGACACCGACAGTGTTGCTCGGCGGATGTCGTTGCTGTGGCGGTTGATGCAGTAGGCGCAGTCGAAAATGCAGTAGTTTGTCAGCATCACCTTCAGCAGCGAAATGCAGCGTCCGTCATCGGCAAAGCTGTGGCAGATGCCAACGCCACCGACGGTGTTGCCCAGTCCGCCTTTTTTGTTGTTGCGCACCGTCCCGCTCGACGAACACGACACGTCGTATTTCGCCGATTCTGCCAGAATCTTCAGTTTGTCAAGCACTTGCGAATCCATTGGTGATGATGGTTTGTTTCTGCAAATGTAAGGATTATTTATGATTTTTGAATTACGATATACGATTTATTTCTGCAGAGACGTTGCGTGCAACGTCTTATGTTGCGTGCAATTATGTACGATGAATTGTAGCATCGCAATGCTTTGCGATGTTAAAAATTCAAATATCCATTTATTATGCTGGTTCTGCTTTGATGCGTCCCTATTATATATTAATAGGTATAGGCATTTTTTTTCATCTGGATAGAAATTTTATTTCAAATTTGTATTGTCTGAAAAAATGGGCAAATGCCTGTTTTGATGATTTTCGCGAAGAATGAAAGAAAAAAATGACGTCCAAGGGCCGTTCAAAAATGGTTTTTGGAAGCGTTTTTGTTAAAAAAATGGGTCTAAAAAGAGTAAAAAATAGTACTATAAAATATTGATAGTAAGCGTATTACAAAATAAACATAACTTTTTTGAAAAAAAAGTGAAAAAAGTTTTGGAGGTAATTAAAAATGCACTACTTTTGCAATCCCAAACGATGAGGGACGGAGGTGATCCGGAAGGCATCGGAAAGGGAAGGAAAAAGTTCTTTGAAAGATTGACAAGTAGCAAAAGATAAAGACAGGTTAACAACTTTGAAGATTCTAATAGAGTTTATTCAGGGAAATGGAGACGGGACGACTTAAAGTACACGACTGAAAGGTCGTAAAGATTATTAATTACAATGAAGAGTTTGATCCTGGCTCAGGATGAACGCTAGCGGGAGGC
>CADARW010000060.1 GCA_902790405.1 uncultured Bacteroidia bacterium
CATGGCTGGCATTGACGATTGTTTATGTGGCCATTTCGTCTGCCACTCAAGCCAAGTCTAAGGTCAGGACTGCTGCCACCGCGGCTTTCATGGTGATATCAGCTGTGGCTTTTGTGGCGGCATTCACTTTTGATTATCCCATTCAGCCAAAGACGGAATCAAACCTGAGGGCTGAGCAAGACGAAAACAAACAGAATCAGCAGAATGTGGAGGAAATTCCTGTAGAAACTCCTAAGCCGGTGGTGGTTGAGACGGATGTCGTTTCAGAAGACGAATCTAAATTTGAGGACGTTGCACCTAATTCCACGCCTGAGGAATACCCTGAGGTTATGGCCGATCAGGACGAAGAGGATATTGAGGTGATTGACCTGCATGCAGACGAAGCTGCACAGGTTGAGCCAAATAGCAATGTCCAGCCAAATGCTGTAGAACAAAATCAGGAAGATGAAGCTATCACTGGATTTGATGAATCATTCCAATAAATTCTTATTGAAATTTTTAAGAAGATATGAACAGTTTAATGAAATGCCCGATGTGTGGGAAAAAAATTAACAGTGAGGCTACTCATTGCCCACATTGTGGAGAAGCTGTAAACAGGCGTGCTGTAAAAATTTACGTTGACGAAAAACGAGTTGTCAACATTCCTAATTACAAAAGAGAAGACGGTTGGTTGGGTATAGGATATAACAGTGCAGGAAAAGAATATCCGGCATACATCCGCAATGTCCGTATCGCCAAGGGAGCAGTTCCCCTCTACGACCGTATGATGACCGATGGCAAGTTCGTTACCTACGGCATTACCTTCGATGTCGGCAAGTCGGTAATTAAGCCGGAGTCAATGGGCGAAATCAACCGCATCGTACAACTTATGAACGACAATCCAGAACTGAAGTTCGAAGTTCAAGGACACACCGACAATACAGGCAATGCAGCATCGAACCAGACGCTCAGCGAGGCCCGCGCAAAGGCAATCGTCGATAAGTTAGTCGAATTGGGCATCAGCGCCGACCGCCTCAGCTCAGTTGGCAAGGGACAGACTTCACCAATCGCCGACAACAGCACCGACGAAGGTAGAGCCAAGAACAGAAGGGTTGAATTTGTGAAGAAGTAAATGGCTAACAGGCTTGCAGGCTAACAGGCTGATAGGCTGTTAGACAGCAAGACTGCGAGACTGACAACAAGTAAACAATAATGACAACAAGTAAACAATAATTAATATGAAAAGGACATTTTTAGCAATTATTATCACCACATTGGCATTAGTATTCGCCAATGCAGGGTTCGCACAGACATACATGACCGAAAAGGTCGGTACAAAAATTACCTACGTCGACAAGGATGCAAAGGGCAAGATAATACAAGCCTTCAGGTACGAAATAACCGACGTACAAAAGGACGACGGCAAGACCACAATACTTTTCGACGTTGTCTGGTTGAAGGATAACTTCAAGGAGACAGGCGAAGTGTATAAGGGCAAAGTCTGGAGTGCCGACGGCTATTTCCACACCGACGTTCGCTATGCTCTCGGTTCGTTGGCTTCGATGGTAAACATCGACTCGATAAAGGGTCACACAATTATCCTTCCCGAACATCCATCTAACGGTGAAAAGCTTGACGACTGCCACATTACTGGACCTGGCATCACCATTAACAATAACAACGTTACAGTTACAACCGGACAGAGCGTCACAACCAACGCCGGCACATACGATTGCATCCGCGTAGATTCGGAAGACAGCGCACAGATACTTTTCGTAAAGGTAAATGTAACTTCGAAGCAGTGGTGGAAACTCGGCGTAGGTCCTGTGAAGTACGAGTCGTACAACAAAAAGGGCAAGATGACACTCAACAGGGAACTGTACTCTATCGAGTAGTTTGAAGGTTTCTATGTTTCTAAGTTTCAAGTTGGCAACAAGCTGCAGGATTAAATCATTGAACTTTGAACCGTTGAACCAGAAACAAAAAAAATATTGCATCATAACAGAATATTCATTTTCTTTGCAAAAAATTATTTATTCATAACATAAACTTTAAGGAGATAAAATTATGGCAGAAGAACTCGAAAAAAAGCCTGTAGAAAACAACGCACAGACAGAGGTTACACCAGAAGATGTACAGAATAACAAAGTATTTGCAATACTTGCATACTTCGGCATTTTGGTATTGGTTCCAATATTTGCAGCAAAGGAATCAAAGTTTGCACGTTTCCATGCAAATCAAGGTCTCGTACTTTGCATAGTTGAAGTTGTATGGTATTTGATAAGCTACTTTATTTCGTTGGCATTGATACATTCGTTGTCATTCGGTTTCTTGACTTTGTGGACTGGAATTAGCTGGTTGGTTAATATTGGCATCCTTGTATTCGTAATCATCGGTATTGTTAACGCAGCACAGGGAAGCACCAAGCCTATGCCATTGTTCGGCAAATTCAAAATCTTGAAGTAAGCGGATTTTAATTTAAAATATGACGGCTCTCTATCGGGAGCCGTTTTTTTGTAAAAAAATCTCACCAAACTATTCGCAAGTCAGTTTATTTTTTTAGATTTGCAAAACAAAAAATAACTTAAACAAAAAATATTATGAATAACGCATTATTCTCATTCAGAGAGCCGAAAAACGAACCGGGATTCTCATACGCACCCGGAACTCCAGAAAGAAAATTATTGAAAGAAGAACTCGAACGTCAATTCAACCAGTGCATCGAAATTCCTTGCATCATTGGCGGTAAGGAAGTTAAGACTGGCGACATGGGCAAGGTTGTTATGCCTACAAACCACAAGCACGTGCTTGCAAAGTACCACAAGGTTGGCAAGAAGGAAGTACAGATGGCTATCGACGCAGCATTGGCAGCTAAGAAGCAGTGGGAAGACACCCCATGGATCGAACGCGCTTCCATCATGATGCGTATCGGCGAACTTCTTTCGAAGAAATACAGATATGTAATCAACGCAGCTACTATGCTCGGTCAGGGCAAGAACCCGATGCAGGCTGAAATCGACAGCGCACAGGAAACTATCGACTTCCTCCGCTTCAACTCGTACTTCGCATCGAAGATTTACGCTCAGCAGCCAATCTCCGACAATTCGGTGCTCAACCGCAACGAATACCGCGCAATGGAAGGATTCGTTTACGCAATCACTCCGTTCAACTTCACATCAATCGCTTGCAACCTCAACATTTCGCCAGTATTGATGGGTAATGTTACCATTTGGAAGCCGGCAACAACCGCTATCCTCTCCAACTACTACCTGATGAAGATTTTCCAGGAAGCAGGTTTGCCCGACGGCGTTATCAACTTCCTCCCGGGCAAGGGTTCGGTTATCAGCAGCGTAGCATTCACTTCACCACACCTCGCAGGTATCCACTTCACCGGTAGCACATCTACTTTCAAGGCATTCTGGAAGCAGATTGGCGACAACATCGACAAGTACAACACTTATCCAAAGATTGTCGGCGAAACTGGCGGTAAGGACTTCATCTTCGCACACAAGTCGGCTGACCCGCGCGAACTCGCAGTTGCAATCGTTCGTGGTGCTTTCGAATTCCAGGGACAGAAGTGCTCGGCTGCTTCACGCGCATACATTCCAAAGTCGTTGTGGAACGAAACCTTGAAGAACGTTAAGGAAATGATGAAGACCGTAAAGGTTGGCGATGTATTCGACTTCACAAACTTCGTAAACGCAGTTATCGACGAAGAATCGTTCGACAAGATTGCCGGCTACATCGACAGGGCTAAGAAGTCGCGCAAGGCTAAGATTGCTCTCGGTGGAACATACGACAAGAAGGTTGGTTACTTTATCGACCCGACTATCATCGTTACAACTGACCCGCACTACGAGGCTATCCAGGAAGAAATGTTCGGTCCGGTTATCACCGTTTTCGTATACGACGACGACAAGTACACCGAAACTCTTCACCTCTGCGACGAAACTTCGCCATACGCACTTACAGGTTCAATCTTTGCAAAGTGCCGCTATGCAATCATTGAAGCCGAAAACGTACTCCGCCACGCAGCTGGTAACTTCTACATCAACGACAAGCCGACAGGCGCAGTTGTTGGCAACCAGCCATTCGGCGGAGCAAGAGCATCGGGTACCAACGACAAGGCAGGTAGCGAACTCAACCTCTACAGGTGGATTAGCACCCGCTCGATTAAGGAAACTTTCTGCCCACCGACAGAATACGGTTATCCTTTCCTTGGCGCTGACAAGAAAAAATAAAGATTGATTCCAATCATATAGGCGGAGACCAAAATCTCCGCCTTTTTTTTGGCACGACGTTTGAATAACAATTATTTTGTTACTTTTGCATAATAATTTTAAAAACGTATAAAATATGAGAAACTTACTGTCGATTTCATTCTTTATGATTTTCACACTTGCAACATGCTGCGTATTTGCGCAAAACAACAACAAACAGAATCAATTAAGCAAACAGGACAATAGAGTACAAACTTTAGCCGCTGCTAATGCAAAATATTCATGCTGGAAAATTACAGGCGAAAATGGAGATCTTGAATTTAGATGGGACACAGAAGCCAATGTAAGGCAGTGGATTAACGAAATGCAATCACAGCACAACGAAACATATACCTATAAATCATGTAATCATAAAACAGTTGACGAGTGCGATGCCAACAACGAAAAGAGCCAACCTAAGAAGTGCTGGAAGATAACGGCCACCAAGAACGGTCAAGGCTATGAGCAGTACTTGTGGTCAACCGAAACCGTAGCAAGACGCAAGGTTTCAAATTTACAAGCCGACGGATACCTGCAGGCAAAATATGTGGAAACACCAGCCAATGACGAAAAGTCGTGCCATGCTCCAGAGACAGAGACAAATACAAATACTAATCCCAACCAGCATGCATGCTGGAAAATAACTATAGGAATCACTGTAACCTACTTGTGGAGCCGCGAAATTGAGGCACAAAATATAGTAAACAATGCCCGGAATTCGGGACAGACAGCCTCGTACGAACTTTCACCAGACAAGACAAAGGACAATTGCCGTTAAAAATAAAAAAAGTGGCAGTTGCCACTTTTTTTTATGTATATCACTTCTTTTTTATCTACCACGCCCAAACAAGCAATCCGCCACAGATAATGATTCCCGTCACTACAAGGTCGATAATGCAGAAACCCATTATATCCTTGGCGTTGAGTTTTGCTATGGCAAGTGCAGGAATTGCCCAGAATGGTTGAATAAGGTTTGTCCACGCATCGCCCCACGAGATTGCCATGCCCGTAAGTCCAGGGTCAACGGCAAGATTTGCGCCTGCTGTGAACATAATAGGTGCTTGAATTGCCCAGTGTCCGCCGCCCGAAGGCACAAACATATTGAGCACAGCTGCACAAAGGAAGGTTAGCAAGGGATAAGTTGTGGGCGTTGATACCGAAATACAAGCATCGCTAATGACTGTGCCGAGGCAAATTCCCGATTCGCCCACGCCTGTGATGATTCCCATAATTCCTGCATAGAACGGGAACTGAAGCAGAATGCCAGCCGCACCAGTCGCCGACTTTGTGAAGGCGTGTACGTATGCAAGCGGCGTTTTGTGAAGAATAACACCAAGGAACAAGAACAACATTATCACCGAATTGAGGTCGAGCGAACCACCACGGAAAAACAATTTTATTGTAAGATATGTCAATCCTAAGATTGCTATTATCAGACTTAGAATGCGGCTGTTTTCCATCTTTTCGGCTGGAGTGCTAGCCTTTTCGGTCTTGACGGGAGCTTCTTCGGCAAGCAAATCGGGATTTATTGCGACTACCTTGTCGGCTTTGGGGTGCATAAGCGAGTTTACCGCCACAAGAGCGACTATTATTAGCGCGACAATCACAATGTTGTACGGACTGAGCACGGTGTCGGTTATGGGAATTGGATTTTCGAGCGCACCTTGTGTTACTTCTTTCAAGCCAGCACCAGGGGTAGCCATTGTGAGCGGAATCGAGCCAGACAAACCAGCGTGCCAAACCACAAAGCCGCTGTATGCCGAAGCAATGAGCAAGCGGTAGTCAACACCCGGTAGCTTGCGGGCGATTTCCTTAGCGAAAATCACGCCCACGATAAGACCGAAGCCCCAGTTGAGCCAGCATGCAAGCGACGAAATAGCGGTTACAAGAGCTATTGCACCGACGGGTTTCTTCGGTAGCGAAGCCAGCCAGCTTATGCCACGCTTAATCAGCGGTGCCGAAGCCAAAGTGGAGCCGCACACCAACACCAAAGCCATCTGCATAGCAAACGCTAATAGCGACCACACGCCATTGCCCCAGTTCTCGACCACCTCAAGCGGTGTCTGATGACAGACGGGCATAGCAATAAGAAAAGCTACGACGGTGAGTATTACGGCAAATATAAATGGTTCTGGCAGAAGTTTCTGCACCAACTTTACACAAGCGTTTATTATTTTCTGAAACATATTCTGAAATTTTACGCAAAAATAAAAAAATTACGCAAACCGTTTTGTCTGTTTAAAAACAAACTATACCTTTGAGTAAAATTTACGCAAAAAAACATGGAACAAGGCTATACATACAAATACCCGCATCCAGCTGTCACGTCCGACTGTGTGGTTTTCGGATTCGATGGCAAAGAACTTAAAATCCTGCTCATCGAACGCGGAAACGATCCATACAAAGGTTGCTGGGCCTTTCCTGGCGGATTCATGAACATCGATGAAACAGCCGAACAATGCGCCAAACGTGAACTCAAAGAGGAAACAGGACTCGACATTGCAAACATCGAGCAATTATACACTTTCACCGAGGTGAACCGTGACCCGCGCGAAAGGGTTATCACAGTGGCGTACTACGGGTTTGTAAAGCTAGCCGAAGTAAAAGGCAGCGACGATGCCGCCCGCGCACAATGGTTTGCATTAAATGACATTCCACGTCTTGCCTTCGACCACGGCAAAATCCTTAACATTGCCTTGCAAACGCTTAGAAATAAAGCCTTTGCAAAACAAGTACCCGACTCTATTGTCAAAGATTTCACAAAAACAGAACAGCAAAAAATATTAAATATGATATCAGAACAAAAAAAAGAACGCATTACACCAGATTTCATACGATCGCTCGAGAAAAATGAGATTTTTGTATTCGGAAGCAACCTTGCTGGAGCTCACGGCGGCGGTGCAGCACGAATAGCTTTGGATAAGTTCGGCGCAGTGTGGGGACAAGGCGTTGGCTTGCAGGGACAAAGCTACGGCATACCAACTATGCAGGGCGGAGTGGAAACCATAAAGCCTTACGTCGACGAATTTATCGACTTCGCAAAGGCACATCCTGAATACAAATTCCTAGTTACTCGCATTGGCTGCGGAATTGCAGGTTTTACCGACGATGAAATTGCACCATTGTTCTTGAATGCGAAGAATCTGGAGAATGTATGGTTACCAGAAAGTTTCATTAAGAACATGTAGAATTTTCACATATCCGAAAAAAATTGTAAACTTGCATTGATTTTCTAAAATCGAGAATGGAACGATTTTTGACAATAGCGTATAAAACAAAATTTTGGAGGAACTGAAATGAAAACAAAAGCAATAATTACTGCAATCGCATTCTTAATGCTGACAGTATTATCATTCAGTGCATTAGGACAGGAAACCATTTACCTCGAAGCCGATTCATCCGACAACAGCTCGTCGTTTAACATAGACGCTCCACGCAACGAAATAAGCGCTAGCATAGGAGCCGTATCGGCATTCGGTGGCGTATTCGACTTTTTCAAGCTAGTTATCGAAGGCGTAGGAAATGGTTTGGCCGGCAACCGAACCGACACAAAATTCATCGGCACCTATGGACTCGACTACTACTATCAGGTAAACAAATGGTTCCGACCAGGTATAAAAGTTGTTTACGAAGGCCTTACCACCTCCATATACGACTCTACCGATGTGCTTATAAACCACTACAATACATCTACCCTATCCGTTATGCCTAGCGTTCAGTTCTCGTACTTGAACAAAAAGTATGTCAAACTATATTCGGGCATCGACATGGGCGTTGGTACCATCTTCGACGACAACAAAAAAGGTTCAAATTCATCATCCGCATTTTTTGCATTCAACATCACGCCAATAGGCATACGTGTTGGAAACGACAATATTTTCGGACTTGTAGAGACTAATATCGGAATGGACGCAACGATAAAAGTGGGATTTGGCGCCCGGTTCTGACAGACATTGTATTGCAATACACAAAAAAAGAAGCAACCTCATCGGTTGCTTCTTTCGTATAACTAAAACTAATTATTCCTTTTCTCCTGTGCCCCTTATAATTCCTCTGTTCGAATTGCGGAGGAAAAGCACAATCTCATCGCGCTCCTTGGTGGCCGGAAGTTCGTTCTCGATGTACGCCAATGCCTGGCTAACATTCATTCCCTTGTTGTACAGAACTCTGTAAACGTCCTGAATATTGTTTATCATCTCGTTTGTAAAGCCTCTGCGACGAAGTCCGATAGAATTTACACCCGAATATGCCAGCGGATTTCTTGCTGCGCGGATATACGGAGGAACATCCTTGCCGACAAGCGAGTTGCCTGCGAACATGGTGTGTGCTCCAATGTGGCAGAACTGATGTACCAGAGTATTGGCACTCAGGATAGCAAAATCGTCAACAACAACCTCGCCAGCCAATGTAGCACCGTTCACAAGTATCACATTGTTTCCAACAACACAGTCGTGAGCCACATGGCAATAAGCCATTATCAAGCAGTTGGAACCTATTACTGTACGTCCCTTTGCAAGAGTGCCACGGCTTACTGTTACGCATTCGCGAATCATGGTATTGTCGCCAATCTCTGCAGTAGTCTTTTCTCCTTGGAACTTCAAGTCCTGCGGAATAGCTGCGATTACAGCACCTGGGAATATCTTGCAGTTTTTGCCGATTTTAGCACCTTCCATTATAGTTGCATGAGGACCGATCCATGTGCCCTCACCTATTTCAACGTTCTTTTCAATATATGCAAATGGTTCAATTATAACATTCTCAGCTATTTTTGCCGATGGATGAACGTATGCAAGCGGTTGATTCATGTCTAATTATCTGTTTAATAAATAATGTCTTAATTCTTTCGACAACTGGGTATTGGCCGAATGTCCTGGACGAACAGCTTCTATCCTTGCGTTGAAACGGAATCCGCACAATGCAAGGTCGCCAATGATATCGAGCAACTTATGGCGTGCCGGCTCGTTGTCGAACTGAAGCTTAATGGTGTTGAGTATTCCGCTTTCCTGCGCCTTTATGCTTTCCTTTCCACATATAGCCGCAATACGGTCGTACTCGCTCTGCGGAAGCACCTTATCTACAACTACTATTGCATTGTCGAGGTCGCCGCCCTTTATAAGATTCATCTTGAGCAATGGCTCAATTTCGCTGAGGAATACAAACGTCCTGCAGTTTGCAATCTCCGATGCAAAGTCGGCAAGATTTGAAAGTTCGGCAGTTTGCGACGGCATGGCAGCACCATAATCTACCAGCACCTTTACGCTATAACTATTCGATGGGTTAATGGTGATTTCTGTTCCTTTGCCATTCGAAAACTTGATTGGCTCAGCAACATCAATGACCTTAAGCTCTGCATCCTGCTCCACAATACCAACTCTAGAATAGCCTTCTACATAATACTTCGAACTGCCGTCGAGTATTGGTACTTCGGGACCATCAATGCAAAATTCGGCATTGTCGATACCCATGGCGTATGTAGCTGCAAGCAAATGCTCTATTGTACTGACACTTACACCGTTCTCCTCAATTGTCGTTCCTCGCGAAGTTGCATTCACATTGTCGGCAACAGCCTTCACACGTGGACAACCTTCCAGGTCTGTCCTTACAAACACATATCCGCTATTAGGCTCTGCAGGCTTTATTGTCAGCGTCGACACTTTGCCAAAATGCAAACCTTGGCCCGATAATCTTATTTCTGCAGCAATTGTCTTTTGCTTCATTATACGATTTTAAAAATTCGTGCAAAGTTAGTATTTATTTTGTTAATACTAAAAAACTTTTTTGCACCTATAAAATAAATCAGGAGAAAAATCGTTGTCGCTTAGGCATAAACGAAAAACTTTTCAGAAAAAACACTTAAACAGCACCTTATTACAGTTCCCTACCCAATATTTTCAGCACCTCGTACGATGCCATTTGCTCGGCTTCTTTCTTTGTCCAGCCTTTGCCGCTAGCCATAAACTTGCCATCGATGCAAATTTCGGTAACAAAATGATACAATTTCTCGCATGCTTCCATACTCTCGAAAGTATCAATATCGAGCGCGAACTTCTCCTTCTGCGAATACTGGAGCAGACGCGACTTGTAGTCGCTGTTGTGCTTCATAAGGTTCTCGACGTCGAAATAATGCTCGAAGATTCCCCTTACAAACTTATCGCACACCGCATAGCCCTTGTCGAAGAAAATTGCTCCTACAAGCGCTTCGAACGAATTTCCTGTAATGTTCTTCTGTTCGTTAGTACGACCTTCCTTGTATTGCATCAGACGCTTGAGCTGCAATTCGTTAGCAACCCTATTTAGGCTTTTGCGGCTGACGAGCATCGACCTCAGCACCGAAAGCTCGCCCTCGGTCGATTGCGGATACTTCTCGTACAACATCACGCTGGCAATAGTACTTATCACCGAATCGCCCAGAAATTCAAGACGCTCGTTGTTGTAACGAATTTCCTTTTGCTTCTGGTTTGCCGAAGCATGACGGAGTGCCATCTTATAATACAAGATTTCCTTCGGCTTGAAGCCTAAAATTTTTTCAAGCTGTTTCCTTAATTTCTCGTCCTTGGGATTTTTCTTCCTGAAAAGAAACGACAGAAACATTACTTGGACATTTTTTTGAAAATGATGGATGTATTGTGACCGCTGAATCCGAATGCGTTCGACAGTGCATAATCAACATTGCGCTTCTGGGCTTTGTGCAATGTGAGGTTAAGTCTGCGGTCGATTTTTTCGTCGAACTGCTTGTGGTTAATTGTCGGAGGCACTACGCCTTCGTTTATAGCAAAAATGCAGAACATCGACTCGATGGCTCCAGCCGCGCCGAGAAGATGACCTACTTCCGACTTGGTGGAACTAATGTTCAGGTTGTAGGCATGCTCGCCGAAAACTTTCTGTATTGCAAGTATTTCGGGGAGGTCGCCAATTGGCGTAGACGTAGCGTGAGCATTTATGTAATCGATCTTTTCGGGAGCGATTCCAGCATTCTTCAATGCATTGCTCATTGCAATGATTCCGCCAAGTCCTTCGGGATGAGGAGCGGTAATATGGTAGGCATCGGCCGAAAGTCCAACGCCAGCCACCTCGGCATAAATTTTTGCTCCGCGGTTCTTTGCATGCTCGTATTCCTCGAGTACAAGCGCACAACCGCCCTCGCCCATCACAAATCCGTCGCGCGTAGCGCAGAACGGACGCGATGCCGTCATGTATTCATCGTTGTTCTTCGACATTGCCTGCATCGACTGGAAACCTTCCATCCCAACCTCGTAGAGTCGATGATGGCATTTGCCGACGATGCACACGCCGATACCGTGTTGTAGTTCGGCCCCATTAGTCCATGCCTTATCGAGATGGTTCCGGCTGCTATGTCGGCTATCATCTTAGGTATGAAAAATGGAGAGAACCTCGAAACAGCACTGCCCGCATAGTCGAGAATTTCGCCAAAAATAGTGTTCGAGCCACCAATTCCCGATGCCCAAATGACACCAGCCCTTGTCCTGTCGATTGTATTGAAATCGATACCAGAGTTCTTTATTGCCTCGTCGGAAGCTATAATAGCGAACTGACAGAAACGGTCGAGTTTTCGAAGCTCTTTACGGTCGAAATACTGTTCGGGGGCAAAATTCTTTACAATGCAAGCAAACTTGGTCTTAGAAGAAGAGGTGTCGTAGGTGTCTATAAGGGCAGAGCCACTAACACCATCTCGAACGTTATTCCACGTTTCGAGACACGTCAGTCCAACGGGCGATATTGCGCCCATGCCGGTTACGACAACCCTCTTAAGATCCATGCTATTTACTTGATGTGCGCTTCAATATAAGCTATTGCAGCTCCTACTGTAGTGAGATTTTCAGCATCAGTATCAGGAATTTCAACACCAAATTCCTTTTCAAATTCCATTGTCAATTCTACAGTGTCCAATGAATCAGCACCCAAATCTGAAATGAAACTTGCTTCTGGTGTAACTTCTGCTTCGTCAACACCCAATTTTTCTACTATAATACTTTTTACTCTAGATGCAATGTCTGACATAATTCTTTAATTTTAGTTAATAAAAATACATTAAAAAAAAATCGCCGCAAAATAACAAAAATCATTTCAGATAGTCAAACTTTTTTTAATTCTTTTTGTCCATACCATTTTTTTTGCTGTACTTTGCATTGATTATCAAACATAAAGGACAAAACAATGGACAAAATCATACGAATTGCATTATTTGCCTCAGGCTCAGGCACTAACGTCGAAAATATAGCAAAATACTTTGATGGCAGGACCACCGCAAAACCGGTGTGCGTACTATGTAATAAGCCCGATGCCTTCGTGCTGGAGCGCGCAAAACGTCTCGGACTCGACTCCATGACCTTCAATCGAGCCGATTTCAACGACGGAAAACGAATAATGGAATACCTTAATAAATATAAGGTAGACATGATAGTCCTCGCAGGCTTCCTCTGGCTGGTTCCGCAGTACCTCATCGACGCC
>CADARW010000061.1 GCA_902790405.1 uncultured Bacteroidia bacterium
AACCGTTGGAGAACTGGAAAGCATGATCGTGGATAACTGAAAGGCTTTCCGGCAGAGTAATGTCTGTGAGCTGATCACAGCGGAAGAAAGCATATTCCTGAATCTCCATGACATTGTCAGGAACAGTATATCCGCCAGCGCGCCCGCACGGATATGCGACCAGGCTGGTTCCCGCCGCATTGATAAGCTTACTGAGCCACATCAGTCGCGCCCGCCGCTGGCAACTTCTGCTCGAAACCACAGGCGAAAAGCCACGTTTCATAAACACATTTTTCGCCGTACTGAACGCCTACTTTGCCAACCTTGCAATCCCGCGTCTCGGCGAAGTTACACGCTGCGCACTCATTTCGCGCTACGAAAAGCAAGATTTCTCGAAAGTTCTCGGCACTGTCGTCAGCGAAAGACTTCTCGACCTTATACTCGTTGCAATACTTACCGTCGTCGCATTTGCAACCCAGGCCAACGTTTTCGGAGACTTTATAGCGCAACACCCCGAAATTAAGGACAATCTTGCAAAAATATTCTCACCGCTGACAATAACAATAATGGCCGTAATAGGAATTGCCGGACTCTTCCTGCTCATAGTAATCGCCAAGGGTAAACTCGACCGCTTCGTGATTTGCCAGAAAATCTCGAAGTTTATAAACGGCTTGTGGACAGGAATACTTAGCTTGAAGAATGCCCAGCACAAAGCAGGCATTATCTTTCATTCGTTCCTGATATGGACATTGTACTTCCTGATGCTATATTTCTGCTTCTTTGCCTTCGAAGAACTGAGCGGATTGAATGTACTTACTGCACTAATGCTCTTTGTTGCAGGAAGTTTCGGCATGATAGTGCCGTCGCCTAACGGAATGGGATCGTACCACTTCATGATAATACAGACACTTATAATCTACGGCATCGCAAGCGAAACCGGAGCCGCATTTGCACTTGTAGCTCATGGACTACAAACACTGCTGATAATAGTGTTCGGACTGATTTCCACCATACTAATACCAGTTGTAAACAAGGACAAATAATGGACGCAAAGACGGCAAACCGATTAAAAATTGCAATCAAGGTTGCGATAGTCGTTCTCGCCTACGCGTATGCAGGCTACAGGATTGCCACAGCACCCGACATCGACCAGCTGCCTACATACTTTTCGGAAATGGGACTTTCGCGAAGCTTAGTCCTTGTTGCCATACTTCTGCTTATGCCAGTGAACTGGACGATAGAAACCTGGAAATGGCAGATGCTTGTCAGAAGCACCGAACCGAACATTGGTTTCGGCAGATGTCTGAAAGCCGTGATGTCGGGTGTAACCGTAGGCACGCTTACGCCAAACCGCGCAGGCGAATTTGCCGGCCGCATACTTTTCGTACAGAAGGAAAACAGGGCAAAAGTATCGTACCTCACCATCTTCGGCGACACCGCACAATTCTGCGCAACGGTAATTTTCGGCATTGTCGGGCTGCTAACGATTGGCAATTGCATCAGCGAAGCAATTCATTTCAATACACTTATGATTATCAGTGCAATATGCGGAGTTGCAATTATCATTATTTTCATCGAGTTCGACAAAATAGTTAACGCAATAGGCAGAATAAAATTTGTAAAAAAGAAATTCGAGAAATACGTCCCGCAATGCGAAATAGGCATCAGGAGCAAAGTCATAACTTTGATTCTCAGCATTGCTAGGTATGCAGTCTTTTGCCTGCAATTCTACCTGTCGCTAAGATTTTTCGGAATTGACATTCCCGTGCAAAGTGCATTTGCAGCAATCTTTGCAACCTACATCTGCACCTATCTAATTCCGAGCATTGCCGCCGCCGAATTAGGAATCAGAGTATCGTTTGCAATACTTTTCATTGGAATTTTCACCACTCAGGAAACCGCAATAGCACTTGCCTCGCTCCTGCTCTACCTCGTAAATGTCGGAATACCAATAGCCATTGGCGGAATAATCATGCTCAACAAAAAAAATTAATTTTTTCCTTGCCAATTAAACAAAAAGCAGTACCTTTGCAGTCGAAAATTTTGGCCCATTAGCTCAATTGGATTAGAGCATCTGACTACGGATCAGAAGGTTGAGGATTCGAATTCTTCATGGGTCACCGAAAAACTGCGAGCAAAACTTGCAGTTTTTTTTATTTATTCACAATAAAATAACGTCAGGCAAGTTTTATTAGCAATGCAAGACAACATGGAGCGAAAAGGATTCACAGGCAAAATAAAGTGGCTGACAGAACCACTAAACGATTATTGCATTGAATGCCTTTCACTTATAAAAGCAATGTTCGCTGTAAGAATTGTCGAAAGCATAGCACTTCTTGCAACAGACTACGACGCCATGATCTCTGTCAACAACCTCATTGGCTTTGCCGTCGACGTAGCATACATTGGCTGGATTGTTGCAGCATTTTTTATTATACACCTAATAATCAGCCAATTCTCACAAAAAGCAGCCAACATCACAACAAGAATAATATTTGCAGCATATCTTTGCACATCAATGCTTCTTGCAGGCTACTTTGCATCGACACATATACCACTCGACAGCATCATCGCTGCATATTCGCCACGCGAACTTTTTGTAACCATAAAGGCAAACAGTCCGTACAACATTCCGATTGTCATAGCAATAGTCATCGCTGCCATAACATTCGCAGCAATACCGAGAAAAAAAGTCAGCATGCCAGCATGGGCAAAAATCACCATGATGGTAATATTCATAGGTTGTGCATTCTTCCCGGGGCTCGACAAGGAAAAATTCAGATACGACAAGGAATACTATATCATCGAAAGCAAAACAGTATACCTGTACAACAGCCTTCGCAACGGCGAATCAATAATCGAGTTCACCGACAGCGAACTAAAGGAAATGTCGGAAGAATTCGCCTCGTACTTCCCCGAATACCAATTTATCGACTACCATTACCCTTTTCTGCACAAGGACAACACAGCAGACGTACTTTCGCCATACTTTGAAAAGAGCGATACCAAGCCAAACATTGCAATAATTATAGTCGAAGGACTATGCAAATACATTAGCGGCAAAAATAGCACCGCCACTTCGGCAACCCCCTTCCTCGACTCACTGTCGGACCATGCACTTGTATGGGAAAACTGCCTTTCGACATCGGAACGCACGTTTGGAGTTTTGCCGTCAATACTTGGAGCCTTGCCTTTCGGAGAAAAAGGCTTCTTGTCGTACCGTCACGATGCGCCTACCTACAACACACTTGCCACAATTTTGCACGACAACGGCTACAAAAATACATTCTTCTACGGAGGATGGTACGGATTCGACAGCATGGACATATTTGCCGAAGGCAATTCGATGGAAATGTACTACGATAAGCCCGAATTCCAAACCATAGAAGGAAGATGCAAATGGGGACTCCCCGATGGATTTCTCCTAAGCCATTCACTTGACGAAGTAAAGAAATCTGCATGTGAACCTCGTCTCGATGTATATCTCACACTTTCAACACACGACCCGTTCGACTATCCCGACAAGGAAATTTATACCAGGCAATACAACGAAATGCAGTCGGAAAGCACAGAAAAACAACAAATAAAGAAACTAATAGACGAATATGCCTCGTTTGTATATACCGACAACTGTCTTCGCTCTTTTTTTGACGGGTACAGAGAGTGCGAATCTTATAACAATACCATATTTATAATTACAGGCGACCATAGATTTGTAGCCACCGACAGCAAAAACTCAATAGAAAATTTCAGAGTTCCTCTAATTATCTGGTCGCCAATGCTAAAATCGGCACAGAACTTCCCAGCAATCGCCACACATAGGGACATTGCTCCAACATTGTTGTCCCTTTTGGCAAACAGCTACCACATAAACATACCACAAAATGAAGCATGGCTAAACACAGGACTTGACACTTGCACAAACTTCGAAGCAAACACATTCTCTCCTCATTACAACGCCAACCGCGATCTCCACGGCTTCACATACAAGCAATATTACATAACCGAAGAGGGCTTATTCAAATTCGATACAACAGGAAACAAGCTCTCAATAAAACCATACACAAACGACAGTAGCCTCAGTAAGTTCCTTCAACTATACAAACGACTGGAAAACTACATTATGAACAACAATGCACTTACGAAAAGATGATTCAATGATATAGAAAGTTGCAACATCGTTCGCACATCAAAGCAGCAAACCAAACACCGCTTCACATTTCTTTAAGATTTTTAAAATCTTTATAAGATAGTTTTGCAATAAATTTGATAATTTTGCAGTTTAGAATTAAACAATGAAAGTCATGAAAAAGTTAGGCATTATAATCCTGGTAATGACAATATGCAGCTTAGCAACATTCGCACAGAAAAAAGGCAAGGCTAATAGCGGCAATTACAAGTATAACATCGAATTCACGATCAAAGGAGTAAGCGACACCGTGATATACGTAGGACATCATTTTGGTGAAAAGAAGTATGTCATCGACACAATACAGATGGACTCCAACGGGCACGGGGTCATGAAGGGCGACAAGGAAATCCACAAAGGAATATATATTGTTGTAATGCCATCGCGCAACATGAATTTTTTCGAATTTCTGATGGGACCGGAAGGACAACGTAACTTCTCAATAGAGACCGACACGTCGAACTATGTCAAAAACATGAAAATAAAAGGCAGTCCCGAAAATGTAGCCTTCAACACCTACCAGCGCCACATGATGGACCTGCAAACAGAACGCTATGAAATAGAAAAAGCTATCAAAAAAGCAGGTGACGATGCCGAAGCAAAGGAAGTTGAGTACGAAAAGATGCGTAACCTCAACACGCGCCGTACAGAATACATGACAAAGGTCGAAAACGAAAACAAAGGAACTCTGTTCGGCTCAATAATGCGTTCGATGCATGAAGTCGAAATTCCAGATTTTCCACGCGATGAAAACGGAGTAATAACTGACTCTACTTTCCAATACAAGTACTACAAAAAGCATTACTTCGATTATATTGACTTCGAAGAAGAAGGACTTGTCCGCACGCCAATATACGAACCAAAGTTGAACTACTATTTCGAAAAGATGGTTGTTCCGTCTCCCGATTCTCTTATTGTCGATGCCCATAAAGTCATACAGATGACATACGAAAAAGGTCTCATGAAAGGGGACACTCTCATGTACCAATATACTCTTTCTCACCTGCTCAACTATTTTGAGGAATCAAAAATAATGGGCTACGACGCCGTGTTTGTTGCCATTGCCGAAGACTGGTACCTTAGCGGAAAAGCACCATGGGCAGACAGCACATTCATGTCGAAACTGAAAGAAAGAGTAGAGAAGATAACCCCTACCCGTCTTGGTAGTATCGCCTACAACCTCACAAGGATGCAAAGCGTCGACGACCGCTACTACAACCTCCACGACATCAAAGCCGACTTTACAATTCTGATATTCTGGGAACCATCATGCGGACACTGCCAGAAGGAAGTTCCAAAACTTATAAATGAATTCCGCGACACTCTAAAAGACTTGAATGCAAAAGTATTTGCAATTTACACACAATACGACAAGAAGGAATGGGAAAAATTCATAAACGACAAGGACATCAAGGACGACCACTGGATAAATGTCTGGGACGGTCCGT
Organism: uncultured Bacteroidia bacterium; assembly: GCA_902790405.1. GTDB lineage: Bacteria > Bacteroidota > Bacteroidia > Bacteroidales > ML635J-15 > Bact-19. Next base: position 5,617 of record CADARW010000061.1, read on the forward strand.
ATCCCCATTCAAAGTTCCGCGACTACTACGACATCTACAGCACACCTGTAATTTATGTCCTCGACAAGAACAAGAAGATTGTAGGCAAGCGTCTGAATGTAGAGAATATCAAGGATTTGATAATGTTCGAGAAAAAGAAGGAAGAATATGAGAAGAACACTAACTAAAATCCTTCTTACAATACTTACACTGCAAGCCTTTGTCGTTTCGGCAAAGGCTTACAGCATTAAAGTGGAGATACGAAATCTCCCCGACCAATACGTTTATCTCGCCCAGTACCATGGATTTTATGTCAACACGCTAGATTCTGTAAAATGCAAGAACGGAATCGCAGAATTCAAAGGGACAAACAATTTGCCACGAGGAATATACTACCTCTATATCTATACAGAAGAGAAAGACAGATGGACAAGAGGTGAAAAACTGTTCGATTTCCATTTTGCCAACAACAAAACACCGCTAATTCTTTCCACCGACAGCGACGACCCATTAAATCACCTGACTATAAGCGGCGACGAAACAAGCAAATCGTTCAACGAGGCACAGAAAAAAATACAACTATACAGAACACAATTAGAAGAAAAATCATTATCTCTAAAATATGGCATATATTCAGGCAAAGACTCTCTTGGTTTGAAAAAAGAGATAGACAGCATAAATAGCCTATACCTCGACTTCTTGCATCGTGAAATGAAAAGGCAGAAAAAAGGCGATTTCCTTTATAACCTTTATAAAATGACTTATGCCGCACAAATGTCTGACTGCAATCCAATAACCGACTTGGACTTCTCAAATCCAGAAATAATAAACACCCCCGAATATTCGTTCAGACGATTTATTGAAAAATACTGCGAAAAAAATATCGATGCCTACGCCGACAATGTTATGGTAGCCACATCATTCGCCGAACACCTTATTCTCAAAACCGCTCCAAAGAGTGAATTAAGGGAACATATACTCGACCACCTGGTCATAAACTACCTATATGATTATTCTCCCGACCCAAGACTCGAGTATGTGGCATGCAGTCTGTTCGAACAATACTACAAGGAAAAACCGCAATGGTTGAGCGATTACGACTATTCGGTGCTGAAGTGGAGATACAACAACACCAAATCCAACATTATTGGAATGAAAGGCAAAGACATTGTTCTTCCCGACCCAAACGGAACCGACCGTTCGTTGTACGGACTGAAATCGAAATACAAAATTCTAGTTTTCTGGGATTCGGAATGCGAAGTCTGCATCGAGAAAGTTGGCTACATACAAGCCGACTACCACACTCTGAAAACAATGGGCGCCGAAGTCTTTGCCGTATACACCGAAGCCGAGTACGACCAGTGGAAGCAATATGTTGCCGACAACGAACTCGAATGGATAAATGTGAGCGACCCTGAAACCGTCAGCACTTACGATGTCGATTACGGCACCTTCAAGTCGCCACGCATATACCTGCTTGACGAAAACAACATTATCATCGACAAGGATTTCGAATCGGCAAAGATTATCGAAACAATCAGCAAGCACGAACAAAAACGATAAACATCACTTATTATCAAAGTATTACACAATTAACACACGGAAGAATCGCAGATTTTTCCAAACAAAATCGGAGATTTACAATAGACAAACAAACATTATAATCATTGTTTTCCGCCCAACAAATATCATTTATATTTTCCACTTACCACAAAAAAGCACTATCTTTGCACCTCTAAATTTATAAGTAAAAATGACAGAAAAAAAATTTAAACTGCTGAATAACATTACCGGATGGGTAGTATTCCTAGTAGCAGCAATCACTTATCTGCTTACTATCGAACCAACGGTAAGTTTTTGGGACTGCGGTGAATTCATTTCATCATCGAATAAAATGCAAATCGGACATCCGCCTGGAGCACCTTTCTTCATGATAATAGCAAGGTTCTTCGCAATGTTTGCATCAGGCCCCGAACAGGTGGCAATGATGATAAACTCGATGTCGGCTTTGGCTAGCGCATTCACAATATTGTTCCTTTTCTGGACAATAACCTTCCTTGCAAAGCACCTTATCGCAAAGGACGGCGAATATAACATTGGTAACACCATAGCAATATTGGCCTGCAGCACAATAGGTTCGCTGGCTTACACTTTCTCCGACACCTTCTGGTTCTCGGCAGTCGAAGGCGAAGTCTATGCCTTCTCGTCGTTCTTCACAGCAATAGTTTTCTGGGCTATAACAAAATGGTACGACTCCGATGTTGACGACCCGACATCAAGAAGATGGATTCTGCTCATCGGTCTTATGGAAGGTATGGCAATAGGTGTTCACCTGCTCAACTTGCTTACACTCCCAGCAATCGCTTTCGTTATATACTACCGTAAGTTCAAACCACAGACTAGCGCTCGCAGATTCTGGGGATTCATGCTTACAGGAATCATATCGTTGCTCGCTATTGCAGTGATAATGTGGGGAATTATACCTGGAGTTGCTGTTGTGGCATCAAAGTTCGAACTTCTGTTTACCAACACATTCGGAGCTCCGTTCAACACAGGCCTTATCGTCTGGACAATACTGACAATAGCCTGCTTGGTTCTCAGCATCTTCTTCACACAGAAGAGCGACAACGTGATTCTCAACACAATTTTCCCGACTTTGGCGATGATACTTACCGGAGCATTGCTTTTCACAGGAAACGCATTCTTCAACGTCCTGATAATTGCCGCAATGGTATTCTGCCTGATAAAGTTCATTGCCAAGAAACACAGGTCGCTGCTCAACACGGCGATGGTTTTCCTTACAATGATTATTATTGGCTACTCAAGCTACGCTATTATTATTATAAGGTCTAACGCCAACCCGCCAATGAACCAGAACAATCCCGAAGATATGTTCAACCTGCTCTCCTACCTCAACCGCGAGCAGTATGGCGACCGCCCGCTTCTGTACGGACAGGATTTTTCGGCGCAGTTCGAGAAATACGAGAATACCACTGAAATCTACACCAAGCGTGGCGACAAGTACGTTTGCGTAGGACATAGGTTCAAACCGGTATTCAAGAAGAACGGATGCCGCGTATTTCCTCGTATGTTCAGCCGCGAAGCAGAACACATCGCAGTTTACAAGGACTTCGGAGGAATGAAGGCATCGCAGAAGAAGCCGACAGGCCTCAACAACCTAAAGTTCTTCGTAAACTACCAACTCAACTGGATGTACTGGCGCTATTTCCTATGGAATTTCTCTGGAAGACAGAATGATATTCAGGGACATGGCAACACCATCCACGGCAACTGGATCACAGGCTTCGACGCCTTGGACAATGCACGCCTCGGCGACCAGAGCCTCCTACCCGACTATCTGAAGAACAACAAAGGTCACAACCGCTACTTTATGCTTCCGCTTATACTCGGTCTCATCGGACTTGTATATCAGCTCTGGAAGAACACAAAGGACTGGTGGATTGTTTCTTTGCTCTTCATACTCACTGGTATAGCAATCGTAGTTTACCTCAACCAGACACCAATTCAGCCACGTGAACGTGACTATGCCTACGCAGGGTCGTTCTATGCGTTCGCAATATGGATTGGACTTGGTGCAGCAGCAATCTACGAACTTTTCAAGAGGTTCACTCCGGGTGCTGTTGCAGGAATCGTTGCCTTGCTGATTTGCGCTCCCGTGCCATACATTATGGCCGAACAAAACTGGGATGACCACGACCGCAGCAACCGCTATGCAGCACACGACTTTGCTCGCAACTATCTGGAAACCTGCGCTCCTAATGCAATCTTGTTCACCCACGGCGACAACGATACTTTCCCTGTTTGGTACGCACAAGAAGTCGAAGGCATAAGACCTGATGTTAAGATTTGCTGTCTGCCATACTTTGCATCCGACTGGTACATCGACCAGATGAAGTGCGCAAGCTACGATGCCAAGCCTATGCCGCTTTCTCTCGATCGTAGCAAGTACGAGCCTAATATGCGCGACCAACTTATGATTGACACTCGCCGCAAAGACAAGGGATTTATGCCTCTACCCGAATTTATGGACTATATAAACGATGATAAAAATATAGTAAAATCGGGCGAAGATCCATTCTACCTATTCCCATCGAAGAAATTCTCGTTCAAGGCCGACCCGAAGAAAGTCATCGAGTACGGTTGCGTATACCCCGGCTACTACAAGGATACAGCAGGAGAAACCGAAATCTATTTCGACACAGTTCTCAACATCGACCTCAACAGGGACTACCTGCTCAAGAACGAAATGATGATTCTCGACCTTCTGAACACCAACGACTGGGAACGCCCAATCTACATCACATCGCTCGGTAGCCGCCACACGCTCAACCTCGACAACTATTTCCATAACGAGGGATTTGCATTCCGTCTTACCCCGATAAACAAGAAGGCAAAGGCACCAGAAGGCGTTGCAAGCAGCGACATTAACACCGACGTAATGTACAACAACCTCATGAACGTTTACACTTGGGGCAACATCAACGACCCGAATGTCTACATCGACCAGACCATACTTCGCACCACCAAGATTGTGAAAATCAGAAACAATTTCGGTGAACTTGCAAAGGCACTTGTCAAGGAAGGCAAGACCGACAAGGCAAAACAAGTAATGGAAAGATGCGACTCGGTAATGCCGCCGTCAATGTACCCCATAACGTATTTCGATTGCGATTATGCAGAAGGATATTACCTCGCTGGTGAAGCAGAAACAGCCGACAGCATACTTATCGACGGCATGAACGTTGTACTTACAGAACTCACCTACTACAAGTCGCTCGACAAGCAGAAACGTAACACTAACTCACAGGAAATTCAGCTGAACATCGCAACTCTCGGAAAGATTCTATCATTGTTGCAGAAGAACGAGAGAAACGAATTGTTCGAACAATACTATCCTATTTATCAGGAAAATGCTGCATGGTATGAAAGTCTGTAGCTTCCTGACCATAGCAATATTTACGATTTGCTGCACGACAATATCGTGCAGCAAATCTGTTTATATGCAAGAATCTCAAACAGAAAACAAACATAGCGAATTGTGCCCCAACGCTGTAGAAGCGACATTAAAAGATCTCACAGGCCTCGACGGATGCTCGTGGGTATTCGTCCTCGACAACGGAAAAAAGCTCGAGCCATCCAACCTTCAAAAATTCGACAACATTAAACTGGAAGACGGCAAAAGGGTGTTTGTAGAATACAAAACCATACATAATACCGCTAGCATTTGCATGGTCGGCACAATTATCGAAATTATCTGTATATCAGAAAAATAAGCAAATTTAGACAAAATCATGCAATAAGATATTAACAGGTATTGATAAAATGGTTTTGCATGATACGCAAGAAAAAAATACTTTTGCACCACAAAATTTTAAAGGAAAATGTCTATTAATTCTATTTTTTCACCACTGAAACCAAAGGAAAACAAGTTCTTTCCGATGATAAACAAGATTGGAGAGTTACTTGCAAAAGCAGCAAAGGAACAGGCAAATCTGATAAAAAACTCCACCTTTGAAGAAATGGAAAACGACTACAAGATAATAAAGGAATGCGAAAAGGAGTCGGACGAACAGATTGCCATCATATACGAGGAACTGAACAAATCATTCATCACACCTTTCGACAGGGAAGATATACACAGCTTGTGCGAAACCGTTGACGATACGCTCGACTTCATAAATTCCACATCGAAGCGAATATTGCTATTCAGACCAAAGCACATTCCCGAAGTTTCGGTCAGAATGACTGAAATTATCAGTGAATGCTGCGACGCCATCAACATTTCGCTGCACGAACTCAAAACTATAAACAAAAACCCCGAACTGGCACTCAAGCAATGCGAATTGCTCCACGACCTTGAA
>CADARW010000062.1 GCA_902790405.1 uncultured Bacteroidia bacterium
ACAGAAACATAAAAATATGTTAACTCCGATTGCCCATTCACAATAATTGCTTACCTTTACGGCAAATTTTTCTTCAAGAATGAAAAGGTGCTTATTTGCAATATTACTTATGGCTATAGCATTGTCGGCATTCTCACAGAACGACAAGCTATATCTCTATGAGCCAGACTCGTCAGCACTTGTAAAGACTAAGCAGGACAAAGAATCTCGTTTTGTCAGCCGAATCAGCACAGGCGTATCTGTTGGCGGATTTTGCGGACATGCGTTCGGAGCAGGCTTTGTTGCACCAGAATTTGGCTACAAAGTAACCGACAAATTCACTCTGTCGGGCGGACTTGCAGTTTCGTACTCAATGTTTTCTCCAATAGAATCAGCTGAAAGCAAAAGCATATACGGGCATCCGCAATACACGCTGTTTGCCAAAGGCTCGTACTCGCTTACGCCAAAAATAAACCTCTACGGAGCTGCTGCCGTAAGCTTCAACGACTACTACAATCCAAACAAGCCGTCGTTTTCGGGATTTTTCGGTGCCGACTACAAGATTACCGAGAAATCGACAATCAGCATAGCCGTAAGCATCCGCGAAGGCAACCGTCATCCACTGTACCCCGAATACGGGCTCTACCCTATGGCCCCAACCACAACATTCTCACCGATGTTCCAGAACGAATTATTCGGCAGATAGTCAACCCAAGCAAAAGTGGAACAGCGAAACATCCTCGATTTTTTTCCAACATCCGTCAAGGAACTGAAAGCCTTTGGCTGGGACTATGTAGATGTGATACTCGTCAGCGGCGATGCCTTTGTCGACCACCCTTCGTTTGGTCCAGCCGTAATTGCTAGAGTTTTGCAGAATGCAGGTTATCGCGTGGCTGTAGTTCCGCAGCCCAACTGGCAGGACGACCTTCGCGACTTCCGCAAGTTCGGTGCGCCACGCCTGTTCTTTGGCGTTTCGGCAGGAAACATCGACAGCATGCTTAACCACTACACCGCCAACAAGCGATTACGCAGTGACGACGCCTACACGCCTGGCGGACAAAGCGGCCATCGTCCCGACTATGCCACCAAGGTTTACTGTCAGATACTGAAGGACATATATCCCGACACTCCAATCGTCATAGGCGGAATCGAGGCTTCGATGCGCCGCTTCGCACACTACGACTACTGGCAGGACAAGATCCTGAGTTCGATGCTTGAAATGTCGGGAGCCGACATACTTTGCTACGGAATGTCGGAAAAGTCGATTGTAGAGGTCGCCGACCGAATAAACCGCGACGGACATCACTACAACTGCTTCAACATCAAGCAGATTGCCTACCTCAGCGACGAGAACGACATCAAGAAGGACGACATCGTTCTGCATTCGTACGCCGAAATTCTTGCCGACAAGCGCAACTACGCCGAAAACTTCGTCATCGTCGAACGTGAAGCCAACTCGTTCACCAACAGACGAATAACCCAGCAACTGGAACATTCGAAGCTTATCGTAAACCCGACATACGAGCCGCTGACAGAACGCGAAATGGACAGCATTTACGCACTGCCATTCACCCGGCTTCCGCATCCGCGCTACAACGGCAAACCCGACATTCCAGCCTACGAGATGATAAAGAACTCGGTGACTATACACCGTGGCTGTTTTGGCGGATGCTCGTTCTGCACCATAGCCGCACATCAGGGCAAGCTCATATCGAGCCGCAGCGAAAAATCAATTATCGCTGAGCTGGAACGCATTTCGCGGATGCCCGAATTCAAAGGACACATTTCCGACATTGGCGCACCCTCGGCAAACATGTACCGCATGCACGGCAACGACGAAAGCCTCTGCCGCAAGTGCAAGCGACCATCGTGCATAGCACCGAAGATTTGTCCCAACCTCAACACCTCGCACGAGGAACTTTGCAAACTTTACCGCAAAGCATTGGAAGTTAAAGGCATAAAGAAGATAAGCATAGGCAGCGGCATCCGCTACGACATAGCCCTGCATAAGACCGGCAATGCCGAAACCGACCGCATAAACGAAGAATACCTCGAACTCGTGATTTCGAAGTTCGTATCGGGACGACTGAAAGTCGCACCCGAGCACTCGTCGCCCAAGGTGCTGGAACTCATGCGCAAAACGCCGTTTACCAAGTTCGAGGAGCTGAAAGCCCTATTCGACCGTACCAACAAGAAATACGGTCTAAAACAGCAACTTATCCCCTACTTTATTTCGGCACATCCGGGCTGCAAGGAAGAAGATATGGCCGAACTCATGGCACAAATCAGTGACCTCGGCATTTGTCCCGAGCAGGTGCAGACCTTCACGCCCACGCCCATGACGCTCTCGACGGTAATGTACTACACCGAGTTGAACCCCTACACGATGGAGAAGGTGTATGTGCCTAAATCGCGCCAAGAGCGTGAAAATCAAAACATGTACTTCTTCTGGTACACCCCCGATGCACGCAAGAAGATAGAAAAGCGATTGAGACAGATTGGACGGGAGGATATATTAAAGAAGATGAAAGTAAAGCCCGCAGGAAGAAAATAAATCCGTCTACTCACAACTTTGACACACAATTGGCGGTACCTCTACATAGCAATTTTTTTATGGAAATTTCGAAACAATATTCAATAAAAAGAATTACATTTGCGAAACAATATAAAAAGAAATGAAAGCAAAAGAAATAGCAGAACTGTTAAACGGCAGAATCGTTGGCTGCCAAGATAACAACGAAGAACTGACAAACGCATTTTCGTCGGATCTTATGAGCGACGTACTTCGTCTTGGAGGCGAATGTTCGCTGCTTATCACAGGCTTGTGCAACATACAGACCGTCCGCACAGCCGAAATGGCGATGATAAACACAATAATCCTCGCCCGCGGAAAGAAAGCAGACGAAGAGATGGTTGAACATGCGGTTGACAACGACATTACAATAATCGAGACCGAGTATAGTATTTTCAAGACAAGCGGAATACTTTACACTCACGGCATTAAACCAATGTATTAATTATGCACTACACTTTTGACATAGAAAAAGGCAATTTCACCAATGCCGGCAATGCCTCGGGTAGCGTAAAGAAGACCTTGAAGCAGCTCAATGTTGACCCTGCGAGCATCAAGCGCATAGTTGTAGCCCTTTACGAAGCCGAAATCAATGCAGTTGCCCACGCTTACGGTGGAAAAATCGACATCGACATCGCTGGCGACAAGATAGTGATGGTAGTTGCCGACCAAGGACCGGGCATTCCAAACATCGAACTGGCAATGACCGAAGGTTATTCCACTGCATCACAGAAAGTTCGCGAAATGGGCTTCGGCGCAGGTATGGGACTGCCAAACATGAAGAAGAACACCGACAAGCTTGACATCCAAACGGAGTTGGGCGTCGGTACAACAATAACAATGACGGTTTTTCTGAAGAATTGACAATGGACAATTAACAATTGATAATTGACAATTAGCTACGCAAATATGATTTTTTATGTATGAAATTGTGACGACTATGTTGTCATAAGAACGTAGAAACATAGAAACGGCGAAACCATAAAAACTTAGAAACAACATTGGCCTATGAGTGAAAACGGATCATACTTCTACCACGCCCTACGCGTTGACCGCAATGTGTGCACCGGATGTACGCACTGCCTAAGGTCGTGTCCTACCGAAGCCATCCGAATCAGGAAAGGCAAAGCGGTGATTTTCAGCAATAAATGCATCGACTGCGGAGAATGCTTCAAGGTTTGTCCAAACCATGCAATATACATCAAGCAGGACGACTTCGAGCTGCTCGACGACTATAAGTACCGCATCGCACTTGTACCAGCCACTTTCATCGGACAGTTCGCAAACGATGTGAAGACATCACAGATATACGCCTGCCTCAAGAAAATAGGCTTCACACACACCTACGAAGTTGAGCACGCCGTGTCGTTCCTCAGCGAACTGTACAACCAGTATATGGCGGAGCACGATGACGTCGAAACTTTCATCTCGCCGTACTGTCCTGCTATAGTAAGACTTATACAGGTGCGTTTCCCGTCGCTTGTCGGCAACATTATCCACCTTGCCGCACCTCTCGACATAGCTTCGGCTGTTATCCGCCAGCGACTCGTTGAGGCAGGAATTCCGAGCGAGGACATCGGTATTTTCTATGTAACTCCATGCGCTGCAAAGATTGCCGCCGTGAAAAGTCCCGCCGAAGGCAAAAAGTCTTTCATCACCGGCGTAATCAACATGGACTTCCTGTACAACAAGGTAAAACTGATGCTCAGCAGTTCAAAATCGATTGCAGAACCTATAAACCACAGTCTTACCGGAAAAGACGTTCTTTGGGGACTTACCACTGGCGAATCGCGCAACTTCAACAATTCGTGCTTTGCCGTTGATGGAATTAGGAATGCAATCGAATTCCTAGAAAAAGTCGAGGACGAAGAGATTGATGTAAGAGGCTTTGTTGAAATGCGAGCTTGCGACCAGAGTTGCGTAGGCGGTGTACTCTGCCCTACCAACAGGTTTGTTGCAAAGCAAAAACTTAAAGACCGTGCCGAAAAAATCGACAGCAAGCAAAAGGCTGAAGAAAACGAAATGAAGGTTGCATTCAACAACAAGGAATTTGCCGAAAAGATTGCAAAGATGGCAAAGGTTGACCAGATAAAGCCTCGTTCGATACTGAAGCTCAACGACAACCTGCAAATTGCCTTCCGTATGGTAGAAAACATGAAGCGTATCGAAGGAATGTTGCCAGGTATCGACTGTTCGGCTTGTGGCGCACCTACTTGCAACGCACTTGCCGAAGATGTCATCCGCAACGAAAGCAAAATCGAAAATTGCATTTTCGCGCACAAAAAGATGGACGAATTCTACAAGGTGATGTTCGACATCTGGGGAGAAGAGTTGAAGACGTTATAAGGTTCAAGGTTTAAGGTTCAATGATTTGAAAATTTGAAGATTTGATTGTAGAGACGTTGCGTGCAACGTCTAAGCGAAAGGAAAGATTAAAGATAAATAAGAATAAAAAATAATTAACGATATGTTACTGAAAGAAATAATAGAAAAGCTTAACCTAAAGGTTTACAATGAGGTAAATATGGATGCTGATGTAAAAAGCGCATATTCGTCGGATTTGCTCAGCGATGTAATGGGCAACGCAAAGAGCGGTCAGGTTTGGATTACAATGCAGACACACAAGAATGTTGCTTCGATTGCAGCATTGAAGGACGTTCCTGCTGTTATCATCGTTCGTAATGGTGTTCCCGACGACGATATGCTCGAATTTGCAAAGGACAACGATGTTGCCGTGCTTTCAAGCTCGGAACCGACATTCCCGCTCTGCGGAAAATTGTACGAACTCATAAAGTAACAAAAAAACAGCTAGTCGCATGAAATTCCGTGCCGACCTACATACGCACACAGTATTGTCACCTTGCGGCGACATCGAGATGAGCCCCACGGCTATTATCGCAAAAGCCAAGGAGAAAGGTCTTGACATAATCGGAATTACCGACCACAACAGCACGCTAAACGCTGAGGTGACGCGCAAAATCGGCGAGCAGAACGGTATTGCCGTGATGATGGGCGCCGAGGTAACCACAAAGGAGGAAATCCATTGCCTCGGATTTATGCCCAACGCCGAAAAACTTGCCGAGTTCCAGAAATTCCTTGATTCGAAGGTCATCTTCTTCGAGAACGACCCCGACAAGTTTGGCTACCAGTTTGTGGTCGACGAGGAGGAAAATGTGCTAGACGAAGTTCCGCACCTATTAATAAATGCCCTCGACCTGCCAATGCTCGACCTGCAGAAAAAGGTTTACGAAATGGGCGGAATCTTCATCCCGGCACATGTCGACCGCAGCACCTTCAGCATAAGTTCACAACTTGTATTTGTACCAGACAAACTTAAGTTTCAGGCACTTGAACTGAGTTATCATGCCATGCGGAACAAGTTCTTCGACAACTTCCCATGGTTCAGCGACTACAACTACATACAGAGTTCCGACGCCCATTTCATAGACGACATCGGTAAAATTTCGAGCGTTCTGGAAATGGACAGCTTCAGTTTCGACAATCTTAAAAATTCACTTCACACTGGAGAACAGATAATATTATGAAAACACTTGATTTACATATAATTGACATAGTTCACAATTCAATCCGAGCAAAAGCTACGGAAATAATCATCGAAATGGTTGACAGCGAAAAACAGGACTTGTTGTCGCTGAAGATTGTTGACAATGGATGCGGAATGCCCAAGGAGATGATGGATGCCATAAACGAAACCTTCTACTCGTCGCGTCCCGAACGTAAGATAGGTATGGGCATTGCCCTGCTCAAGTTCCACTCCGAGCTATGCAATGGAAAGTTCTACCTGAAGTCGGAAGTTGGCAAGGGCACCGAAATCTACGCCGACTACCAGCGTTCGCACATCGACCTGCAGCCCAAGGGCGACCTTGCAGGTTGCTTCAGTAATTTCATCTGCCAGTACCAGGACATCAACTTCATCATCAAGTACACCACCGACGACGACTATTTCGAGCTTAGCACCGCCGATGTAAAGGAAGTCTTCGAAGGCATGAACCTCAACGATGTCAACATCATCAACAATCTGAAAGAATTAATTGCTGAGAATATAAATCCTAGCGAAGAAAAATAGGTATATATCCAAATGCAAAAAAACAGCAGCCGACGATTTGCCGACTGCTGTTTTTTGTAAATCCAAAATCGTAAATTATTTACATCTTGCCTTCGGCATAGCCCATTTTTACATCCAGTTCGTAGTTGTACGACGAACGATGGCTGTAACGACCTTTTGCGTAAATGAGTTTGTCCTCGTATTTTTCGAAATCCTCATCGGGGACAAGTTTTCCATCAACAGAAACGCACCCATCTCGTCCATCAAGTACAGCGCCAAGAGCCTCATCGGTTTCAAGGATTTCTGAAAACAAAATTTCATCATACGACGGCTTAACATACTGGCCATCCATAGTGAGCACACCTACCTTGTCGCCACTGCGCAGCTCGAACATACAGTCGTCGTACCACGAATAACCGTCATCCTCGTTTGTTATGAAAATAGGACGGAAAACAACATCATCCATATTGCACGGCACGAGCAAACGGCCTTTTTTGTCGGCAACTCCTTTCCTACCCGACTTCGATACTACAAAAAACTTGTCGAAAGATTCAATCTCATCGTAATCGAACCCAAGGACAACAGAACCTTCGCCATCGGGCAACACAAGTCCCCATTTACCATCCGACATGGCAGAAATAGGAAATTTGCGGTCGTTGACTTTTCCGCAGCAGCAACCCAAACGCTCATACTTTGCAGGGACAAGCAACTCGTCCTTTATATTTACTAGCTTTTCGCATCCATTTTCCTCAACAACATAATCCATCCAGTCGTAGTTGTCGCAAATATCATAAAACGCAATTCGAGATGCCTCCACATCCTCGTCTGGCAATTTATTAGCTACTGCCGACTTGTATTCTGCATACAACTTCTGCATCTTGAGAAGCTGTTCCTTATGGGCGTGCGGTTTTTCCATCTTGTATACAATAATTTTCCGCGAAGGTATATAATATACCATCAGCAGAAACATCAAAGAAAAGTATTTATTAAAGTATGAAAGTTAACAAAAACAAGCGGCTAATCAAGCTTAAGCACAGCGAGGAACGCCGACTGCGGAACCTCCACAGAGCCTATCTGACGCATACGCTTCTTTCCTTCCTTCTGTTTTTCGAGTAGCTTACGCTTACGGGTAATATCGCCGCCATAACATTTTGCCGTAACATCCTTGCGTACAGCCTTTACTGTTTCGCGGGCAATGATCTTTCCACCTATCGCAGCCTGAATTGCAACATCGAACTGATGACGAGGAATGAGCTCCTTCAGTTTTTCGCACATACGGCGGCCGAAAGTCTGGGCATTACTAACATGCGTGAGTGTTGACAAAGCATCCACCATTTCACCATTAAGCAGAATGTCGAGACGAACCAGCTTCGACAGCTTGTATTCCGACTGATGATAGTCGAACGAAGCATAACCCTTCGAAATGCTCTTTAGCTTGTCGTAGAAATCAAAAACTATTTCACCAAGCGGCAAGTCGAAATGCAACTCAACGCGGTCGGCACTAAGGTAAACCTGATTGAGGAAAGTTCCACGCTTGTCGATACACAATTTTATAATAGGTCCTACATAATCGGCCTTGGTGATTATGGTTCCACGAATAAACGGCTCCTCAACGTGGTCGAGATAGTTTGGTCCTGGCATTCCCGAAGGATTGTGAACCTCGACCTTCTCGCCCTTGGTAGTATATGCAAGATACTGAACGTTAGGCACAGTAGTTATGACATCCATCTTGAACTCGCGGTCGAGACGTTCCTGCACAATCTCCATGTGAAGCAGTCCGAGAAATCCGCAGCGGAAACCAAAACCCAACGCAGCCGAGGATTCGAGGTCGTAAGTGAGCGAAGCATCGTTGAGCTGCAATTTTTCTATCGAAGCGCGAAGTTCTTCGTAATCGTCGGCATCCACCGGATAGATACCGGCATAAAGCATAGGCTTCACTTCGGAGAAACCGGCAATAGCCTCGGCGCAAGGACGATCGACGTGGGTAATAGTATCACCAACCTTAACCTCAACAGCAGTCTTTATGCCAGAAATAATGTAGCCCACATCGCCAGCCGACAAAGTCTTACGTGGCGAATAGTCCATCTTAAGCACACCGATTTCTTCGGCATTGTACTCGCGACCAGTATTCACAAATTTTACAAGGTCTTTTGTATTGACAGTACCATTGAAAATGCGGAAATAAACCACAATTCCACGGAAAGCATTGAACACCGAGTCGAAAATCAAAGCCTCGAACGGAGCTTCGGGGTCGCCCTTTGGAGCAGGAATTTTGTTTACAATTGCTTCGAGCACATCTTCGACACCTTCGCCAGTCTTACCGCTAGCACGAAGAATATCCTCGCGGTCGCAACCTATAAGGTCGATAATCTGGTCTTCAACCAATTCGGGCATAGCAGCATCAAGATCTATCTTGTTAAGCACAGGAATAATCTCCAAATCGTGCTCTATAGCTTGATAAAGAACCGAAATTGTTTGAGCCTGAACGCCTTGAGTAGCATCAACAACCAACAACGCACCCTCGCAGGCAGCAATCGAACGGCTAACCTCGTACGAAAAGTCTACGTGTCCTGGAGTGTCGATAAGGTTGAGGATATATTTCTGACCATCTTTGGCTTCATATTCCATCTGAATGGCATGGCTCTTAATTGTAATTCCACGTTCTCGCTCCAAATCCATGTCGTCGAGAACCTGATTCTGGAAATTGCGTTCAGAAACTGTACCTGTATATTGTAAAAGACGGTCGGCCAAAGTGCTCTTTCCGTGGTCGATATGTGCTATGATGCAAAAGTTGCGTATATTCTTCATCAATTGTGAATTTTCGAAAATCAAGTCGCAAAATTACATAAAAACAGCGACTTCTAAAAATGCATAAGGCACAAAACTGACAAATTACTTATAAAGAAGTTTTTTATTAGAATACAAAGCATTAATTATCAACGCCATAAACAGTAAAAACAACATTCAACAAAAAAATCAAAAAATATATCCTCAATTAGGAATAATTTTTATAACTTTAACACCGAAAAAGGATATAATTTTATCAGTTATGAGGACGAAATTATTAATATTAATGGTCGCAGCAACTATGGCACTGCCAGTTGCAGCACAAAACATAACACGCGTAGATGACAACGGCAACACGCTCTATTTCGGACTTAGGTCGAACAAGGCAAACAAGTACGACAAGGTAAAGACTCCGCCATCGTACGAAGTCATTGCCCCTCTTACTCCCGCTGTAGGCAAATCTGAAACAGTTAAAAATGCCATCGACACGGCATGGATTCCGTTTGTTTACGAAACAATTCAGAAGTACAACAATGCAATCAACGGCACTGTCACAGTACCTAAACGCATAACATACCAAGGTGTAAACTACCCGATAACATGCATAGGTACGCAGGCGTTTAAAGAATGTAAGAAACTGAAAAGAGTTCTGCTGCCTTTATCGGTGACCGAAATTGGCATGGAAGCTTTCAGCAACTGCACCGAACTTGAATGCGTAGTACTGCCTCCAGAAATGAAAAAAATAAACTCAGGTGCTTTTGAACATTGCAAAAAACTAAAAACCATCGAACTGTATAGTGAAACACCTCCTGAGTTTGCTCCTCATTCCGACTTCTACCTCTATGGCGTTACTCTTATAGTACCGCCAAAGACTGCCGATATATACGGTACAAAGGAACCTTGGAGCGACGCCAAGAAAATTATTGAACGCGATGTGGACAAATCTAGCGCAAACACATTTTGGGTAACCGCCGAAACTGGACAGAAGTTCATCTGCAACGTCACGAACCAGGACGAAGGCACAGCTTCTATCATATCATACGGAATACAAACGCCATACATCATGAGCGAAGAATCGTACGACGATGTAAGCGGAGAACTGAAACTCCCATACTCGGTTACAAGAGATAATATTCCGTTCAATATTACAACTTTGGATGTTAATGCATTCAACAGCTGCGACATTACCAACGTAAGAATCCCATCCACAATAACAAGAATCGAAAAAGGAGCTTTCAAGAATTGCAAAAATCTCACATATGTAAGAATTGACGGTGGAAACGTTGAAATTGCCGACGATGCTTTCGAAGGACTTCCCGAAGATGCAATCTTGTCTGTTCCAAAGTTAAGCGGTGCATACTACAAGCAACTGCCAGCATGCAAACGTTTCAAGGAAGTAAAGGAATCAATGTCAAAATAAGTGACTACACACAACTACAAAAATATTAGATAGTGCAATTTTATTGCACTATCTTTTTTTTGCATCATTTTTGTACTTTTGCAAAATAATGAAACAATATGTCCGCCATATTATCCTATCATTTTTCGCGCTAATTGCCATATCGCATGCTAGTGCACAAGATTTTTCTAGTAGCACCCTGCCTATTATTGTAATAAATACATGCAACGACAGCATCAACAACGAAAATCCTGTTAGGGCAAAAATGAAAATAATATACCACGAAGACGGCCGAATTAACCAACTGTCGGACACCAGAAGAAACAATATAAATTACACACATTCCACGCTTTTGACGAAAACAATAATGTCAGCCTACTTGGACTTCCACCCGAAAATGACTGGATACTGAACAGCATAGCCTTCGACCCGTCGTATATTCGCGACTTCATTTCGTATGGGCTTTCGGCAAAAATTGGCAACTACGCACCAAGGTGTCGATTTTGCGAAGTAGTAATCGACGGAGACTACAAAGGCTTATACATCTTTACAGAGAAAATGAAAGCCGGCAAAGACAGAATCAACGTACAGCACCATCATCAAGGTGAAAACATCAATGACGACAGGGCTTACATATTCAAGGCCGACAGAGATATCGATTCTACTTCATGGATTGACATTTCATACCACATTCCCTATTCCGACACAGTAGTATACAATATAACGTATCCGAATGCAGAAATGATAACAGAGAGCCAAATCGAGTTTGTGCAGAACTATTATCAGAATTTCACAAACCAGATCAGCATGCAGAACGAGGCTATCGACGTAGGTTTTCCTGCTCTTATTGACATTCCCTCGTTCATCGACTTCATGCTGATAGGAGAATTCTCTTCCAACGTCGACATATATCAAGTAAGCACTTATTTCCACAAGGACATACAAGGGAAACTGCGCGCCGGTCCAGTGTGGGACTTCAACCTCACATTTGGAAACGACATCCAGTATAACCGCAGCAGATACAACGTGTGGCAGTTTTCAAACTACAACAACGAAGGCGCAAAATTCTGGACAGACCTATTCAACAATCCTAACTTCAAATGTCACTTGACAAGACGCTGGCACGAACTTACCGACAACGGACAGCCACTGAACAACGAAAGCGTTTTTGCTTTTATCGATGAAGCTATTGTTCCTATAACTGATGCAATAACACGCGATTGCCAAAGGTGGGAAAAAACAGACCACCACGAAAGCAACATCGATTCGATGAAAACTTGGATAAACAACCGCCTCAATTGGATGCACACAAAATTAAGCACGTACGAACAATGCGACGACGAAAGCGTTCCAAACCTTGTAATATCGCGCATCAACTACAATCCAAAACAAATAGGCACGAACAACCCTGACCAACTTGAATTCATCGAAATTACAAACAACAGCGACGAACAAGTCAATCTTACAGGAATATACTTCGGTGGACTTGGAATAAGTTACAAATTCCCAATAAATTCCCATCTAATGCCACATAAGTCCGCTATAATTTGTTCCGACAGCATAACTTTCAAACAAAATTACGTCCAAAATCCTTTCGGACAATACTTCAGACATCTCTCAAACAATTGGCAACGAATAGCATTGCTCGATGTATGGGGAAACATCATTGACGAAGTAACATACAGCAGCCTACCGCCATGGCCTCAAGAAGCAAACGGTCGCGGTAGTTTTCTCGTTTTCGGAGTATATCCAAATCGAAACGAATTCAGCCAAAACAACTTATACCATAACAAATGCTATTGGGCACAAAGTCATGTCAGGCGAAAGCGCCAATAAAACTATTATCATAAACACAAGTATACTTCCTGCGGGCATCTACGTCATAAAAATCGCATCGGACGGAGAAACGATATGCCAGAAGATTATAAAAGGCTGACACCGTTTGTAAGTTTATATGGGCTGCGCCCGTATGAAAGTTTCTGAGTTTAATATTGTTTATAACAACCTCAAACCATTTCAAACAACTTCAAAACCAAAGAACTAGAAGGCTAAAAGGCTATAAGGCCCGCAGGCTAACAGCCAATTTAAACCAACTTAAACAACTTCAAACCACCCCTCAATCAATCGTAACCTTTAGCTCAACGAAGTTAAATCGTACCTTGTAAATCGTAAATTAATTTTATCTTTGCAATCAAATTTTATTAAACGATGTTCAAGAAAGTACCGCATACATACGTCATTGTTTTCTCAATTATAGTCATTGCAGCAATACTCACATGGATTGTGCCCGCAGGACAATTCGAGCGTACGCAAAAGCCTCTTGCCGACGGCGGTAGCACAACTGTAATTGTCGAAAACTCATACCACGAAGTGGATGCCAGTCCGCAGACATGGCAGGTTTTCACCTCTATTTTCGACGGATTCAAAAAACAAGCCGGTATCATTGCATTCATACTGCTTGTCGGTGGAAGTTTCTGGATTCTGAACGAAAGCCGCGCATTGGCAGCAGGAATAAACTCGTTTCTTCGCTTCAGCAAACGCCTTGAAAAGCGGAAGTTCCTCCAAAAGATTGGTGTAAACAACATCATAATGGTGCTGATAATGACATTGTTCAGTGCCTTCGGAGCCATTTTCGGCATGAGCGAGGAAACCATAGCCTTCGTAATAATATTCGTACCGCTGGCAATATCAATGGGATACGATTCAATCACAGGTCTTTGCCTCGTATATGTGGCTGCTCATCTTGGTTTTGCCGGAGCAATATTCAATCCATTCACAATTGGAATTGCACAAGGCATGTCGGACCTGCCGTTGTTTAGCGGTTGGGAATACAGATTTGTGTGCTGGCTTGTGATTAACGCAGTAGGATTTACATTTATACTTTGGTACGCATCGCGTATAAAGAAAAATCCACAGAAGAGCCTCACCTACTCCATCGACGAATACTGGCGCAAAAACAACAGCAGTCACGCCAACGACATCGAGTACTACACCCCGAAATCGGCATGGGCAAGCTATGTAATTGTTTCCATAGCTGTTATATTGTTCTCGATATTCTACCCCATTTCCCAACTAAAAGTTGGAAATGCAGAATTCGAGTTCGCCGCAATACCGATAGTTTCAGGGCTTTTCATTCTCACATCGTTCTTCATGTTGCGCAAGTCGGTGCATTTTTACATCATAAACCTGCTGTTATTCACTGTTTTGTATTTGATTGTCGGAGTTATGGGCTACGGCTGGTATGTCGAAGAAATCGGAGGACTTTTCCTAGCCATGGGTATAGCCGCAGGCATAGCCATGGACAGGTCGGCAAACGACATTGTGAAAATGTTCCTCGACGGAGCCAAGGATATTTTCTCGGCTGCCTTTGTTGTCGGTCTTGCAGGCGGTATCATCGCCATACTCACCAACGGCAACATAATCGACACCATAATGAACAGCCTATCGAGCGGAATGCAGGACACAGGCAAAGAAGCATCGCTGTCGATAATGTACGGAATACAGACATTCCTGAATATAATTATCCCATCGGGATCGGCAAAAGCAGCACTCACAATGCCTATTATGGCGCCATTCTCCGACCTTGTCGAGATTTCAAGGCAGACAACAGTCCTAGCCTTCCAGTTTGGCGACGGCTTTACCAATATGATAACACCTACATCCGGCGTTTTGATTGGAGCATTGGTGCTTATAGCTCTAGGTTTCCTACTCTGTCTGCCAACACTATACATGACACTCAACGGATTTTAGCATGGAAAGTTTCTGCATAATCGACGGTTTGAACTGGATAAACATCTTCGGACTCATCACAGTAGTACTGATGTTGATTCCTAACATTTGGTACGCCATAAAGTTCAAGGGACAGGAAACAAAGTGCGAATGTTGCCGTTCGATGTACATTCTTGAGCAAATAGGCAGGTACGGCTCGATGTTCCTAATGGCTTTCAACATAGGGATTGCCGAATTCGGATTCGCATCGGAAAAGCATTTTGCTGCATATTTTATTGCAAACATAGTACTACTTGTTGCATACTGGTTTGTATATGCATTATACTTTCACAAACGTACCAACTGGAAAAGCATGGCTCTTGCCATAATTCCATCGTGCATATTCCTAATTGATGGCATATTGCTGCGGCACTATCTGCTTGTAAGTTTTGCCATAATGTTCGCATTTTCACACATTTGCATAACAAAAAAAGACAGTTGCGAAATCAATAGCAACACACAACAACAATCATAATATGAGAAAAAAAAGCGCAAAAAAAGAATCCTCACCAAAGTCAACAAATAAAAAAGGTGGAAAATCAATATTCCGCAAAATTTTAAAAGGAATACTGATAACAATACTTTGCATTTTCGGGCTCAATCTGCTTACAACCATACTCTACCGTTGGGTAAATCCGCCCATTACGCTTACAATGATTTCCCGTTCATTATTTGAGGGAGAATCACTGAAGAAAGAATGGAAATCGCTTGATGAAATTTCGCCATATCTAGTAGATGCATCAGTAGCCAGCGAGGATAATATGTTCCTTGGGCACAATGGCTTCGACAGAGTAGCCATCGACATTGCCATAGAGGAGCACAAGTCGGGCAAAAGCAACCGTGGCGGAAGCGGAATATCGCAGCAGACTGCAAAGAATGTCTTTCTGTGGCAAGGACGTTCGTGGATTCGCAAGGGACTGGAAGTTTATCAGACTTTTCTAATCGAACTATTCTGGCCGAAAGAACGCATTATGGAAGTGTACCTCAACGTCATAGAGATGGGTCCTGGCATCTATGGAGCCGAAGCCGCTGCACAGGAATATTTCCACAAAAGTGCAAAAAATCTTACCAAAACAGAAGCCTCGCAGATTGTAGCCGCCTACCCTAATCCCCGCGATCCGAAACGCAGCCCCAAGAAAGCCTCCGCCCGCGCTGCGCACATACGCAACCTTATGGGTCTCATCGGTTCTATAAAGTTCGACGACGAAAGCATAGAGCAATGGGAAGAACGCTACGAGAAATACAAGGAAAAATATTTTGAACAGAAAGAGAAAAAGGAAAATAAAAAGAAAAAATGAAACGTATCATTTTAATATTAAACATCATAGCCATATGTAGCACATTGGCACCTGCCCAAAACAACGAACTTATTCCTATCTGTCAGAAAGGCAAATGGGGCTACATCGACATGACGGGAAAGATTGTAATCGAACCGCAATATAATTATGCCGAAACTTTTGATGAAAACGGCCTTGCTGTAATTAACAAGAAAGGAAAGCTTGGACTCATCGACAAGACCGGCAAAATCGTTATAAGTCCACAGTTTAGCAGTGTTTTGGAATTCGACGAAAGCGGACTAGCGCTAGTAGGCAAAAAAGACAAATGGGGATTTGTCGACAAAACAGGTCAAATTACAATTCCTCTACTATACGACGACGCATATAGTTTCGGTAAAAGCGAATATGCTCCAGTAAACCAAAAGGAAAAATGGGGATATGTTGACAAAACTGGAAAAATAGTAATTGAGCCACAGTTCGAACAAGCATGGGAGTTCACCGAAAACGGACTGGCAAGAGTAAAGTCCAACGGCAAGGAGGGTTTTATCGACAAGACAGGAAACTTTGTAATCAAGCCTACATTTAATTTTGCATGGGAATTTGGCAAAAACGAACGGGCAAAAATAATGATAGACGACAAGTACGGATTCATTAACAAGGCTGGAGAATATGTAATTAGTCCGCAATACGACTACATATACGATTTTGCTGATAATGGTCTTGTAAAAGTCAGGCTAAACGGCAAATATGGTTTCATAGACGAAACTGGAAAATTAGTAATCGACACGCAATACGACTATGCATGGGACTTTTGCAACAATGGACTGGCAAAGATTGAAATATCTGGCAAATACGGATACATTGACAATACTGGAAAAAACATAATTGCTCCGCAATACGAACTTGTAGGAGAATTTGCTGAAAATGGACTTGTAAAAATAAAAAGCGGCAATAAATATGGATATGCAGACAATACCGGCAAAGTTGTAA
The DNA here is from genome assembly GCA_902790405.1 of uncultured Bacteroidia bacterium. Taxonomy (GTDB): domain Bacteria; phylum Bacteroidota; class Bacteroidia; order Bacteroidales; family ML635J-15; genus Bact-19. Next base: position 16,839 of record CADARW010000062.1, read on the forward strand.
TCGCAATACAATACGACGAAGCTTACGACTTTTCGGCAAACGGGCTGGCCATTGTATGCATAAACGAAAAATATGGATACATTGATGCAACAGGGAAAACGCAAATTGCCCTGCAGTACGATTACGCGCACAACTTCGACGAGAATGGATTTGCAATAGTCAGAACAGGCGACATGTGTGGAATAATTAACGAAAAAGGCAAAACCATTCTAAACAATGACTACGAGATTATAATACATGAACATGATGTATATTTTCTTCTAAAAAACGACAAGGTCGGCATAATGGACAAGAAAGGAAATATCGTCGTAAATCCACAATTTGACATAGAAACAGTTCCTGGATTGTTCTAATATTTTGCCCAGCAGAATTATTTTTCTTCATCAACACTATACTTTACACAAAATTTACTACCTTTGTTTGTTAAAAATGTTTGGACATGAAGAGGTTTTTTATTGCAATAGCATTGATTGCCATATCGTTGGCATCGTTTGCCCAGGTTAATTACAAGACAGAAAAAGTTCACTCCGAAAGTGGGACAACGCTCATGCGTATCAGTATTGATGAACCATTGAAACCCAATGCCGCTGGCGCATACAGATTCCGTATGAAAGCGCCAATACAGTTTACATCGTTCGCAATAGGTTTCGATGCTACCGACCGCAATGCTCCCGAAGGTCACTTCCTCGTTTACTACCGTACTTCACAGGGCAAGAAATGGACCAACTGGCACGACGACCACGGATATTTCCGTCCCGAGGACATTGAACCGAACATTTTCTACACCGATTTGCTTTTCGGCTTCGACTTCAATAAGCACGATTCTATTGATTTCTTAATTTTCCCACCAGTAAACGTACAACTTACAAAGATAGAACTCGTATTTCAGGACATCGCATCGGAAAACGAAGCAGCAGCAAACCAAACAACACACGTCAATGCTACCCGCGATGGCGACTGCCTTGAATTCCCCGAATACGTTCCCCGTTCGTCGTGGTGTGGAAGCTATACAGAATGCCTAAACCCGACCTACTCTGTCGCATACATAACATGCACACACACCATAATACACCACGGAGCAAGCCCCGACACCTACACCGACGGTGCCGCTGTAGTTCGCTCATACTGGAACTACCACGTAAACAGCAACGGCTGGAGTGACATCGGCTACAACTACCTTTTCGACAAGTCGGGAAATATGTATCAGGGACGCTACAATCCAAACTTGCCTACAAGAGATGTACATGGAGCACACGCAGGAAATTGCAACACGAAATCAATAGGACTTAACTTTATAGGCAACTCCGATGCTCCGGCAACAGCTCCTACCGAAGTACAGCTCGAAAAATGCTGGGATATGCTTGCATGGTGGTACGACAACAAGCAACTCGACCCGACATCGTCGGCCGACATCACAAATCAGGCTGGACAATTCACTTTCAGCCGCTACCGCATTTCGGGACACCGCGATGTAAACCAGACCGCAAGTGGTTCGCTCGGCACAACTTGCCCTGGCGAAACACTTTACGCAATGTTGCCGAATTTCCGCGTTCAGGTGGCTCAGAAAATGAATGCCTGCGGATGGAACATAATCCTGCCCGAAGGAGATACCATTCCGCCTACAACAGAAATCACCGCCAACGATTGGAACAACAGCAACTTCAACGTATCGTTCAGCGACAGAAGCAACACCAACAAGGCATTCTACCAGATTCTCGACAAGGAAGACGGCAAATGGACAACAAACACTGCTCGCGGAACTCTCTACGAGAAATTCGACGAACAGACTATTCCAGAAAACTGGACAAATGCCAACGGCACCTGGGCAATGAATTCAGGTTCTATCATGCAAAGCGACGAAAGCCTCACTAGCACCAATCTGCATTGCACATTACATCAGGAACGCGGCTACACCTACCTCTACCACGTCAAGATGAAAATCACAGGCGAAGGCTCGAATCGCCGCTCGGGTTTCTACTTCTTTACCGACAATGCCGAACGTCAGAACGGATACATGCTATTTATACGTGCAGACAACAATACGGCACAGCTTTACAAGTATGTCAATGGTTCTTATTCGGAAAACGGGGGAACATACACATCGCTTTCATATACCATAAATGCTGGTCAGTGGTACGACATAAAGATTTTATTTGACACAAACACAGGAAAAATAACCTGCTATGTTGACGACATTATTGCAGTTACGCTCAACGACTCCAACCCTTTCACATCGGGCGATTGTCTATCGTTGCGTACTGCTGGATGCAATACCGAGTACAAGGACATTTATGTTTCGCGCTTGCGCAGCAACAACGCCAACCTTACCGCCACAATAGGTGAAAACGGAGACATTCGCACCGAAAGTGAAAATGGAAGCTATGCAGGAAGAATCAGAACCATACTTCTCGGCAACAACGGAATGTGGTCGGAATACTTCGAAAAGGACGTAAAGGTTGACTGGTCAGCACCCGTAACCGAAATCAGCACCAACCATCAGTGGGACGGCACCGACTTCGAAGCCACATTCGACGACAACGAGAACAATTTTGTGACAGAACGCTTTTATTGTGTTAAATATCTTGCAGATAACGAATGGATTGCCAACAATACAAACGGCTTTGCCAACAACGACTTCGACAACGAAATCGGCAGCAACTGGACAAGTGTTGCTGGCTCGTGGAGCATAAGCAACGGACACCTAATCCAGACAGAAACCGCCACATCGAACATTTATGCAACAGTTGACCAGACTTTGGCTGACAAATATATGTACGAATTCAACTTCAAGATGTCGCCCGATGCAACAAACCAGCGCATTGGTTTGCACTACATGAGCACAAATGGTTTGACTGAAAACCATGGCAACGGATATTTCATCTATTTCCGTCTATCGACAAGTTCGTCGAGAGTTGAGTTCTACCGCGTAGAAAACGACACCTATTCGCAAGAAAAGTGCATCGATTTGCCATTGGATAGCAACAACTGGCACAACGTAAAACTTATTTACGACCGGACCAACGGCAAGAGCACTATTTACTACGACGACCGCAACTACGGCACGTACACCGATGCCAATTTCTTTACAGAAGGAAACATTGTCGCCCTGCGCAACGGTGGAGCAACTGCACATATCGATAATTTCCGGATTTACCGTTCGCGTAGTAATACCGCAAGCATAACTGTTGGCGACAATAGCGACATTCTTGCACCTGCCTCTGTCGAAGAATACCAGGACTTTGCAATAATAAGTTCCATAGCAATCGACTCGGCACAAAACATTGGCTGGTACAACTACTCGATAGCAAACGACACGACTACGGTAAGTATCTCCGATGAAGAATTTTGCGGCATTACCCTCTACCCTTCACCAAACAACGGTGATTTCAAGCTTCATATCGCACCCGAACTGCTTGGCAAGCAACTTATAATCTCCGATATCAACGGAAGAGTTATTCTTGTGCGCAAAGCAGAATCGGAAACCAATGAAATTTCGCTCGGCAAAATTGCATCAGGAATCTACTTTGTAAAGATCGGGAAAGATAAGATTAAGTTTGCAATAGAATAATTTTGAATGTCGCCATTTCTTAAATATGTAGCCAACGAGCAGCACTACACCGAAGTGCTTTCAAAACTCACAAATGTAAAGCGTACCCTTTGGATTGGCACTGCCGACATCAAGGATTTGTACATAAAGCAAGGAAACGATGTTGTGCCAATGCTTGGCATACTTGCCTCACTGCTGAAAAAAGGAGTTGAAATACGACTTATACATGCAAAGGAACCTGGTGAAAACTTCCGCACCGACTTCGACCACTACCCCATCCTATGCACCAACCTAGAACGAGTACTTTGTCCGCGCGTACATTTCAAGATTATGGTTTTCGATATGGAAAGCGTCTATATTGGTTCGGCAAACTTTACCGGTGCAGGCATAGGCATGAAAAGTCCACAGAGACGAAACTTTGCAGCAGGTATTTTTACCAACGACCCCGAAATTGTAGAATCGGCCATCAATCAGTTCGATAGCGTATGGATGGGCAGTCACTGCGAAAAATGTGGACGAAGGGAATTTTGCGGAGACAAAATAAAATAAAACATGAATTCAGAGCGAAGGGCAAATCATTAAAAGACTTATCACACCACGACATTAACGTAGAAAGCCCAATATTATGTGGCTGATTATTGCAACTCTCTGTATAAAAATCTACCTCTCAGCATTTAATAATTCGATGGAATCCAACTTATTGGCAAGAACTCTTGAGAATTTTTCAGCACCATAAACATTCAAATGCGTAGCATCAGAGAAATCATTGTCATCAAGAGGCATTTCAAAATAATCGAAATACATATTTTTTTCGGATTTTGCGACAATTTTTTCTATTTTACATCTAGTAAAAGATTCTTGTACTGAATCTGTTTTTTCATAAAATGAATGATGTGTTGGAATTGAAACAATAACCAAATACAAATCGTTTTCTTGGGCATATTGTGCTATTCTATTCAATGCCTCAATGTTTTTATAAATGGTATCATTGTTAAAAACAGAAGGATTGTCTAAATTGGGAACGGTTTGATAATCCAGCATCCATTCAGAGCCGTCAGTACATTTATCCTCAACAGTATCAAAGCCTAAATCATCACATAAATGAATGTTTCCTTGAATAAAATGGCTAATTTTCTGTATTATAGATTTATAGTGAAATATTTCATAATTTTCAATAGAAAAAGCATTAGGTTCGTATCCATAATATACATTGTAATACATATATCTATCATTAGAACCATATGCATCAAACATATATAATGTCTGATAATCAACTGGCAGTATAATATATTTCAAATTAGGTAAATTGTCTGCATATCTTTCCAATATAAAAGCATCGATGGGTATTCCCTGTCCATCTAAAGCCATATTGATAGCTTTTTGATGAAAGCATCTAGGATTTATCCCTTGTTTTGCATGAGAAGAGCCCAATATCATTACTTCAGCGCTATCTCTATTTTGTTCCAGGATTTCCAAATTATGCTTGTAACTATTGGGAATATGACGAACAAAAATTTCAACAATAGACAAAAATAATGTGGCTACAAATAAGAATATTGCTATATGTTTTATAAATTTCCCCATAATTCAGAATTGAAAATAAATAAAAGCTTCGCCTTTACCAGAAGACAACCACATTACAATCACAATAAAAACAATTAAACAAGCAATAAATCTCAAACAAGAATATTTCTTAGTGAATCCCATGTCCAAACCATGGTTCTTTTCTCTCTGCAACCACTCGACCACTAACATTATCAATATAAAGCAAGAATTTGTCGGATATTGGAAAAGAGTATATGATGCGCGCCATATCTCCGTACTAAACAATGAGACGATGTATTGCCAAGCATCAGTTATGGTTTCTGCACGGAATATGATCCAGCCTAACATTACCAGCAAGAATGTTACTATTATCATACATATTTCCTTCACACTTGGCAACAATTTGCTTTCGGCAACGACATTGGTATATTTGCGGTTCTTGCCCAAAAGAATTAGTGGTAAAAATAGCAAAGCGTGATAGGCTCCCCATACAATAAAAGTCCAGTTTGCACCGTGCCAGAATCCGCTTAAAAGGAAGATTACAAAGATATTGCGTATAACCTTTGCAGTAGCTGTACGACTTCCTCCGAGCGGAATATATACATAGTCCCGGAACCATGTATTGAGAGAAATGTGCCACCTTCGCCAAAACTCTGCAATATCACGACTAAAATACGGCACATTGAAGTTGCGCATTAACTTTATTCCAAACAGCTTGGCTGTTCCTATGGCAATGTCGCTGTAACCAGAAAAATCTCCGTAAATCTGGAAAGTAAAGAAGAGCGCGCCAATCAACAACATACTTGCAGGCATATTTGCATAATTGTCAAATACCTGATTTACAACCAGCGCACAATTATCAGCAACAACAATCTTCTTAAACAATCCCCACAATATCTGACGGCATCCATCAATAGCTGTATTGTAGTCGAATTCGCGCCTTTTTAGAAACTGCGGAAGAAGATTTGTCGCCCTCTCTATTGGTCCGGCTACAAGCTGAGGGAAAAACGATATGTATGCGAAAAATGCTATCACATCGCGAGTTGGCTCTATCTTGCGACGATAAACATCAATGCTATAGCTCAACGCTTGAAAGGTGTAAAACGATATGCCGACAGGAAGTATCACATTGAGCAATATGCCATAGGCAGACAAGTGGAAAAGTTTTGCAAACTCCGTAACAAAAAAGTCATAATACTTAAAGGTCGCCAATATTGCAAGGTTGATTACAATATTGACGGCTGTAATCAGTTTTCTCTTCCTTGAAACTTTATTATCAATAGTTTTTCCATCTTCAACGCGTTTTATCATTATTCCACTAATCCAAGAGCAGAAGGATGTTATTGCAATAAGAACAAGAAAACGCCAGTCCCACCAACCGTAGAATACATAGCTTGCCACAACTACAAAGGCATTCTGTAAGCACAACTGCCATTTCGACTTATCGATAAACCTACCGAAAACAAACCAATACAGCAGAAAAACTACTGGCAGAAAAAGCAAGAATTCTATGGAATTAAAAAGCATTGAGTATTAGTTTATTCTACTCATCCAACAAATCCGGTCTCAATGCCTTTGTGCGCTCGTAGGCAAGTTCCTCTTTCCACTCATCTATCTTGGCAAAATTTCCAGAAAGCAGAATATCTGGGACTTTCCATCCGTTGAACTCAGCAGGACGGGTATAGACTGGCGGTGCAAGAAGTCCGTCCTGAAACGAATCGGACAAGGCCGACTGCTCGTCGCCAATAGCACCGGGGATAACGCGGATAATGCTGTCGCACATCATTGCAGCAGCAAGTTCGCCTCCAG